>NZ_JAJNEL010000002.1 GCF_029428675.1 Streptomyces sp. JH14 | reverse complement strand
GTTCCCACTTCGCGTCGCCCGGGGTCTGCGGCCGAGCGGTTCGCCGCAGACCCCGTGGTTCGAGCTCTCGCACTCAGGTCATCGATCACCGCCCAGCAGTCCTGCCGCACGGGCCCATCGGTACTTGGCGCCCAGAGCGGCGACCGGCTTCTCCGTGGTGTACGGATAGGCGACGACGCCGTGCTCGAAGAGGTACTGGCACGCCTCCTCCACCTCGATGTCGCCGGCCAGCGAGGCAACGACCGGCTTCTCGATCCCGCGCTCGCGGAACTCCGCGACCACACGGGCCGTCAGCTCCGCGAAGACCATCGGGGGAGTGACGATCGTGTGCCAGTAGCCGAGGACCAGCGCATGGATGCGGGGGTCTTCCATACCGAGGCGGATCGTCGCCTCGTACGTGGACGGCGGCTCGCCGCCCGTGATGTCGATCGGGTTGCCTGCCGCACCGAACGGCGGAATGAACGCCTTGAACGCCGCGTCCAGATCCGGCGGAATCTCCATGAGGGAGAGCCCGTTGTCGACGATCGCGTCCGACAGCAGCACGCCCGAGCCGCCCGCCCCCGTGATGATGACCACGTTGTCGCCCTTGGGCGTCGGCAGCACCGGCAGCGCCCGCGCGTACTCCAGCATGTCGTTCAGCCCCGGGGCCCTGATCACCCCGGCCTGGCGGAGAATGTCGTCGTAGACGGCGTCGTCGCCCGCCAGCGCACCGGTGTGCGAACCCGCCGCCTTCGCACCGGCACTGGTACGGCCGGCCTTCAGCACCACGACCGGCTTCTTCGGTACGGTCGCCCGCGCCGCCTCGACGAACGCGCGCCCGTCCTTGAGATCCTCCAGGTGCATCGCGATGCACTGGGTGTTCGGATCCTCACCGAACCAGGTCAGCAGATCGTCCTCGTCGATGTCGGACTTGTTGCCGAGCCCCACGATCGCCGACACACCGGTCTTGGTGGAACGGGCGAAGCCGAGGATGGCCATGCCGATACCACCGGACTGAGAGGTCAGCGCCACCCCGCCCTTCACGTCGTACGGGGTGCAGAACGTGGCGCAGAGGTCCTGCCACGTCGAGTAGTAGCCGTAGATGTTCGGCCCGAGCAGCCGTACGCCGTACCGCTCACCGATCGCCACGATCTCGTCCTGCAGCGCCTGTTCACCGGTCTCGGCGAATCCGGAAGGGATGAGGACCGCATTGGGGATCCCCTTGCGCCCCACCTCTTCCAGCGCCGATGCCACGAACTTGGCGGGGATCGCGAAGACCGCCACATCCACCTCACCGGGAACGTCGGTGACACTCTTGTACGCCTTGCGGCCCAGAATGTCATCGGCCCGGGGGTTCACCGGATGGATCTCCCCGGAGAAGCCCCCGTCGATGAGGTTGCGCATCACCGAATTGCCGATCTTGCCCTGCTCGTTGGAGGCACCGATCACGGCGACGGAGCGCGGCTCCATCAGCCGGCGCATCGAGGTGAGGATCTCCTCGCGCCGGTACGTACGCCTGGGCTTGACGGTGTCCGTCGCCAGCAGGATCCGGATGTCGGCCGCGACCGCACCCTCCGGTGCGGCGATGACCGGATTGAGATCGACCTCCGCGATCTCCGGGAAATCCGTGACCAGTTGGGAAACCCGCCGGATCTGCTCGGCCAGCGCCGACCGGTCCACCGGCGGCGCACCGCGCACCCCGCGCAGGATCTCGGCTGCGCCGATCGAGTCGAGCATGGAGAGCGCCTCGTCCGCGCTGACCGGGGCGAGCCGGAAGGTGATGTCCTTGAGCACCTCCACCAGTACGCCGCCGAGCCCGAAAGCCACGACCTTGCCGAATGTCGGGTCGGTCACCGCACCGACGATGACCTCCTGCCCGGGCGGCACCAGCTGCTGCACCTGCACACCGTCGATCCGTGCGTCAGGCGCGTACGCCCGCACGTTCTCGATGATCCGGTGGTACGCGGCCCGCACCTCGGAGGCGCCCTTCACCCCGACGACGACGCCGCCGGCGTCCGTCTTGTGCAGCACATCGGGCGAGACGATCTTCAGTACGACCGGTCCGCCGAGCCGGTCCGCGAAGGCCACCGCCTCGTCGACGTCCTGCGCCAACTCCTCGCCGGGCACGGCGATCCCGTACGCATCCGCGACGATCTTGCCCTCGGGTGCGGTGAGCGCACTGCGTCCGTCGGTCCGGACGGAGTCGAGCAACGCCCGTACGGTCTCGCGGTCCTGTGATTCAACCATGCTCAGATGACTCCGTTCGTCTTCAGCAGCCGAAGTTCCTCGTCGCCGAGACCCAGCTCGCCGACGTACACCTCTTCGTTGTGCTCGCCCAGCAGCGGCGAAGTCACCACATCCACGGGGGAGTCGGAGAGCTTCAGCGGCGAGCCGACGGTGGTGAACGTGCCGCGCTGCGGGTGCTCCACCTGGACGACCATCTCGTTGGCGACCAGGGACTCGTCCTCGATGATCTCCTGGGTGGAGAGGATCGGGCCGCACGGGATGTTGTGCGCGTTGAGCCGCTCCAGGACCTCCCACTTGGGGAGCGTCGAGGACCACTCCTCGATGAGCTGGAACATCTTGTCGAGCTTGGGCAGCCGGGCCTCGGGCGTGGCCCACTCGGGGTCGTCCACCAGTTCCGGCCGGCCGATCAGTCCGGCGAGCGGCTGCCAGCCGACCGGCTGCACAATGACGTACACATAGTCGTTGGGTCCGCCGGGTGCGCACTTCACCGCCCATCCGGGCTGCCCGCCGCCGCTTGCGTTGCCGCTGCGCGGCACCTCGTCGCCGAAGTCCTCGTTCGGATACTCCGCCAGCGGTCCGTGCGCGAGCCTCTGCTGGTCACGGAGCTTCACCCGGCACAGATTGAGCACCGCGTGCTGCATGGCGACATTGACGCGCTGCCCGCGCCCGGTGTTCTCGCGTTGGAACAGCGCGGCCAGGATGCCGGCCACCGCGTGGATGCCGGTTCCGGAGTCGCCGATCTGCGCACCGGTCGCGAGAGGCGGACCGTCCTCGAAGCCGGTGGTGGACATCGAACCGCCCATGGCCTGGGCGACGACCTCGTACGCCTTGAAATTGGTGTACGGACCTTCGCCGAAGCCCTTGATGGAGGCGTACACGATCCGCGGATTGATCTCCTGGATCTTCTCCCAGGTGAACCCCATCCGGTCGACGGCGCCGGGCCCGAAATTCTCCACCATCACGTCCGAGCGGCGGATCAGCTCGGTCAGCAGTTCCTTGCCGCGCTCCGTCTTGGTGTTGAGGGTGATGCTCCGCTTGTTGCAGTTGAGCATCGTGAAATACAGCGAATCGACGTCCGGGAGGTCGCGCAGCTGCTTGCGCGTAATGTCCCCGGACGGCGCCTCCAGCTTCACCACGTCCGCGCCGAGCCAGGCCAGCAGCTGAGTGGCGGAGGGCCCGGACTGCACGTGCGTCATGTCGAGGACGCGCACGCCCTCTAGCGCTTTGGTCATGTCAACGACTCCTCTGTTGTTACTTGTACATGGTCTGGTTCATGGTTCCGGGGGCGTACGCGTCGGGATCGACCCAGACGTTGATGAGCGACGGCAGTCCGGACTCCCGGGCCCGCTGCAGCGCCGGCGTGATGTCGGCGGCGTCGTGGACCTCTTCGCCGTAACCGCCCAGCATCTGGGCGAACTTGTCGTAGTGGACGTTGCCCAGGGTGTTGCCGACCCGCTCCCGCTCGTCCCCGTACTTCGCCTTCTGGCCGTACCGGATCTGGTTCATCGACGAGTTGTTGCCGACGATCCCGACGAAGGGGAGGTTGTAGCGGACCAGCGTCTCGAAGTCCCATCCGGTCAGGGAGAACGCGCCGTCGCCGAAGAGCGCCACGACCTCCTTGTCGGGCCGGGCCTGCTTCGCCGCCAGGACGAACGGCACACCGACACCGAGCGTGCCCAGCGGGCCCGGGTCCATCCAGTGACCGGGCGATTTGGGCTGCACGACCTGCCCGGAGAAGGTGACGATGTCGCCGCCGTCCCCGATGTAGATCGAGTCCTCGGTGAGGAAGTCGTTGATCTCGCTGACCAGCCGGTACGGGTGGATCGGCGATGCATCCGACTTCAGACCGGGTAACCGCTTCTCGATCGCGGTCTGCTCGGCGGCACGGAGCTCCTCCAGCCACGCCTTCCGCTTGACCGCACCCCCGTTGATCCGACCGCTCGCCGCTTCCGTGACCGCCTTCAGGACCATTCCCGCATCGCCGACGATCCCGAGGTCGATGTCACGGTTCTTGCCGACGGTGCGGTAGTCGAGGTCGATCTGCACGACGGTGGCGTCGGCGGAGAGTCGCTTGCCGTACCCCATCCGGAAGTCGAACGGTGTACCCACGATCACGATCAGATCGGCGTTGGAGAAGGCGTACCGCCGCGACAGCTGGAAGTGGTGCGGATCGCCGGGCGGCAGCGTGCCGCGCCCGGCCCCGTTCATGTAGGCGGGGACATTGAGCGTCCGTACGAGCTCGACGGCGTGGTCCGTCGCCCGGGTCGTCCATACCTGACTGCCCAGCAGGATCGCCGGCCTCTCGGCGTGCACAAGGAGATCGGCGAGCTGCTCGACGGCCGCGGGGTCACCGGCCGTACGGGTCGAGGCCCGGTACTGCCCGGCTTGCGGCACCCGGGCCTTCGACACCGGCACCTTCGCGTCCAGCACATCGCGCGGGATCTCCAGGAAGGAGGGGCCCGGCGCCCCGTGGTAGCACTCGCGGAAGGCCATGGACACCATGTCGGCTGCACGGGCGGTGTCGGGCACGGTGGCGGCGAACTTGGAGATGGGCGACATCATCTCGACGTGAGGGAGGTCCTGGAGCGAGCCCATCCTGTGCTGACTGTGCGCCCCCTGACCACCGATCAGCAGCATGGGCGACTCGGCCCGGAAGGCGTTCGCCACGCCTGTGACCGCGTCGGTGGTCCCCGGCCCGGCCGTGACGACGGCGCACCCCGGCTTGCCGGTGATCCGCGCATAGCCGTCGGCGGCGTGAGCGGCTACCTGTTCATGGCGTACGTCGACGACTTCGATGCCCTCGTCGACGCAGCCGTCGTAGATGTCGATGATGTGGCCGCCGCAGAGGGTGTAGATGCGCTCCACCCCCTCGGCCTTCAACGCCTTGGCGACCAAGTGCCCACCGGAGATGAGTTCCTGGCTGTCCTCGGGCATGACGATCCTGGCCCTTCGTAGGGGAGTGCAGGAGCCATTGCCGCGCTCCCGCGGTACATTGCATACAGTCGACGAATACTGTATGAAACTTGTTATCCCGCATCCGGTGGGTGGTGTCCAGGGGGCGAGCGGCACTTTCATAATCGGCACGATCGGGAGTGGCTATGGATCTGTACGAGCACCAGGCACGGCAACTCTTCGCAGAACACGGCATAGCGGTACCGGAGGCCGAGGTCATCGACCGTGCGGCCGACGCAAGGGAAGCGGCGGGCCGGCTCGGTGGCCGGGTCGTCGTCAAGGCGCAGGTGAAGACGGGCGGCCGGGGCAAGGCGGGCGGAGTGAAGATCGCAGCCGACGCGGCGGCCGCCGAACTGACCGCCCGCCAGATCCTCGGCATGGACATCAAGGGCCACACGGTTCGGACGGTGATGCTGGCGCAACCCGTCGACATCGAGGCCGAGTTCTACATCAGCTACGTACTGGACCGGGCCGCGGGCACCTTCCTCGCCATCGCCTCGGCGGAGGGCGGCATGGAGATCGAGGAGGTCGCCGCAACCCGCCCCGAGGCGGTGGCCCGCATCCCCGTCGACCCGGTCGAAGGAGTCACCGAGCGCAAGGCCGCGGAGATCGCCGCAGCCGCATCCCTGCCGCCGGAGGCCGCCCCCGTACTCCGGCGCCTGTGGGAGGTGCTCACCAAGGAGGACGCGCTGCTCGTCGAGGTCAACCCTCTCGTCCGCACCACGGACGGACGGATCCTCGCCCTCGACGGCAAGGTGACCCTCGACGACAACGCCCGCTTCCGCCAGGCCCGATGGGGAGCGGAGTCCGACGACCCGCACGGTGACCCGCTGGAGGCCGCGGCCGCCGCCAAAGGTCTCAACTACGTCAAGCTCGACGGCCGGGTCGGCATCATCGGCAACGGCGCGGGACTGGTCATGTCCACCCTCGACGTCGTGGCCGGCTGCGGCGCCCGCCCGGCCAACTTCCTGGACATCGGCGGCGGTGCCTCGGCAGCAGTCATGGCCGACGGCCTTTCCGTCATCCTCTCCGACCCGGAGGTGAAGTCGGTCTTCGTCAACGTCTTCGGAGGCATCACCTCCTGCGACGCAGTAGCCGACGGCATCGTCCAGGCACTGCAGACCGTACGCCTGACCAAACCCCTCGTCGTCCGGCTCGACGGCAACAACGCCGCCCGCGGCCGCGCGATCCTCGACGCCCACGCGCACCCCCTGGTCGAGCAGGTCACCACGATGGACGGCGCCGCGCGCCGAGCAGCCCAACTCGCCGACGCAGCCTGAGGAGACCGGACATGGCGATATTCCTGACCAAGGAGAGCAAGGTCCTCGTCCAGGGGATGACCGGTGCCGAGGGCATGAAGCACACCCGCAGGATGCTGGCGTCGGGCACCCGGATCGTCGGCGGCGTCAACCCGCGCAAGGCGGGCCGGAAGGTCGACGTCGACGGCACGGAGATCCCTGTGTTCGGCTCGGTGCGCGAAGGAATCGACGCCACGGGAGCGGACGTCACCGTGGTCTTCGTCCCGCCGCCCTTCGCCAAGGCTGCCGTCGTCGAGGCGGCCGACGCCGGCATCGGCCTGGCGGTGGTCATCACCGAGGGCATTCCGGTTCACGACGCGGTGGCCTTCCACGCCCACGCCCGCACCCGTGGCACCCGCATCATCGGTCCCAACTGCCCCGGCGTGATCACGCCAGGGCAGTCCAACGCGGGCATCATCCCGGCCGACATCGCACCCGTGCCGGGCCGGATCGGGCTGGTCTCGAAGTCCGGGACGCTGACATACCAACTGATGCACGAGCTGCGCGACATCGGTTTCACCTCGGCGGTGGGCATCGGCGGCGACCCGGTCATCGGCACGACCCACATCGACTGCCTGACGGCGTTCGAGAACGACCCCGACACGGAACTCATCGTCCTCATCGGCGAGATCGGCGGAGACGCCGAGGAACGGGCGGCGGCGCACGTCGCCCAGCACATCACGAAACCGGTGATCGGCTACATCGCGGGCTTCACGGCCCCCGAGGGCAAGACGATGGGCCACGCGGGCGCGATCGTCTCGGGCTCGTCCGGCACGGCCGAGGCGAAGCAGAAGGCGCTGGAGGCGGCAGGGGTACCGGTGGGCGCGACACCGACGGAGACGGCACAGCTCGTAAGGAAGAAGCTGGGCATCCCCAATCCGTCCGCGGTTTGAGGGTCGGGGCCGGGGCGGAGCCCCGGCCCCGGGAAGGGGCGGGCAGGCGATAGGCCCACCGCAGATGCCCACGCACCGGGACCCAGGCGCCCCCCAACCCGCCCCCACCTCAGCCGCGTGACGTCCCTCACCCCGAAGCCAACGTCACCCCGCCCCCCACCCCCGCTCACTACCGTCCGGTAGGAGCGAGCCATTCACCTCCCGCCCCGACTGTGCACCGAGAGCGGAGACATCCATGGCACCGAACCCACCCACCAACGCCCCCACCCTCACCCTCAAACCAGGCACAGCCTGGACAGACGCCTGGCAGCGCTGCCTCACCACCGCCCCCGAGGCCTTCCGGACCGACCGGGTCCTCAACCTCTGGGGTTCGTCCTGGCAACAGGACGGCAGCCCGCTTCCCGCCACCAGCCCCGTCGACGGCACCCCGATCGCCGGCCCGCCCCGCCTGGACGCCCCCACCGCCCAACAGGCGGTCAGGGCCTCCCTCGACCAGCACCGCGCCTGGCGCCACATCCCACTCCCCGAACGCCGCGCCCGCGTCTCCGCCGCCCTTGACGCACTCACCGAGCACCGGGAACTCCTCGCCCTCCTCCTCGTCTGGGAGATCGGCAAGCCCTGGCGTCTCGCCCAGGCGGACGTGGACCGTGCGATCGACGGCGTCCGCTGGTACGTCGACCACATCGACCGCCTCCTCGCCGACCGCACCCCGCTCCCCGGCCCGGTCTCGAACATCGCCAGCTGGAACTACCCCATGTCCGTGCTGGTCCACGCGATGCTCGTACAGGCCCTGGCCGGCAACGCGGTCATTGCGAAGACCCCGACCGACGGCGGCGTCGCCTGCCTCACCCTGGCCTGCGCCCTGGCCGCCCGCGAGGGCATCCCGCTCACGCTCCTCAGCGGCAGCGGAAGCGAACTCTCCGCCCCCCTCGTCCGCTCGCCCGAGATCGGATGCGTCTCCTTCGTCGGCGGCCGGGACACCGGAGCTCGCATCGCCACCGAAGTGGCCGACCTCGGCAAACGGCACATCCTCGAACAGGAGGGACTCAACACCTGGGGCATCTGGAACTTCACGGACTGGCCGTCGCTGACCGCCGTCATCCCCAAGCTCTTCGACTACGGCAAGCAGCGCTGCACGGCGTACCCCCGTTTCGTGGTCCAGCGCAGCGCGTTCGACGACTTCCTCGCGGCCTATCTCCCGGCCGTCCGCTCCCTCCGCACCGGCCACCCCCTCGCCGTCGCAAGCCCCACGGACCCGCTCCCCACGCTGGACTTCGGCCCACTGATCAACGCGGCGAAGGCCAAGGAGCTGGCCGATCAGGTGGCGGAGGCCATCGACCGGGGCGCGATCCCCCTCCACCGGGGTTCGACGGCCGACGCCCGGTTCCTCCCGGGCCAGGACACCGGCGCATACCTCCACCCGGTCACGCTCCTCAACCCGCCTCCGTCGTCACCGCTCCACCACGCGGAACCCTTCGGCCCGGTCGACACCATCGTCCTCGTCGACACGGAGGCGGAGCTCCTGGCCGCCATGAACGCCTCGAACGGCGCCCTGGTCGCCACGCTCTCGACCGACGACCCGGCGACGTACGACCGACTGGCCCCACAGATCCGCGCCTTCAAGACCGGCCACGGCACACCCCGCTCCCGAGGCGACCGCGAGGAACTCTTCGGCGGCTTCGGCGCCTCCTGGCGAGGTGCCTTCGTGGGCGGCGAGCTCCTGGTCAGGGCGGTGACGGACGGCCCGGCAGGGGAGCGCCTCCCCGGCAACTTCCCGGACTACCACCTGATGCCCTAGCCACCGGGGAGGACCGGCCTTCTGGCCGGCCGCCGCGGTCACCGTACGCTTCCGGACATTCAACCGGGAGCGTACGGTGACCGCGCGGGAGCACTACGCGGACCTGCGTGACGACGGACCGTACGCAGTGCTCCCGAGCGTGCCCGCCACCCTGCACTGACCACCGAATATGCAGGTGAGAGGCACCCCAAACCCCTGGTATTGTTTTCTCTGTCGCCGCGGGAAACCGGGGCCGACCACCTGGTCCGGGTGGCGGAATGGCAGACGCGCTAGCTTGAGGTGCTAGTGCCCTTTATCGGGCGTGGGGGTTCAAGTCCCCCCTCGGACACCAGCAGGGACGTTCACGAGATCGTCCTCGATACGTTCACGAATTGCCGGTTGAGTCATATGACTCACCGGTTTTTCGTCGTTCCTGAGGCCTTCGGGTCGCGTGATCGGCTCGGTGAGGGGTTGGTGCGGTGGCGGTCCGGGTGCTGCACCTCTCACCTGCGGAAACAGGACATGCCTGCGCGACGGCTGGTGGCCGTGGCGCAGGCATGTGGGGTTTTCAGGGGGTGGGGTGGGGCGGGGGTGCGTCACTCACGTGGCGGAGGCTTGGCCTGCCCGGCCGGAAGCGGTTCCGGCCGGGTTGGGTCGGCGGGCTGGCCGCTTTGGGGTGCGGTACGCGGCGTGCTGATTCGGCGCGGCTGGATGCCTTGGTCGCGGCGGAACCGTTCGATGGCTCTGAGATTCGCCACGAAGATGATCACGGCGTTAAGCAGTGTCTGCGCGACGCGGCCGTGGGGCAGGCGAAACTGGGGGTTGTCGATGCTGTCGAGGGCGGACTTCTTGAGGTTGCCGTTGCCGCCCTCGTTCTGGCTGCGCAGCCCGGACCAGGCCTCTTGCCACAGAGGGGTGAACAGGGCGTATTTCTGCCGCCACTTGGCCAACACGGTGCCTGGGACAGTGATGCTCTTCCCGGTGCAGATGTCGGGGTAGGTGCTGGTGTCCCGCTTGGGCTTGGGGATGGTGGGCAGGGCAGCTGGGGTGCGGACAGTGGGGGCGTCGAGGTCGACGATGGTGGACGGTCGCGGTTGGGGACGGCGGTAGCAGGTGACCGTGGCGTGTGGTCCGAGGGCCGGGCACTGGCGACGCTGGTCACCTGCGGGGCCGTACTCCTTGACCTTGGTCTGGAAGTCCTTTCTGGACTGGATCAAGTTGATTGCGTGGGCGCGGTCCTCGTCCGTGCGGCTGTTGATGTAAGTGGTGCCTGCGGTGACGAGCGGGGTGGGCATCATCGGGCAGTAGAACTCGCCGCCGACCAGCTGCATGCCTCGGAACTGTCCTTGCCGGTCGACCTTGTCGTCGTTGTAGTGCTTCACCGCGCTGAGGCCGAGTTTGAGCAGCTGCAGATGCAGGTTGTGGGGCTTGGCCTGGGAGATGCCCCGGTCGGCGCAGAAGAGGTCTTTGACCATGCCTCGTTCAAAGGCCGGTTGGATGGCGCGGAGGGCGGCAGGCCCCGGTTCGGTGCCCGGGGTGTGGAGGATCATGCCGAGACAGACCGCAGGGTAGGCGCCGGCGAGGTCGCCGTGGCCGTGGCCGGGGAACGCGGCCATCATGGCGTAGCGGAACTCCTTCTTCTCCGGTGCCTTGGTTGTCTTCCGTGTCGGTTCACTCCGAGTCGCTGGCTTGTTCGCTGTGCCGCGTCGGGTGCCGGTGTTCGTGGGGGCCCCGGCTCCGGCGGGACGCGCCGGCCGCTTCGGCGTTCCTCCCTTCACGTACATCCCGGCGGTGATCTCCAGCGAGGCCCGGTCCTTGCGGTAGTCCGGCTCTTTGCCCCAGACCGGAACCGGAGTGTCGTCGACCGCGATGTGTCCGTGCCAGCGGGCGAAGTCGCCGCGCTGGTAGGAGGTCATGACCGGGGCGAGAATCAGGTCCTGGGCGATGGCTTCCAGGTTGCGCACGGTGTCTGCGTTTGCGGAGGCATTCCACCTGCGCCGGATCTTCTTGGCCTCGCCGAGTGTCAGCCGTTTGCGGCGGTCGTGCGGCGCCGGGTCGAGGCGCTTGGTCATCGACGTCCAGGACCGGTAGACCCGCTTCGACATCGCGTACTGCTTGTGCGCGATGTCGTCGATCTCTTCGTCGGTGGCGCCCTCAGGGATGTTCAGGTCGATGTCGGGAACGTCGAGCAGGGCTTTGGCCCCGGGAGACAGCGCAAAGAAAAGTGTCTCCCAGGCGTCGTCGATGTTTGCGCTCTTGCCCGTGTACTGCGACAGGATCAGGCCGATCAGTACGGTGCGGAAGGGCATGCCCTTGGGTCCCGGCTTGCGGCCGTCCGCGGGGAGGCGCTCCAGTGCGCCGCTCTGCCGCACAAGATCGAAGACCTTGTTCACCTCGCGATCGTTGAGGGTACGGCCGGGGGCTTGCGGTGCTGGGCGTAGGGCGAGGCCGGTGCGCCGGCAGGGTTTGTTCTCCGGGTTCTTCCTGCTCATGCCGCCGCTCCCCGCAACAGATCGGATGCCTCTGTTTCGGGTACGTCGTGGAGGAAGACGAGGTAGCGCGAGAGGCTGTGCAGCGTCTCAAGCCCCGACGCTTTGAGAATCACCTTCAGCGGAATGCCCGCATTCAGCAGATCGACGATCCAGGTCGTGCGCAGCCGCTGGGTCTGCAATACCGCACCGTCGCAACGGCCGATGATCCGCGGGTACTTGGCGAGCCAGTCCGATGCGATGTGCTTACTGGTGCGGTTCTGCCAGTCTGGCCGGAACACGTACGCCTCTGCCGGGATGTCTGCAGCCTCCGCCAGGAGCAGTTCCTCGTAGGCGTAACGGCACACGACGGTGCGGGGCCGGCGCCCGTGAACCTTGACCAGCGCCCGCCCGGTGGGGCCCGCGTGGATGTCCCGCCCCTGAACGTACACAAGGTCCTCGACGGAGAGGCCGCACCCGATACCGAGGCAGAAGAGCAGACAGGCATTACGCCGCTGGGCCGCGGTGGGCAGGCTCTGTGCCCAGATCAGCCAGTGGGCGACTTCCGCCCGCGGGTAGGGAGTCACCGGAGCCGCGGACGCCTTCAGCCGGATCTGCGGATGCTGTCCGAGCTGATCCAGCAGAAGCGCTTCGGAAGCCCGGCGCAGCTGGCTGCTGCAGGTCCGTCGGCTGTTGGCGGCCATGTTGCGGCAGCCGACGAGGATGAACCGTTCGACGGTGCTCCGGTCAAGGACCACCGAGGGTTCCAGCGGGAGGCCTTGGGCCTCGGCCCAGGCGACCAGCCGCGCGAGCGGTGTCATGATCACATCCGGGCCGTAGGGGCCGGCCGCAACGGCCAGGAACCCCAGCGAGCGGACGACCGGCGCGATGCGGCGCCACTGGGCCGGCGGCACTGTCTCCGGTTTCGGCGAGTACGCCAGCAGACGATTCGACACATCGACCTCCAGGCGCAAGGCCCATGACATGTGGCCGGTTAACCGGCCACCACTGTCAGTGTCGATCACGATCTGAAGGAGCGCATCTTTATGACCGGAGGCCGAGCGCGCACGGCGCCGCCACGGGATTACGCCGTCAATCCGGATAAGTGGCCGGATGCACGGATCGTCGGGGAGCCCGCAGCCGCGGTGGTCCAGGCGATTGCCCGCCGCCTCGCCGCCGCCCTGGATGAGCGACCGGAACTCTCGCTGCGCGCATTGGCTGCCCAGAGCGACGTCGGCAGGCAGACCATCGGCGATCTGCTGGCGGGAGCTGGCTGGCCCGATGTCCTGACGGTTTGCCGGCTGGAGCGCGCTCTGGGCCTGGCGCTCTGGCCCGGATCGAATGCGACTCAATGTGTCCATGACTGATCCTCAATTGGCTGTTTGAGGTCAGTCGTGCACGGTCCATCGCATGACGGCGCAGATTCTCTCTAGCGCCACCGTCGGCGGCGCTAGAGTGAACGTGCACGACGGACCGGAACCCTGGTAGGAGAAGCGTCCGTTCGTGCGTTTGGGCGGCCTCCCTCGACCGATAATCGAGGGAGGCCTGCTTATTGGGTTGGGGTCGTACTCGGGTGGATCAAGCAACTCGGGATGACAGCACAGCCCGGAACATCCCTGGCGCTACGTTTTCCACCTCACTAAGTTGCTTCATACGGTTGAGGGTTTTCCCTACGGATGAGCGGACCGTCGCATCCGCTCCGGGGCGCACGGCCGCCGCGATTTCGGTGATCGACATCGCCTCTTGGGTGGCGCACAGGAGCGTGAGGATCGCATCACGCATGCTTCCGTTGCGCGGCGGCCCCAGGGTCTGGGTACCAGAGCTCGGACGCGCCTCTTCTGTCGACGGATCCTCGTCGGCGACAGAATCTTCGGACGGTACCTCCCCGGAGGGCTGGGCGGTTGCCGTGTCCTCCTCGGTGGCCGACCGCTCTTCGTGAACATCGGCGGATTCGGCTTCCTGGCACATCATCGCGAGGACCGCCTCTAGCGTGGCCAACTCGCCGCGCAGTGAAGTGATCAGTTCCTCCACGGCATGCCGGGCCAGGCCGACATAGACACCTTTGCTCGACGCAGGCGCGCCTGTCCGGTATCCCGCCATGGTGAACTCCTCAAGGAAGGCCGCTGCCAGTGTAGGGACGGCACACTGTGGCACGCCCACAGTTCCTGTGAGGTGACGCCAAACGGTCAGTAGCGCACTCAAGTGGGTTAAGTCCAGTTGGAGTTATCGCAAAAATCGACCTGCCTTGGCGAAGAAGTGACTCGTCGGAATCCTGCGAAGCCCTGCTGGATCCGTGAGGCGTGGCACCGCAGAAATCTGGCGGTGTGGATTCTGTCGAAGCTCCCGGTCCATGGGAGCTTGTCGGCGCTACGGTTCCTTCATGGTGGATGCCAATCATCTGTCGGCGACCGAGGCCTTGGCGTCGGTGACAAAGGCTCTGGATGTTCTTGTCCTGGCTCATGACCGGGGAACGATCGGTGTCATGGAGACTGCCCGGGAACTCGGCATGTCCCGTTCCACCGTGCACCGCATCCTGGTCACCCTGACGCACATGGGTTTCCTGCGCCACGATCGGGGGCAGCGCGGATACTCACTGGGGCCGCAGCTCGTACGCATGGGACTGGACGCCATCGCCCAACTGGACGTCCGGAGGCAGGCCCGCAGACCCCTTGAAGAACTGTCCGAGAAGCTGCAGGAGACGGTATGCCTGTATAGCTTGGACGCCGCTGTCGTCCGGCTGCTCGACGGAGTCGAGTGCCGGCAGGTCCTGCGCGTCAGCGTTCCGCTCGGCCAGTCTCTTCCCGCGCATGTCACAGCGGCGGGCAAGGCCCTTCTTGCGCTCCGCGACCCGGCACAAGTACGTGCAGCTCTCCCAGCCACACTCGCCGCAACGGCGGCAGCAAGCATCACCGAATGGCCGCTGCTTGAGGTGGAGCTGGAGGAAATCAGAGTCCGGGGATGGGCGGCAGACCTGGAAGAAAGCGCACATGACTTGCACGGTGTAGGGGTGGCCGTCCGGAACCGCATCGGGGAGCCACTCGCCGCGATCTCCGTGCATGCACCTGCCGTACGTCTGCGAGAACAGGATATGTCCGCAGTCGCCGTAGCCCTGCAAGAGACCGCCACCGCAATCGTCAGGGCAACGTGAGCGATCAAGGTCCCAACGTGATCCGCCCGTCTGGGATCCACCCTTCCAGGTAACCCGTCAACAGCACATCCACATCGGGCAGATCACAGCGAGCGCACAACTCCGGCCACTGGTGCGGCCCCGCCCAGCGCACTGGCCCCCTCCCAGGCAGGCTCTTCGGAGGGCTGCCAGCCACCATGAGGCGAAAGATGAACACGTGCGCCTCTCGACGGCTCTGGTCGACGGGCACAGGAACTTGGGCCCAACGGCACCCCTCAACGGTGCCCCCGCGCGTCGGCATCGTACCGACCACGTCGCGGATTACTCGCATCGCCGCATCACGGTAGGGCTCCCCAGCCCGGGCTGATCCTGAAGGAAGCATCCATCGGGCCGGCCATCCAGGAGATTTGTCAGGTATCAGGGCGAGTGTCCGCTCCGAGCTCATCACCGCGACAAACACCACCCGACGCATCCTGGGAGTCGGCACGGTAGGGCGCCCCCGGCTCTTGGTGGCGTTCAGGAACTCAGGCACGTGCCGATCCTGACATGTGGCCGCTTAACCGGCCAGTTCTGCCCCGCGTCGACGAGGGTCTCATCGCGGAGATGAACTGGCGAACTTGGTCGGCTTGCGGGCTCCGGCATGCGCATCAGCAACGAGATGGTTCCGACTGGGGGAGGCAGCCTGAACCGGGCAGTCGCCGATAACCCAGTCCTGCTCATACACTGCTCTCCCAATGAGCGCCCCGATTCCGTTCCCCTTCGTCCCGCACCGTGACGATTCCCTCCGGCCCTGGCCGCGGCGAGTACGAGACCCCCAGCGGGGCGGCACTAGCCGTGGTGCGGGCCCTCAAACCGCACGTCAATCCGAATCGCAACGGATAGTCGTTCTGGACCGTCACTGCCACAGGGCAGCTCTTGCAGAGCATCCGGTAGCGGACAGCCTGCCGCCTCGGCTTGGGCTCCCTGGCGTCACGTTCGTGGGGTCCGTGCGGGATTCCGTGGTCCTTGAGGGTTTTCCGGCGTGCGCACGAGGCTGGTTGACTTGTTCCGTCCGGGCTGTCGACGGCGGGTCTCCGGCCAGGCAGTCCGTGCACTGACATACCGCTGGGGCTCATCGAAGGAAGAGAACGTGGAGCAGTTCGCCGCAGGCAAGGTTCTGCGCAGCAGGTACCGGCTGGACCGGATTCTGGGCAGAGGGGCGATGGGGCACGTCTGGCAGGGGACGGACGTGTATCTGGAGCGTCCTGTCGCGGTCAAGACCGTCGCCGCGGATCTTCTGGCTCTGCCCGACTGGCGCCGTACCGCCCTGGCGCGCTTCGAGAGGGAGGCCAAGGCCGCCGCTCGTCTGGACCACGCCAACATCACCACCGTGTACGACGCGGCCGTCACCGAGGACGTCTGCTGCCTGGTGATGCAGCTCGTCGACGGGACGACCCTCGACAACGTCGTCGACGGCGCCGACGACGGGCGCCTGTCCGTGTCCGCCGCGGTCTCCGTGGCCGCGCAACTGTGCTCGGGGCTGTCCGCCGCGCACGCGGCCGGCCTCGTCCACCGCGACCTCAAGCCCCAGAACGTCATGGTCCGCACCAGCGGCCTGGTCAAGATCCTCGACTTCGGTCTCGTGAAGGTTCTCTCGGACACCGACCCACAGCTCACAATGACCGGCGAAACGCTCGGCAACATCACCTACGCCTCGCCCGAACTCCTAGCCGGGGAAGGGCCGTTGGACGGTCGCAGTGACCTGTACGCGGTGGGGTGCCTGCTGCACCACATGCTCACCGGCCACCCTCCCTTCCGCGGTCGGGGTCCCGCCGAGCTGGTGACCCAGCACCTCACCGCGATCCCGCCCCGGTTGGCCGACCGCGGTGTCGACGCCCCGGCCGCGCTCCAGGACCTGTCGCACGCACTGCTCGCCAAGCGTCCCGAGGACCGTCCCCGCGGTGCGGGTGACGTGTACGCGGCTCTCGTACCGTACCTGCCGGCACCCGACCCGGCGTTCGCCACCCGCAGGATGCTGCCGGAGGATCCCCGGCGGCCGTTCCTTGTGCCGCAGGGGCCGGTCGCGCCGCGGTAGCTGAGGCGAACCGCGGCACGGCCCCGGTGTGGGTCATGCCGCGGCCGGCGGCCGGACCTCTATCAGTTCCTTGAGGAACGGGCTCGGCTCCCCGTGCCAGAAAACGTCCAGGCTGTCCCGGGCGCGCGTGGCCGCCACGAAGAGCAAGGACCGGGCGCGCTGCATCTCCGTCCGGTGACGTGCTGGGTCCGTGGTGCGGCGCCGCTGTACGTCCGCGCGCGGCACGAGCCCGTCGGTCACCCCGGCGATGATCATGCGCTGGTATTCCAGACCCTTGAACCGGAACATCGTGCCGATGTGGACGCCGCTGTCGCCGCGGGGTCCGTCCGGGCCGATCTCCAGCGCCAGGATGCCATGCTCCCTCAACGTGTACGCGACCTCGCGCGCCATGTCGTTGGTCGGCACGGCGATGGCGATCTGCTCGTGCGGCACCTGTCCCCAGGACTCGATCAGCGTGGCGATCGCCTCGCGCTCGTCCTGCCAGTCGCCCAGCCGGTGCAGGTCCGGTACGCCACCGCTGAGCACGGAACGGTATCCGGCCAGTGTCTCGGCGCTGCCGTCGAGGTCGTCGTACTTCTCCTCGCCGAGCACGTTCAGTGCGGAGCGCAGGATCTGCCGGGTGGTGCGGTAGCTCAGAGACAACTTCGACGACCGGCCGCGGATGTTGATGCCGAGGCTGCCGAGGGTCACCTGGTTCTTGTAGATGCGCTGGTGAGTGTCACCGACCAGGAACAGGTCGTTGCGGTCCGGGGCGGTCATGGCGCGCAGCATCTTCCAGTGCGCGGGCCGCAGGTCCTGGGCCTCGTCGACCACGATGTGACGGTACCGGTACCGCAGCCAGCCCCCCGAACCGTCGGCCACGTGGATGTTGTCGAGGCCGCCCGCCTCCTCCCGCCGGCGGTCAATGTCCTGGATGCGCCGGGCGCGCGCGACCTCCAACTGCGCTGCCCGCTCCGCGATCTGGTCCCACGTCTGGACTCCGAGCCTGTCCAGGCGCTGGGTGAACCGCTCGGCGAGCTGCCAGATCTCGGCGCGCTCGGCGCGGGTGACCGTGCGTCCGCGTCCGGCGCGGCGGGCACGGAAGTAGTCCGTGCGGGAGGTCACCGCCTGGCCGAGGATGACCTGCGTCCACTCGTCGTGCAGGAACTCCGCGTCCCAGCCGTCCTCGCCGAGCTCGTCCAGGAGCGAGCGCCATTCGCGGACCGCCTGCGCCTCGTCGATGATCCGCTTGCGGTTGCCGGGCTCCGCCTCCCGGACGGTTCGCAGCGCGAGTTGGTCGACGTGGCTGATCTCGACACGCGACAGCAGCGCTTCGCCGCCCAGGGCGAGCAGCCGTGAACGCAGGTCCGCCGCGAGGTTCTTGTTGTACGTGGTCAGCAGGACCGGCTTGTTCCGGCCGGCCGGGAGCCGCTCGACCAGGTACTTGACCCTGTGCAGTGCCACGATCGTCTTGCCGGTGCCGGGCCCGCCGCCGACGCGGGCCGGACCGCCGTAGTCCCGCGAGACGAGCTTGGCCTGGGTGGGGTGCAGGAAGACCTTCCAGCGCCCGAAGTCCTCGCCCTCCAGGGCCTCCCGCAGCGCGTCGTCGGTCGTGGTGACGATGGTGGCGGGACGTTCGGCGGCGGCCCTGAAGTCCTCGGGGTCCACGGGTTCCGGTGCCGCGACGGGGGCGGTGACCTGCTCCAGGACGTCGTCGTACTCTTTGCCGTCGTACAGCGCCAGCAGCACCTCGCCGGTGAGCTGCGGCGCGTACTCGACGAGGCCGAGGAGCTGGTCCTCGGTGGTCAGCGCGGCGACGACCGGAACGAGGGACGGGGCCACACCCAGATCGGTGAGCTGCTCTTCCGACCACTTCGCGAACAGCGGCCGCGGAGCGGCCAGCTCGGCGGGCGCGGCAGGTACGACGGGTTCGGTGGTCCGCGGGGCCGGGGGACTGAGCACTTCCTCCTGTACGACCTGCAGGTCCACATACTCGATGCCGCCGGTGACGCGGTTGACCGAGTACGTGAGCCGGTCCAGGTGCGCGTACACATCCTTGCGGTGCTTGACCGAAACGATCAGCCAGTCGTCGTCGGCCAGCCGCAGCAGCAGCGCGCGGTACTCGTCGTTGACGCGCGCCGAGTGCAGCTTGTCGTGCCCCTGCAACTGCTTGAGGCGCAGGCCCGCGGAGTCGGGGTTGGTCTTGAACTTGTGCTGGAAGTCGTAGATCGCTCCCTTGACCGGGCGGGGGAGTTTGAGGATCTCCCGGTCCGCCTTGTCGAGCAGGCGCAGTGTCACGTTCTTGCCGGTCACGGCTGTTCGTTCTCCCCGTCTTCCGTGGTGGTGCCGTCCGGCTGATTACGACCTTTCCGGTCGCCGGATGGTTGTGCGCCGTCGAGGCGGTTCGTGATGTCGTCTGCGGTCCAGCCGGCGGCGGGCCGCACCTCCCAGCCGGCCGCGGCGAACGCGCGGTCCCGGTCGATGGCCTCCGGATCCGCGTCCTCTCCCTCCGGCGGGCGCGGGGCGAGGACGATGCCGACGCGTGCGGCGGGCCACGCCAGCTCGGCAAGCCAGCCGTTCTCATCCAGCTCGTAACCGTCCTCGGGGGCCGCGACACCGCGCACGGCGAGGGCCTCGGCGAGCGCGAGCAGACCGGGCTCGTCCGGGTCGAGGTATTCGACGACCCGGTCCCATGCCGCGTCACGGGCGCCCGCGGCAGGCGTCTCCGCCGGAGCATGCGGCAGGGGCGCGACGGTCTCGGCCGGCGCGGGAGTGGCGTCGGTGGTCGCGACGGGGGCGAGCGTGGCGCGGACACTGTCCAGGACGCCGCTCCCGCCCGTGACCGCCAGCGTCTCCACGGGGAACCCGTCGAGACGGCCGGTCGTCAGCTGGACGGCGTCGCCGCCGCCGGTGTCCAGGAACTGGAGCAGGTTGGACCAGTACAGCCAGGCCCGCCAGCGGCGCTTGTGCGCCTCCTCCCGGGCGTGCACGCCGGGCGCGTCGTCGAGGAGGACGATGCCGGTCCACGCGGGGGGCTTCGCACGGCCGTCAGCGGCGAGGACCAGCGGCAGCCCCGACCGGTCTGTGACCGTGAACAGCTGCACCAGGCCGGGCGGCCCTGCGGGTGTCGTGCCGCGCAGCGCCGCCGTGATCTGCTCGCCGAGCACGTCCGGCCGCAGCGCGACGGGGCGGGCCCCGGCGCCCATGAAGCCCGCCAGGGCGGCCTCCGCCCGCCACTGCCAGCGCTTGGCGTCCGGCTGGCGCAGATACTCCACGAGCTGGACGGCCGGGTTGACCCACACCGTCTCCGCAAGCTCACCAGGCAGGGCGCCCCACACCTTGGCGTAGTAGTCGCGGGCCTTGCCGCGAGCCTTGTCTTCGTACGGTTCCCACACCGGGTCGGCCGGGCCGACGCCTGCGTAACCGGTGTCCCGGACACGGCGCTGCCATTCCCTCACGTCGCCGTAGGTGAGCTGGAAGACCCTGAGCCCCTCCGCGCGCAGTCGTGTGCGCTTGTCCGCGTCGTCGCCGACCCGGTTGTGCTCCCGGCCGGCGTGGAACTCGTAGCCGTCCAGGTAGAGCGCCACGCGTGGGCCGGGCGCGTCGACCCGTTCGAAGAGGACGTCGGGGCGGGTACCGTCGAGGACGCGCTGCTGCGACACCCGCCAGCTCAGCGTGGTGCCGTCGGCCGCGGTCAGCCGCAGGTCCAGCGCGTGGGTGCCGGCCGGCGTTATGTAGGCGTCGCCGCTCGCACGACTCTCCGGGAGTGCGGCCCACTCCCGCAGCGTGTCGATGAACAGGACTTCGAGATCGCTCTCGGCCTGCCGGTGCATCGGGATGTGCTGGGTGGTGGCGACGGGCGAGGTGCGCCAGCGCTCACCGTCCGCACCGAGCAGCTCGTCCAGCATCTGCCGGACCTCGTTGCGGCTGACCTTGTCGTAGTCGGCCGGGGGGACGCGGCGCAGCAGGCAGCGGTGACAGCCGTCGAGCCCCTTCTCCAGACAGCCGCAGCCCTCGATCACCTCGCGGGCCTTCAGCAGGACCTCGCGGAAGCCGTCGGAGGTCGCCAGGCGGTGCAGGTACCCGGTGCCGCCGGGCAGCCGGTCGTACACCACGAGGAACCGGCGCGGCCAGTCACGGTCCTCGCCGTCCGGCATGGACGCGGCGGTGATGTCGATGTGGTCGGGGTCGCCTCCGTAGCGGGCCGCTATGCCCACGAACAGCGCGGCGGTGAACGAGGCGAGCCGCTCCTTGGCCCGCGCGACGGACGCCGGAAGCAGGATGCGGACGGCCTCCGTCGACAGCTCGTGCGCCAGCAGCAGCGGTACGTCCGTACCGGCGCCCTGCTCCTCGCCGCTGCCGCGCAGCCGTCGGCGCGGGCACCACAGCTGGTGGTGGGCGCTCGCGCGGGTGGACCGAGCGAGCGAGGCGGTGAGCGCGTGCTGCGACTGGTCGACGACCGGCCGCCCGTCGGCCGTCGCCCCACCACAACTGGTGCACACGTAGAACGGGTTCAGGCGCACGTCGTCACCGGCCAGCGGAACCGTGCTGCTGCCGTCCTGCCGGTCGACCCCCAGGTTCAGGGTGCGGACGACGGCCCTGCGCGTGAAGTCGGCGCCGAAGACCGCGGTGTCGTGCCGCCACGATCCGGTCGCCAGGTGCGCCGGGTCGATGTCGACCGTGGTGAGGACCGCGTATCGCCTCCGGTCCCGCTCGTCACGGTCGTCCCGCACCCGGGCGTCATCCCGCTTGTCCCGGGACATCACCCGCCGGGGCTCCAGCACGTGGTGCACACATCCCGCGTCGGCGATCTCCCGGGAACCGCACCGAGGGCACGGCGAGGTGTCGTTCTTCGGATCGCCGTGCGTGCGCGCGTACCCGCAGGCCGGGCACAGACGCCACACCGCCCAGGCACGCCGCTCCGGGCTGCCGATGTCGAGGGCGCGCACGACGTGCCGGTAGCCGTTGACGTAGAAGCTGTTGCCGGGCGCGAGTTCGGTCAGGGCCAGCTTGCGGGAGCGCTCGTAGTCGCGCATCTCACTGCGGTACACCCACTCCCGGCGCTCGTCGTCGGCCTCCGGGGCTTCGGGGCCCTCGTCGTCCCTGGCGGCCTCCTTCCAGTAGAGCGTGGCCTCCAGCGACGTCGTCGTGTCGGTGAGGCTGTAGTTGGGCAGCAGACCCAGTTCGACGAGAGTGCCGTGCGCGCTGGTCTGGCTCAGCTCGCGCAGCAGCTCACCTGTGGCACGCCGCTCAGCGAGCAACTCGCGCCGCTCGGCGCCCTGTTCACGGTCCTCGGCGAGCAGCCCGTCCACAGCGGCGTCGATGGCGGCGATGCGGCGGCGCAGCTCCTCACGGCGCACCGTCCACTCCTCCTCGGCCTCCTGCAGGGCGCGCGCGATGCCGCCGGTGGCGTAGGCACGCAGTTCGTCCCCCGCGTGCGCGGACACCCCCCGGTCGTCGTCCGGGCCGCCGGGCGCCTGCGGGAACAGCGCCAGGAACTCCTCCACCAGCCGCGCCCCGTGGGTGAGCGCTGCGTCCGACAGGTCCTGGCACCAGCCGGTCGTGCCGAACAGTGCCGACGACAGGCGCGGCACCGGCATGAGCGGTTCGCCGTCCGCCGTTGTCAGCTCGCCGCGCGCCGCCCTGTCCAGCAAGTGAGCCGTGTACTGGCGGCGCAGGATCTCGACGGCCGACAGGTAGCAGCCCGGCGGCACGATGTCACCGGCGATCATCTCGGTCGGGTCGTCCAGGTAGTACCGGTCGCGGGCCCGGCGCCCGCCGAAGGCGACCACCAGGGCGTTGCCGGTCCTGCGTCCGGCGCGCCCGGCACGCTGCACGTAGTTCGCCGGGCCCCCCGGCAGCGAACCGAGCAGCACTGCCGACAGGTCGCCGATGTCGATGCCCAGTTCCAGGGTGGGCGTGCAGGAGAGCACGTTGGGGTCGGTGTAGTGGGTGCCCTGCCGGAACGTCCGCTCCACGCGCTCCCGTTCGGGCCGGGTCAGCATGCCCGTGTGCTCGGCCGTGACGACCCGGTAGGTGCCGCCGGTCAGGTAAAGGCGGCGGTAGTAGTCGGCCCGGTAGTCACGCTCCAGCTTCCCGCCGAAGCCGCCGCTGCCCGCCCCGGTCGACGACATGCCGTACTGGGGAGGGGTGAGGAGGCCGGTACAGCGCCAGCGGGGGCAGGGGTGCCCGTACCAGCGGGTGCGCCGCTCGGGCGGCACCACCTGCTGCCAGCCGCACTCCTCGCAGGACACGAACGCCTTGTTGACCAGGTCGTCCGCCAGGAGTCGCACGTGGATGTGGCCCGGCTGCAGCCCGTAGACGCGGGTCGTGCGGTCCTTGGCGGCGCGCGCCGACAGCACGCCCTCGTCCGCGAGGACGGGCAGCAGCCTGCGCAGGTACTCGGTCGCCTGCGCCACGTCCAGGCCGAGGCAGCGCCGCGTCCAGTCCTGGTACCAGTTGCCACGACCGGTGATCGTGTCGAACTTCGTCTTCTCCTTGGGGCCGTCGAGCAGGAACCTGGGAGGCGCCACGTACCCCTCAGGGAAGGCGGGCATCCCCTCCGGCCGCTGCCCGGAGATGAGGTACTGGTTGACGCCTGCTTCCTTGATCCAGTTGTCCAGCCATCGGTGCCGCACGCTGCCGCGCAGCCGCATCCGCTCCAGCAGCCCCCGCACGTACGCCAGGTACCGGTCGGGCGTGGGCAGGCCGCCGTCCAGCCCCAGTTGCCCCGGCAGCGCGAGGTGGAGGTCGCGGGCGAGCGCGACGATCTGGTCAGGGTCGGCGACCACCACCTCCGCGGCCGTGGTCCGGGTCAGCTCCAGGGTGCGCCCGAGCCGCGACCGCAGCCCGAACTCCATCACGGTCGCGAAAGCGAGCCGTTCCCCGATGAGCTTCCAGGTCCGCGCGTCCCCGGTGCCGCGTCCCGACAGGAGCCGGTCCACGCCTGGTTCGTCGTGCAGGTCCGGCGGGACGACCGCGGCCAGCGTCTGCGGGTCGTCCACGGTGTCCAGGACGTCGCCGATGAGGTCGTTGAGCGGAACCGGCGTACCGGCGTCGTCCAGTTGGTGCGCCAGCAGCGAGCGCAGCGAGAACTTGTACGAGGCGTTCGCGACGTACCCGGCGCGGTGCGCCGCGTCCTGCGTGGAGTCGTTGAACAGCAGCGTCTTGCGCTCCTCCGGCGCCAGCGCGATCTCATGGCCGCCGGTGAACAGCTGGGTGACCGTGGCGGAGACCAGCGCGGCGAGCGCGGTGCCGAGGAACCTGATGCCGTTGTCCGTGTTGCAGGCCGGACAGGTGTCGTCCTTGGCGGCCTGGTCGGCGGTCTTCTTGTCCAGGATCGCCCGAGCGAACCAGGCGTCCTGAAGTCCCTCGCCGTCCTCGGTGACCGGCAGGCGGTAGGTGCTCTGCGCCCCGTCCAGCACCACCACGGACTGCGGGTCGACACCGCCCGCCTGCTTCGGAGCGGTGCCGGTGAGCGCCGCGAGGGCGTCCCGCGCCTCGGCCGCCGTAGCCGAGATGAAGTACCGCAGCCGCCGCTTGTCCCGCCCGACGGCCGCCGACCAGATCCGCTGCGGGCTGGTCTCGAGCTTCTGAGGATCGGCCTCCGGGGACAGCGCCGCCCAGCCCGAGCGGCCGCACACGCGGCAGTAGACCGCGGGCAGGTGGGCCTGGGCCGGCCGCTGCACGGTGTCCGAACCCGGCAGCGCCTGTGGCCGGCGCGAGTCCGCCGTCGGCCACTCGTCACTGTCGGACGGGTCCTCCGAGGCGGACGCCGCGGTGAGCGCGGAGCGCCGGGCGACGGTGCGCTCGTCCTCGTACCAGCGGAACTCCGGCCGGGCGCCCACTCCGCCGAGCACCCGGCTCACCGGACGGACCCACAGATGCGCCTCGATGTGCAGCAACGGACGCGGCCTGCGCTCGTCGGACCCGGGATCCCGCGCAGACGACAGCAGCGCGACGAACCGCGACAGCGCCTCCAGCGCGAGCCGCGGGTTGTCCCGTGCGGTGCGCGCCCACGCGTACCCGAAGCGGGCCATGCGGTCCCGCAGCCCCCACTCGTCGAGCGGCTCGCCGTTCAGCAGCGCGAGCACGCCGTGGGTGAAGTCGTGTTTCCTCAGCAGCCGTCCGATCTGGAAGGCGTCCAGGCCGCGCCGCCCCAGCAGCCGTTCGGCGAGCCCGTCCAGGTCGAGGCGGTCCGGGTCGGACTCGACGTCCGGTCCGCCCGACACGTCGATGACCTCCTTGGGGCTGGGCGGCTCGGGCAGCTCGTAGTCGATGTCGCCGACGAAATCGTCGGCGCTCAGCCGCTCCTCGCCGATCACCGCGTCCGGACCGAACGGCACGCCGAACACCTGCTCGGCGACGGTGAGGATGCCGCCGGTGTCGCCCCCGCCCTCGCCGAGGGTCGCCGAGGTCGCCACCGGGCAGATCGACCCGAGTGGCCGCTCCGGCTTCGAGGCGCCCACGGCCGCCGCCAGCCGCCGCAGCAGCATCGCCACGTCGGTGCCCTGCGCGCCGTCGTAGGTGTGGAACTCGTCCAGCACCACGTACGCCGGGTCGGCCCCCTCCCACAGCGGCCGGTCCTCGGCCCGCTGCAACAGCAGGTCCAGCATCTTGTAGTTGGTGATCAGCACGTCCGGCGGCGACTGGCGCATCTCCTCGCGCCGCGTCATCACCCGCCGGAAGTCCGTGTCCGGCTTGTCCCCGATGTAGAGACCGGCTGTCACCTGGGCCAGTTCCGGCTGCGTCAGATAGTCGCCGATACGGTCGGCCTGGTCGGTGGCGAGCGCGTTCATCGGGTACAGCAGCACGGCCTTCACCCCGCGTCGGCCCAGCGCCTTCTGCCGCCGGCAGTGGTCGAGCACGGGGATCAGGAACGACTCGGTCTTGCCGGACCCTGTGCCGGTCGTCACGAGCGTGGGCTCGGCCGCCCCCCGGTACGTGCTCAGCCGCTCCCACGCCTTCGCCTGGTGCCGCCACGGAGTGAACGACGGCTGCCACTCCAGCGCCGACCGCCACTCGTCGTCGGCGGGGTGGAACGGCGTCCTGATCCGCAGGTAGGGCCCCCGGAAGATGCCCGTCTCGGGGTCCCCGAGGAACCGCTCCAGCGCGAGCCGCGTGTCCTCGTCGGCCAGCGCGTACGTCGTCGTGAGGTACTGCGTCAGACTGCCGCGGAGCTGCGCGGCGGCCAGGGTGGGCTTCACGAGGACCTTTCGGACAGGACGGTTGCCGGGACCGCCGGGTGCGCGGCGCTGTAACAACCCGCGAAGGCACCGTGACGATCAGCGTCAAAAATAGCGCCCACCTCGGACGACGACACCCACCTGGTCGTATCCCGAACCTTCGCCAATAGGGGTCAAAGGCGTGAACGCGGCATACCGTTGCGGCCGGACGCCGCACCCGCGCGGCCGAGGCCCGACCGCGCCTCGTCCCGAGGTACGAGGGCTGCTCGCGATGTCGGGCGCCGGGACCAGGCCCGGCGCGCCCACGGCGGCGTGGACGGTCGATCACCGGCACCCCCTTTCCCGTCGTCATGCATATGCCACTGCCATAATCCCCACATGTCGCGCCAAGAGACCATCCAGCACGCGCCCGACGAGGGCATGCTCATGATTCCCGGTGATCCGACGCAGGATTTCGCCCCGGCCTTCGCGGTCTTCGACGACTCGGTACCCGCCCTGCGCGCCTTCGTCCTCAGCCAACTGCGGAGGGACCGCGTGGTGCCCGCCCCGCCGCGGGCGAAGTGCGACATCGTCATACCCATACGCGTCGGCCTCGTCCCGCGGCCGGACAACGACTACGACTCCCGCGCCGTCTCCGTCGCCGCCCCGCCGCACCACGGCGGATCCGTACTCGACCGGCACATGGGTTACCTGTACAGCAGCGCCCTCCGCGTCACGAGCGAGAGCATCCGCCGGCTCACCGACGAGACCGGGACGCCCGTGGGCTGCCACGGCTGGATCGAACTCTACGCACTCGAGGACGACGGCTACTTCTACGAGGAGGAGGACGGCCAAGACGTCGACGAAGGGTGGGAGCCCGACCACGACCGGCCGTTCTCCTGGGCGGAGCAGAAGGCGTTCGGTTACGGCATCGGGACCCTGCGCATCGTCCTGCCCGCCCGGGACACCGTCCGCGCACTCGTGGACGACTACCTGGAGGAGCATCAGCCGACGCAGGCCGCCGGGGTCACCGAGGAACCCTCCGGCACGGACTCCGCGCCCCCGTCCGTCGTCGAGCAGACGCTGCGTCGCGCGCTCTCGGAACGGCTGGGCATCGCGATGAGGACGGCCCTGCACCACCGGGCCACCGACGGGACCTGGGGCCGGGAGACCGACCGGGACCGGGCGCGTCAGCGTCGGGACGCCGAGGCCGCGCCCCTGCTGCGGACCTGGGACGAATTCCGGGCGAGGCCGCACGGTTTCAGGGGGCTGCGCGCCACCACACGGTCCGTCTTCCACCACACCAGGATCCTCGTCCTCGACGAGACCGGGGTGGAGGTCGGCCACTACCACGACCCGGACGGCCCGCTCACCCTCGTCGACGAGCGGACGCGCGCCGAGGCCCTGGAGGCCCTGCGTGCGCACGGCGTGGACGTGGCGGCGCTCGAACGGCTGGACACTCTGGGCGAGTTCCCCGACGCCACGGTCGTCGTCCGCCACGGCATCTGGTCGATCCGGCTGCCCAAGGACGGGTTGCCGCTCTCCGCGCTGCCCGAAGCCGGCTGGTACGACCCGGACTCGGGAACCCTCACCGTCTACGCCGCTGCGTTCACCGAGCCGATGACGGTGCTGCTCCGCCGGCACGGCGTCAGCCCGCTGCTCGTCACCCGGGGCGCACCGCGCGAGGACGTGGAGAGGCACAACTTCCGGGCCGCGTTCGTTGCGTCGGAGATCAGCCCCTTCAGCAGATCCAGCCGGGTGACGGAGGCCGTACGGCGCCTGATTCCCGAGCGGCACCGTCGATGGCTCAACGCCAAGCCGGCCCCGGCGCCATCGGCGGACGGCGTCCTGCCCCCGCTCGTCGACGACGCAGCCGACAACACCTACTACGGGCGTGCCCTGGAGTCGCTCTTCGGAGCGCCCGTCGACCTCGAACACCGAGAGCCGTGCCGACTGTGCGGACGCTCGGCCCAGTCGGCCCGCCCGGGCCTCTACTACTGCCACGGCTGCTGCGGACTCGCGCTGGGCGGAGTGCTGCGGGACAACGGCGCGGACGGCGAGTGGACCGAGGCGATCCTGTACGCCGTCCGAAGGCTCGCCGAGATCGAGTTTTCCGGACCGCCGTCCCTCGCCCAACTGGACCGGATCTCCGTCCCGTTCACCGACGCGTCCCTCGTGGACGAGGCACTGCTCTGCCGCTTCCTCGTCCCCCGGCCCGGCTCCACGCTGCTGAGCACCCGTCCGGCGCGCCCGGCCCGCACCTGGACGGAGTGGCTCCAGTTTGCGGACCTGCTCAAGGACGGGGTCCGCTCGTCGATGGGCACCGTTACGGTGGCCACGGACGGCCACCTGTGCCGCTCACTTTTCGAACGGCACGTGGACGACTTCCTGCACCACTGGGGCGTGATGCACGAACAGGAGCCGTACTACCCGCGCCATCCGGAACTCAACACGACAGGACTGCGCGCCGACTGGCGTCTCGCCGACGGCACGTTCGTCGAGGCGCTGGGGTTGATGGAACGTGAGGCGTACGCGGCCAAGGTCGCACGCAAGCGCGAACTGGCCCGCCTCGCCGGCCTGCGTCTCGTCACGGTGACGGCCCAGGGCCTGCACCGCCTTCCGGAGATCTTCGCCGACTGGCTCCCACCGGCCACGCGGTGAGGAACGATGCTTCGCCGCGTGACGGAGGACGTCCCAGAACGGCTCCCTGATCGCGGGACGGTCTCGGTGAACTGCCCGCGTTCGGCCGTGTCCGGTACGTTCGGTTCCTCTCGTTCTCGCACTCAACCGGCGTCGAGGACCGCCCACACCGTCTTGCCGGGACCGGGCTGGCGGTCGGTGACGCCCCAGTCGTCGGCCAGGGTGGCGACGAGTAGGAGGCCGCGACCGGACTCGGACTCGGCGTGGGGGGCCGTGGGGTCGGTGACGGGGGGCCGGAGTTCCGCGCGGGTGTCGGAGACCTCCAGGCGTAGCCGCCCGCCGTCCGGCTCAGCGGCCAGCCGGACGTGGAAGTCCCGGCCGCGCACCCGCCCGTGCCGTACGGCGTTCGCGCACAGCTCGGCGGTGATCAGGGTGAGCGTCTCGTTGACGCCACCGTCGTAGGGGTGCCCCCAGGAGTCCAGGCTGTGCGAGACGAACAGCCGGGCCAGGCGGGCGCCTCGCGGGGTGGAGGTGAAGGCCATGGCGAACCCGGTGGCGTCCGTGGGGTGTGGGGGAGGGGAGAGCGGGATGCGAGGGGTGTGCATGGGCTCAGCGTCGTGGCCGTGCCGGGCCCGCCACCAGCAGCGACGCTTGTACGGAAGCGCGCTGTACATGAGGCGGCGGGCCGCTGCGGGTGAGTGGTGTCAGCTCGCCGGAGGCCGTCGGTTCCGGTTGCACCAAATGGTCCCCGTGGCGGACGGCCGCCTCGCATCCTCGTCGGCGTCAGACTCGGCAGCAGCGATCCCGAAGTTCCGAGACGACGGCCTTCTCGCGCGCGTTGATGTCACCGTCCACAGCGGCCACCCGGTCGGCCGCGTCGAGGACGTCGCTCAGATCGCCCGGCTCGGCGTCTATGCGCTGCCACACCTCGGCTGGGTCGATGTCGACAAGGTTCGCGAGTTGTTCGTCGACGACCTGATGGCGCTCCCGGACCAGCCGCACCAGGTGCCGCATTAGCAGCGCCTCATCGTCGGCGATCTTGCGGTTCGCCCTGATGACGAGCCATGCGACCCACAGCATCAACTGCGGGTGCTGACTCCGCTTGCTCAGGTTCTCGGCGAGTTCGATTATCCGCGCCTCGTTCCGGAAGACGGCTTGCGCGTGCCTGCCGGCGAGGAGCGTGGTGTAGCGGTTCATCAGGACGGCGAGGGGGACACCGACCAGGGGAATACCGATCTTGATGACGTTGCGCTGCAGGAGGTGCTTCCCGACGACGGGGAGCGCCTTCCCGGCGGCGAGCACCGATTTCGAGTAGAAGCGCTTGATCAACGGTCGCACCATGACCGGGACCGCTTTGGCCACGGTCTTGTTGGCTGCTTCCCCGCTCTTGATCGTCAACGCCACCCGGATGAGCTTCCACAGGTCCTCGGGGTCGTGCACATCGAGCGGGACCCGGTAGAGCACGGAGATGTCGTAGGCCAGGCGAAGTTGGAGCTGGGTGAGGAACGCGACGTCGACCATCACGGTCGCTACGGCCGCGGGGACGGTTGCTGGTGAGGCACCCCCGAGGCTCCCGATGGTGGCGGCGACGGTCGCCGTGTAGGCCCCGGCGGAGAGGCCGCCTTCGAGCGCGGCGTACCGAGCCGCCATCTTGATCCGCTGGTCCACGATGACATCCGCGGGCACACCTGTGTACCGGTCCTGAAAGTACTGCCAGTCGACCTTCTCGGTGTACGAGTTCATGGCATGAGCGGCGAGCTTGGTGAACCAGTTGCCCGACTTGATGTCGTCCGCGCTCAGACCCTTGATGAACTTCTTGAGCTCGGCCTGCTCCTCCTCGACGGCCTTCCGGTCGGCGTCGTCGTCTCCGTCCGTGTCGGCAGCGCCCATCGGAGCTTCGATCATGGCGAGTTCCCCCAAGCGGTTTTGCGAATAGCCAGGTCGCGAGGCTTGGACGCCTCGCTGATGTCCCGACACGACTGCGCAGTGAGTGGCGCATTGGCCGACTGATGTCATATCACGTTGACCTGCACCCTAACTGGTCATCATACGATTTGTGCCAGAGCTTCGACCTTCGTCATGACTGCCTTCACCGCGGCAAACTGCGTCACGCGCAGGGCGATTTGGAGCTGCGGAGTCCCGGTATGCGGTCGGCTCACCCGCGTACGAGCGTGTACAGACCGGTGCTGTACGCCGAGGAGGGCGCCGGTACGCGGTGCGGGGGAAGCGGTGCCGAGTCGGGGGACAGACACGGTGCGTGTCCTTATGGTGGCCGGAGAGTGAAGGTCGCACGCTGTGCGGCAGACTTCTGTACCGGGCGTTTCTGGGCGGGCGGGGGGAGGGGAGACGGCACCGTTGACTGGGAACGGGGAGAGCGAGACGGGCATCCTCCGGTGCTTCGGGCAGCAGGTGCGGCTGCTGCGGACGAGCCGGGGGCTGACGCGGGCGGAGCTGGGCGCGAAGCTCGGCTACGGGGAGGACATGGTCACCTCGGTGGAGCTGGGGCGGCGCATTCCGAAGCCGGACTTCATCGACCGGGCGGACGCGGTCCTGGAGGCCGGCGGGCTGCTGACGGTGATGAAGGAGGAGGTGGCGCGGGCGCGGTACCCGGCGTTCTTCCGGGATGCGGCGAAGCTGGAGGCGGAGGCGGTTGAGCTGCATGTTTATGCCAACCAGGCTGTGCCGGGGTTGTTGCAGGTCGAGGAGTACGCACGGGTGGTGTTCGAGATGTGGCGCCCTCTCCTGGACGAGGAGACCGTGAACCAGCGGGTAGCCGCCCGGCTGGCTCGCCAGGAGTTGTTCTCCCGCAGGCCCATGCCGACGATCAGCTTCGTCATCGAGGAGAGCACTCTGTGTCGACCGCTGGGAGGAAACGCGGTGATGCGGGCTCAGTTGGAACAGATCTTCCTCTACGGCCAGCAGCGCAACGTCGAGATCCAGGTCATGCCGACCGATCGTCGCCAACATGCCGGGATGGGCGGTCCGTTCATCTTGATGGAGACGAGCAAGGGCCAGAGGATCGCTTATGTGGAGGTGAACGAGCACAGCCACCTCTACAGTGAGCGGCCGGTGGTCCGGGGGTTCGAGGAGCGGTACGGCATCCTGCGGGCCCAGGGGCTCACGCCCTCGGAGTCGTTGGCCTTCGTTCAGAAGCTGTTGGGAGACCTATGAACACGGAAGACGAGAGCCTCCAGACTCGCTCGGAACTGTGCTGGTTCACGAGTAGCTACAGCAGTGGTGCAGGCGGCGAGTGCGTTGAAATTGCTCTGGAAGCTACCGCTGTTCACGTGCGTGACTCGAAGCGTGTTGCGCAGGGCGGGCCTGCGTTGAAGGTCGGCTCGGCGGCGTGGACAGCGCTGCTTGAGGAGATGTGAGCTCGTTGCCGCCGTGAGGCGTCCGCTTGATGGTCAGTCGGGCGAAACTCTACGGCGGATCGTTATGGTCGGCGCTTTTCACAAGGAAGCGCCGACCCTTGTTATGAGGAACTCCGTTCAAGCCTCACAGACCCCGGGCGGAGTCCAGCGGCCAGCGGCGATTTCCTTGTCTAGGCGAGCTTGGAAGTGCGTGTGCGCGGCACGCATTTCCGCTTCGCGGTCCGCTTTGTAGAAGGGGGCGGTGTAGCCTTGTGGGGGCGGTGTGGCCTCCGGGTTCTCCAGGTGGCAGACGAGCTCCTTGTATGTGTCCTTAGCCTGTCCGACTCCCTGTGCGTGGAAGGCACGCGCGATTTTCCGGCCGTTGGCATCGAAGTACATCTCCGACTCATACTCGACGAGCACGTTATATCGGCCTGCGTAGAGCGCTGAGAGTTGGTCGGAAGTGATCCCAAGCCAGACTGAGACGAGGGCGTCCAGTTCGACGAGCGCGGCGCGACGCTCGTACTCCGTCCGGAGCGGGGTGCTGTACTCCCAACGTGGCTTGAGATGTTCGGCGAGCGGCTTGAGATTCAGCCAGCCAGAGTTGGCCCAGTCTTCGTAGCCCGGCCAGGTTGGATCGTAAAGCTCTTCCCATAGCGGGGCGTAGGCATTGGTCAGAGCATTTAGACGCAGGATTCGGAGGAGCAGGGGGCATGCGAGGGGATGGTTGGATTCCGGTGCAGGCATTTTGAGTGATGTGGCGACCTGAAGGTTAGCGCGTCCCGTAACACGCAGAAGGTAGTCGAGTGGGAGTGACGCCCAGAATCCTGCGTTTAGAACAGTCAGGCGATTGCCGTCTAGGGCAAGAGAGTGCACCGTGTGGACATGAGTAGGACCGGGGGGGATAATCGCTGCGAATAGGCTGCGTTCAGACCCCTTGGGGTCAATCATGGACCTCCATGACAAGCGGAAATATTGCGAGTACGAGATCCCGTTCCATTGGTCCTGGGCCTCTTGGAAGTGATCCACGTCGGTAGCTCGTACATAGTTGGTACGTGGCACCGCCAGAATGGGAAGTTGCGTAAGGTCCCAGGTCTCGTAGTCTTTGTTGCTCTTGCAGGGAATGTTGGGTTGCTTGTTGAAGGGTGTTCCGACGCCAAAGTGTGGGCCCTGCAGGATGACATCTCCGAAATCGTCAGGAGAGGACGAGTGCCAGCGGATCAAGCCATCCTTTTTTGCGTTGGCTTCATCGTAGCCGCGAGTGATTTTCGGCTTGAATGCGTTCAATCGCTGGCTCACGCCAGCCAGTGCAGCCACGGCACCCTGTTCGCTCGTAGTCACTGGATACAGTAGCGCTGCTTGTGAGTCTGGTGTGGATTGGTCTCCTGCCAGACGATTCCATTCCGCCAGGCGATTACTGTCAACTTTGATGAGTCGAGCACGGTGGGGACGGAGATCCCATGTGCCCTCGTGTTTTAGGCCGGGAATGGGTCCTTTTCCGTCATGTGTAAGTGAGCCAGTGAGTGTTTCCGGGCCGTACAGCCATGCAGCCTGAAGGAAGCATGGCGGACGTTGACTGCCGTAGATGTGAACGCCGTACTCGATGTGATTGTCGATCTCTACAAAAAGTTGCTGTCTGCGCTGATTGACAAAGTGAGCGTGTACACGCAGGTGTTGGTAGGCCGCTTCCCTGAGTTGTCCCTCCTTAGTGCCGGTGAAGTGCGTGTCCGGATGGAGGAGCCCTGCGATTCCGGCTGCTGCTGCGTGATTCCACACTTGTGTCATGAAAGCGCGATAGAGATCTGGTTGAGTTCCCGCGATTAGAGGGAAAGTGGCCGTAGTGCTCAGGAATGAGACCACGCCAACATTCGTCGACAACTCGCCTAGGAAGTAGCCCATCGTTTTATCGTTGACGCCCAGCGCGAGGCTCTTCTGTAGCCGCCATTCCTGAGTAGTCGGCTTCTCTACGAGCATGAACCACGGCTCCAACTCGGCTAGAACCCCGTCCTCTTGCCATCGCGGTCGAACCCAAGGCGGATTCCCCACCTGCAAGTCATACCCGCCCCGGGCGAATACCTGCCCGAACTCCAGCTCCCAGTGAAAGAACCCCTGCCGCTCAGCCACATCCCGCGCAACCCCCGCCCACGGATACCGCGACTCCAGCGAGGTGAACCGCTCCATGCCCATCCACTCGGGCAGCTCGTCCTCGTACCGCTCCAGTTCGTCCAGCGTGTCGAACTGGGCCACCAGCGAGTCCGCGGCCACGTCCTGCGTGCCCAGCAGCGACTCCGCGAAGTCGAGCCAGTCGTCCAGCGACGCAAGCGCGATCACCGGGCGGCGCTCGCCACGGATCTGTTCCTTGCGGCTGCCGCCCCGCGCGCCCTTCGACTTGACCTCGACGACCTGGACGTCGCCGAACAGGTCCTCCGACTCGTACGTCTCCCGCGCGGGCGTGCCCGACTGAGCCGGAACCGCCGACACCGTCCACTCACCCGACTGCGAGGCGACCTCCGCCGCCCGCGCGTACGACTCGTGCGAACCGTCCAGCAGGGCGGCCTCCTGCACGGGCCAGAACCACAGCGCGCACCACGCGTCCATCAGCGTCTTCAGGCGCCAGTACGGGGTGTCGACGGCCTCCAGGTCGGCCTTGACCTTCTCCCTCGGGACCGCGACCTCGGGTGAGCGCAGCCAGCCGTCCTCCGCGCCCCAGACGTCGATGCGCCGTGAGATCTCCCGCTCGGAGATCTCCAGCCGGCGCACGACCAGCCCCCACAGGTACTCCGCCCTCCGGGCGAGGCCCTGAAGCCGCTTGGTCTGCGTGGCGCTGGGGGACTTGGTGATCGCCTTGCGCCAGGCGGCCAGTGCCTTGGACTCCTCCGGGGCCAGCGCCTTGGCCTCCTTCTCGGCGGCGACCGCGCCCCACTCCTTCGCCGGGAGGAGGAAGTGGTGCACCGCGCCCTCGGGGAGCTGCGTGCCCGCCAGTGCCTCCGACAGCGGGAAGCGTTCCGGGGTCGTGCCCAGCCAGCCGCCCTTCTTCAGGCGCTCGGCGGAGTACACCTCCCGGCGCCCGCCGATCAGGGAGTTGCCGCGCCGCAGGTGCAGGCCGAACCACGGGGCCTCCATGCCGGGGTGCATGGTGTTCAGCCACAGCGACACCTCCGCCAGCTCCACGGCCGTGTTGTTGAGGTCTACGCCGTAGGAGTTGTGCAGGGCGATGTACGCCTTGGCTTTCTGGAGCTCGACCGCGTACTTCTCGGTGTCGACGGCGACGCCCAGCTCGTCCTGGCGGCGCCGCAGGTACTCCGCCGCGACCTGGTTGATCGCCTCGTTGAGGAACGCGCCCGAACCGAGCGCCGGCTCGCAGATCTTCCAGTCGAGCAGTTCGCGCGCCTCGGTGACCGTGTCGTCCTGGTCCAGGCGGTGTTGCAGGGCGAGTTGGACCGTCACCCGGGTCAGCGACTCGGGCGTGTAGTAGGAGGCCGACGTCTGGCGGTCGCGGCCCGACAGGCGGTACACGAACGCGCCCGGCGCGTACCGTACGCGCTCCTCCACGCCGGTGTCCTCGTCCTTGTGCTGGACGAACACCGCGTCGGGGTACTCGTCGGCCTTCGTCGCCGGGACCAGCCAGGAGCCGTCCTTGGGGTCGCCGTTCTTCGCGACCTCGTACAGTTCCTCGCCCGCGACGAAGCCCGAGTAGGACATCAGGCCCTCGTACACGGCGCCGAGCTGGTTGATGCCAAGCTGGGCGTAGGAGATGAAGCCGCCGCGCTCGCGCTTCTTGCCGCGGGTCAGCATCAGCAGGCGCAGCACCCGGTACAGCGTCTCGTTGCGCAGTCGGGTGTCGAGGAAGCGCTCCCCGCCCGGCTCGCCCTCGCCGCCGGCCTCGGTGTCGACGCGCGGGTCCGGGACGGTGTCCCGGCCGATCAGCCGGATCGCGTCCGGCTCGAACAGCTTGGAGTGCAGGGGCTCGAAGCGCAGGCCCATGTCCTCGGAGGTCTTCGCGGTCACGGCGTCGGCGGACTCCGCGTCCACGCCGTGGGTGCGGCGCGGGCGGTGGCCTTCCTGGACCTTGCGGAAGAGCAGGTCCAGCGACTCGTACAGGTAGAAGCCCCTGCGGGACTTCTCGTCGACCAGGTCGCGCTCGGCGATCAGCTCGCCGAGGCGGCCGAGTCCGTAGCCCATCTGGTACTCGGGGTAGTCCGAGGGCAGGATGCCCAGCTCGGGGCGGGCCTCCGCGTAGAGCAGGAACAGGACGCGGTACAGGTAGCGCAGCGACTCGCGGGTCAACTGGCGGCCCAGCTCGGGGAGTTCCTTGACCTCCTCCGGGCCGACGCCGGCCTCGCGCAGCCGGTCCAGGACCTCGTTGGCGATCAGTTCGACGCTCAGTCGCAGGCCGTCGCGGAGTTCGCTGGAGACGCCCACCGCGTGCTTGGTCGACTTGCCGAGGAGGGACGCGAGGGGGTTCTCGCCGCCCTCCTCCGGGGTGCGCAGCGAGTCGGCGCCGAACAGGGCTGCCACCGTGTCGAGTTCGCCGCCCGCCTTGACGTCGTTGCGTTCCAGCGCCGCGTCCAGCGAGACCGCCAGGTAGCGGCCCTCGCCCCACGCGGCCCGGTCGGCGAGCACGACGACGCCGCCGACCAGCAGCAGGACGTAGCGGGGGGCGTCCTCGCAGGCGAAGAGGAAGGAGGCGAGCTTGGATCCGGTGGCGACGGTGTGCTGGCCGTCCCGGCGCAGTTCGTTTAGGAGGCGTCCGGCGCCGTCGGGGTCCAGCGCGTCGTCGGGCTCGGCGGACCAGCCGCAGTCCAGGGCGACCAGGTCCTTCTCCGCGTGCGCGACCGTCACCTCGTGAGACTGGTCGGCGCGGACGACGGTGAGCGTGCCCGGCTTGGCGTCGAAGCCGAGGGCGCGCAGCACCTCCTCGTTGAGGGCGCGTACACGGTCGCGCCACTCGGGGGCGTCGTACGTCACGGCGTCGTCGCCGGTCGCCGCCCGCTCCTCGTCCATCGTGAAGTAGGAGCGGGCCTCGAAGTAGGGGCGGCGCAGCGCCCGCAGGCCCGCACGCGGGGTGAGCGGCAGGGCCCCCTCGGGCCGTTCGGTGCCGGCGGCGTCCTCCTCGCGCTGCTTCCACTCGGCGAGCAGGCCGGACTTGAGATCCTTGGGGAGGACCTCGGCGAGGTAGTGCGCGGAGAAGTAGTCGCCGCGGTTGACCAGGCTGTCGTACGTCATCTTCGTGAACCTCTGCGGGTCGGTCAGGCGGCGTGGGCGGTGGCGGGGGCCAGGACGGCGAGCACCCGCAGCATCGGGCGGCCGGTGGTGAGGAGGGAGTCCGCGAGGGAGGCGAGACGTTCGCGGGTGCCGGTGGGCGCGGCGGCGCCGTTCGCCAGCGTCGGCTGCTCCCAGGAGCCCAGGCGGGTCTTGTACTCCTCGATGGGGGCCCTGAGCGGTTCGTTCCACGCGGCGCGGTGCCGTTCCAGGAATGCCTCCGCGGTGTCCAGGACACCGGGGATCGCCTCGGCGAGGCGGGCCGGGTCGTGGGCGAGGCCCGGGTTCGCCATCGTCGGGCCGACCTTCGCGCGGCGCAGCACCGCCACCATGTCGTCGTCGACCTCGCCGTCGGTGGTGACCGCCATCCACTTGACGACGGTCGGGCGGCCGAGCGCGTTGGAGTAGATGCCCTGCACGAGGTACGTGGGCTCCGGCACGTCGGCGGTCAGCACCGGGGCCTCCTGGCGGTCCAGGCGGACCAGGACCTTGTCGGTGAGCCACTCCATGACCGGGTGCAGGTCGGTCAGCAGGGAGATGTCGGGCCAGCTGGAGGTGGCCGAGGCGCGGGCGCGCGTCAGGCTGTGGTCGGCGAGCCGCCGGTTGAAGGTGACCTTCAGCCGGTCGCGCAGGCCCTGCTCGCGGACGTAGTCCGGGGGCAGCGCCTTGAGGCGGTGGATCAGGTCCGAGGGCGGGACGAAGGAGAGCAGGCCGGTCTCGGGGTCGGCGGACAGGTCCAGCCGGTCGTGGGCGTCCGGGTAGACCTCGCGCAGCGCCTCGTCGAGGAACTCGCGGGCGGAGGAGAACAGCCGGGGCACGTGCGCCTTGGGCACCGCCCCGGTGCCGTCGCCCGCGTCAGTGGTGGCCGTGTCCTCCTCCGGTTCGTCGTTGACGGCGCCGAAGAAGTCGGCGAGGAAGTCGTCCACGCCGTCGTCGGTGTCGGAGGTGCGGTCGGCGTCCAGGGACTCGTCCACGGTGCGGCCCCGCAGCAGGTCCTGGATGAGGGACTTCTCCTCGGCCTCGGCCCGGTAGAGGCCGGAGACCGCCTCGGCCGTGCCGAGCGACTGGTGGGCCTGGGCCTCGCGCTCCAGCAGGCGCTCCGCGACGAGCGTGTCGTCCTTGGCGCCGTCGACGGAGCTGGTCAGGATCAGCGCCCTGAACTGCGGCTGGTGCGCCTGCCCGTAGCGGTCGATACGGCCGTTGCGCTGCTCGATGCGGATGAGCGACCAGGGCACGTCGTAATGGACGAGCTGGTGGCACTGGCGGTGCAGGTTGACGCCCTCGGAGGCGACGTCGCCGGTGAAGAGGATGCGCACAGGTGTGTCCGCGAGGCCGAAGTCCTCCACGCACTGCATCTGCTGCTCGTCCGACAGGCCGCCGTGCATGACCCGGGCCGCCTCCTGGGCGGCCTTCCCCTTGAAGCCGAGGGCCTGCGGCACGGTCCGCGCCAGCCACTCCAGGGTCTGCACCCGCTCGGAGAAGACCACGACCCGGGTGCCGGACCTCGGCCCGACCCCGATCTCCCTCAACTGGTCCAGCAGGGCACCGAACTTGCCCGAGTCGGTCTCCGCCATACCGGAGGCCAGCTCCAGCAGCCGGTGCAGGGCCGTGCGTTCGGCGGCCGTCGCCTCCGGGGTGTCCTTCTTCTCCAGCGTCTTGATGCGCGTGGTGACCGTGGCCTTCAGCGCTGTGTGGGAGGAGAGGAAGGACTTCAGCAGCGTGTACGGGAACAGGGGGACGTCACTGACCGACTTCGAACCGTCGGACGGCAGCCAGACGGCGGCCAGTTCCTCGAAGACCTTCTCCTCGGCGGGCGTGGCCGTCACCCGGATCGAGCGGGAGGGGCCGCGGTCCGCCCACTGGCCCTTCATCTGTTCGCGCACCTCGGGGCTGACCTTGGTGCGCCGGATGAACAGGTGCTTGATGTCCTCGGCGCGGTAGTGCTCCGGGTCGCGGATCGCGGCCGGGTCGAGCAGGGAGATCAGCTCGGCGAAGGAGCGGGCGTCGCCGTTGTGCGGGGTCGCGGAGGCGAGCAGCAGGGCGTCGGTGTGCGGGGCCAGTGTGCGGGCCAACTGGTTGCGCAGGGAGCCCTTGTTGATGAGGTTGTGCGACTCGTCGATGACGACCGCGTCCCAGGTGATGCGCTCCAGGTGGTGCTTGTACTGGTCGGTGTTCTTCAGGGTGTCGATGGAGACGATGACGCGCCTGAAGTACGTGAACGGGTTGCGGCCCGCGGGGATCTCCCGCTGGATCCGCTCGATGCCCACCGAGTCCAGGCGCACCAGCGGGATAGCGAACCGCGTCCACAGCTCGTGCTGGAACTGCTCCAGGACGTGCTGCGGGGTGACGACGAGGATGCGCTCGCCGCGGCCGCGGCGGACCAGCTCGGCGAGGGTGAGGCCGATCTCCAGGGTCTTACCGAGACCGACGACGTCCGCGATGAGCACGCGGGGGCGCAGGTTGCGGCCCGAGAGGGCGAGTTGCGCGGGGCGCTGCTGGTAGGGGAGGGAGTCCAGGAGGAAGGAGTCCGCGAGGGCGAGGCCGCGTTCGGCCTGCGGCAGCGGAGTCTTGCGCAGGACCGCCTCCAGGAACAGGCGCGAGCGGCGGAAGTTCGGCGAGTCGTCCCGCACCAGGTGGGTCCGCCGCGGGTCGAGCAGTTCGATCCGGTCCAGCCCGGTGAAGAACACCGCTTCCTGGTCGCGCACGAAGTCCGAGGCGCCGACGGCTTCGATCCGGGCGCCGTCGTGCTCGGTCCGCGTCGCGTTGCGCACCAGCCACACCTCGTCCCGTACGAGTATCTGGGCGCCCGGCGGGAACTGGGCGTCCTCGCCGCTCGTCGCGGGGGCGGTGCTCAAGTCGGCGGTCACGCGGGTGCCTCCTGGGCGGTCGTGTCGGTGGGGTGGGTGCGTTCTGTCACGGGTGGTCCGGTGGCGTCACCGTCGAAGCGGCGGGACGCGCGGACGGGGGGAGCGGCCGTTCGGCTCGGTGCGGCAGGCCGGGTGCGGGTCTCAGAAGGGAGCGCTCGCCGCGTACGCGGCTCGGAGGCGTTCCGCCGTCCTGCGAGCCTGCACGGAGTGTCGCGGCGGGTGCGTTCCTTCCCGGGGTCGCCTGGACGCCGTGGGCGGGTGGCCGGGTGCCGGCTGCTCGCGGCGGGAGCCGGGGGAGGGATCCTCCGCGGTGGGAGGCGTGGGGTCGGGGGACTCCCGAGTCGCCGGGTCGGCGATGTCGGGGACGGTCTCGACCACGGTCAGGGAGGGAGCGGGTGAGTCGGGGAGGGCCGGGGCCGGAACGTCCTGAGCGGCGGGGGTGGTGTCCGTGTCCGGGGCGTCGCTCGCGGGGGTGGGCCACGGGAGGGTGGGGGAGTGGTCTGTGGGCGCGGCCTTCTGCCGTTGTCCCGCGGTGTGCGCGGTGAGCCTGCGACGCGCCTGGGCGATCTTCATGCCCTGGGCCTCGATCACCGAACGGCACTGCTGCACCACATCGGTCAGCGAAGGCCGGTCCCCGGCGTCCTGGGCGAGCATGCCGGTCAGGAGCGGCAGCAGTTCGCCGGGCGCATCGGACAGGTCCGGGGCCGTACCGGGGTCGGTGACGAGGTGGAACACCATGTAAGGGGTCGCCGCTTCGTGCGGGTAGTGACCCGTCGCGGCGAAGAGGAGCAACGCGCCCAGCGCGTACACGTCCACGGCCGCCGTCAGGGGCTTCACGCCGGCGGCCTGCTCGGGAGCCATGCAGATAGGAGTGCCGACGACCTGGTGGGGAGCGGTGAGGGAGACGTGCGACTCGGTGAAGGCGGCCAGGCCGAAGTCGATGATCTTCGGGCCGTTCGGCCCGAGCAGGATGTTGGCGGGCTTGAGGTCGCGGTGGAGCAGGCCCTGTGTGTGCACGGCCGACAGCGCCTCGGCGAGGACCGCGCCGAGCGCGGCGGTGAGGACGGACGGGAGCGGTCCGTGCGTCTTGACGTGCCGGGCGAGGTCCGGGCCGTCCACGTACTCGGTGGCCAGCCAGGGTTGCTCCGCCTCCGCGTCGGCTCCCAGGAACGCCGCGATGCGTGGGCCCCAGATGGTCTTGAGCACCTCGATCTCCTGCGCGAACCGCTGGCGGGACTCCGAATCCACGATCGAGGGCTTGATCACCTTCACCGCGGCGGGTTCACCGCCGAGCGACTCCCCCAGGAAGACCTGGCCCATGCCCCCCTGGCCGATCCGGCCGAGGAGTTCGAAGTCGCCCAGCGAGGACGGGTCCTCGGGGTTCAGGGGCGTGATCTGCACGTGTGTCCTCAGAATTCGGTCGTGGCGGGCGTCTGATCAGCCGTGATGCGCGCCTGGAGACACGGTAGTGGATGCGGTCGGGGCGGGGAACGGGGATTGCGTGATGGAGATATCAACCTCTTGGAGTGGAGAACGTGTGGAGAGTTCCGGCTGAGTGTGGGTTGGCCGCAGTCCGGACGCTCCTCGTGTGGCCGCTGCTCGGCAAAGCGAATTTTCGCGCGATGAGCGGGCGGTCACGTTCCGCGCGGCAGCAGTTGGCCGCCCGTGAGTCCGCCCGACAGCAGCCGTGCCGTCTCCTCCGCCAACCGCGTCGCCCGCTGCGCCTCCGCCCGGAGCGCGTGCACGTGCCGGAACGCCTCCCCGTACCGCCGCTGCTCCTGCAACGGCAGCAGGGGCACGCGCAGCCGGCCCGGGATGACCGTCAGCGCCGTACTGCCCGTCGACGCGCCCGCGATGTTCTCCTCCGCGCCCAGGAACCCGGCGAGGAACCAGGCGTCCAGGCGCGCCGGGTCTGGCCGGAAGAGGTGGACCTGAGGGCCGGGCAGTGCGCCGGCGTCCTCCTCGCCCGCGACCCGGGCCATGGGGCCGTCCGTGCTCGCGACCGTTCGCACGAGGACGTCCCCGACAGCGATCACGGGTGCCGTGTCGTCGTACAGCCCCATCGGCTCTCCCGTAGGACCTGACCCGGTCGCGATGTCCGAGCCGGTGAGCACCGCCCGCGTCTCGGGCCTCCCGTCCCCGCCGCTCGCGGCTTGTCCCCTGCTGCGCACGCTGTCGGGCAGCGTGCGCAGCAGGGTGAGCGCTCCACCGCGCGACAGGTCGGATGCCGTAGCCGTCCGCCACTCGCGGGGCGTGGCGCCCGCCGCGCTCCAGCCCTCCTGACCCGCTGTCCGCGCGAGGGACTTCGCGGCCTCGGCGAGGTTCCGGCGTGTGGCGTCGGCCTCCACCGACAGCTCCGCCGGGTCGACCTCGGCCCGTGACGTCCGTACGAGCCGTGCCGGGGTCAGATCCACCACGTCGTCCAGCAGGTCCACCACGCCGGCCGCGTGTGCGACACCGGGTTCGCCCTCGTAAGCGTCCGGGCTCTCCGTGAACGCACGCCACGCACCCAGGGCACGCGCCGTGATCCCCTCCCAGTCCGGGGAGGCGGACCGGCTCGGGCCCCGCCTCCGGGCGGACACCGCCGTTCCACCGCGCCCGGCGGCCGTCGCCGCGTCCGCCGCCGTGTCCACGAACAGCACCGACTTGCGCTCCGGACCGCCTGGCTCGGGCCGTTGCAGCACCCAGATCTGCAGACCGACGTGCAGTGGCACCGCCGCGCCGACCGGCAGCGCGATCACCGCGCGCAGGGCCCCGCTGCGTACCAGCTCCGCCCGTACGCGACGGCCCGACGCGCGGCCGGCCGTGGCGGGCGGCAGGAGCAGGGCCGCGTAACCGCCAGGTGTCAGGTGGGCGAGCGCGTGCTGTACCCAGGCCAGCTCCGACTCGGCGCGCGGCGGCACGCCGTACGCCCAGCGCGGATCGTACGCGAGCTCGTCGTGACCCCAGTCCCGGACGCCGAACGGCGGATTGCACAGCACCGCGTCGGCGACCAGGTCGGGGAAGGCGTCCGCGCGGAGGCTGTCGGCGGCGTGCACGGTGACCGTAGCTTCCGGGGCCGTCAGGATCAGGCTCACGGCGCTGCGCCGGGCCTGCACAGGAAGCGTGTCCTGGCCGTACAGCTCGCGTGCGCCCCGGCGGGCGGCGGCCGCCAGGAGGGTGCCGCTGCCGCAGGCCGGGTCGAGGACGCGGGCCGGGGATCCGGGGATCAGGCGGGCGAGCAGGTCCGCGAGCGGTGCGGGGGTCTGGTACGCGCCGGACGCGGCGCTCTCCTCCAGCTCCCGCTCCGCCAGCACGCCCAGCGCGGCCTGACCGCTCTCGTCGCGTACACACGCGTACAGCGCGCGCAGCACCGCGGCGTCGCCTGTATCGAAGCGGACCGTTTCCGCGACTGGCACGGCGTCGGCCGTGGACGCCGCGTCGCGCTGCGCGCGTGTGGCGAGGTCGGCGTCCGGCAACTGCGTGGCGGCCGTCAGCTCCTCTGGCGAGCGCCCCGCCGCCGCGAGAACGAGGAGCAGAAGATCCGATGTACCGCCACCGCCACTGCCATGCGCGTGCAGGCGGAGGGTCGTCCGCAGTTCCTCCGACGGGGTCGCCGCTGAGGCGTGACCGCGCGAGGCGAGCCAGGCACGCACGGACTCCAGGTCGTACAGCGGACTGCTCTCCGTGCCGCCGGACGGCTCAGGGAAGTCCTCGTGCCGGCGGCGCCAGTTGCTGACCGTGGCGCGCGTGACCCCCGCGATGCGGGAGATCTCGGCGGCTGTCACCTGGGCAGATGGTGCGACTGGCTGCGACATGGGTGTGGTCCTGGCTCCGATGGGGGACGTGGTTACACCCTACAGCACGAGTCAACTCTCTCAAGCTGTTGGACAATGCTTTCACGTCTGTGTTTTCATGTGAATGCTTCCGCTGGTGAGTGGCGCTCACGAGCGTGAAGCGTGAGTTCCTGCCATAGCCGTGTCTCTGAGCGCCCAGCCCCTTGCTGCCCCACCCCTCTTCGCGGGGTGCCGAGGGACCTGCGGAACCTCGGAGCCAGGCGACGGCCGATCGACCACCACCCAGGGGGACACCCATGCGCCTGACCATGCCGAGCGGCTACCCGGAAGGAATCCCGCTCACCGTCATGCCGTTCCGCGAGGACGCGGTCATCGGAACCATGTCGCTTGCGACGCTCGTACGTCTCGTTCCGTCACCGCGTCAGGAGGAGGACTCGCGCGCTCTCAAGGCCGCGTCCGGGCACGACCGGCGGCACGCCGAGCTGCGCGCGACCGTGCAGCGGACGCTGAAGTCCCAGAAGGGCAAGAACATCCCGGACTACGCCGGGTACATAGCCGCCGGCATCCTTGGCAAGCACGGCTCCGCATGGTCCACGCCCCCGATCACGCTCTGGCACGCGGGCGAGATCGCCGCGATGAGCGACGAGCTGGTCACTGACTCGGGCCTGCGGACGCTGACCGTCGCCCCGGACGCCATGGTGATCGCCATTGACGGCGAGACCCAGACGACCGCCTGGCACGACATCTACCAGGACCCGGAATCCTTCGGCCTCACCTACACCGAGCTCAGCCTGCGGGTCCGTGTCCCCTTCGAGCTCTACCTGGGGATCTCCCCGGCAGACGCGCGGCAGATCTTCTACGACCGCAACGTCAAGGGCATCGACGTCGCCAAGAACCTGGCCATGTCCATGGACCAGCGCGACCTCGCCACCCGCCTCGCCTACATCGTCGGCGAGAAGCTCGAGGTCGAGTCGAACGGTCAGCGGATGCCGTTCGGCAAGCTGGTCAACGCCGGCAAGCGGCACCTCACCAGGACCGACAAGGAGGTCGTGACCCTGTCCGCGCTGCGGACGCTGATCGTCACCACCGTCTTCGGCAGCAAGGGTGTGCAGTACTCGGCGGCCAACGTCCAGGCGGACGACCTGCCGCCCAACACCGACGCCGACGAGGTGGAGACGGTCGTCGTCCGACTGGTGTCCCGGCTGATCGGAGGCCACTTCCCGGACTTCGCCCGGCGCAGCGCGATCACCGCCCCGGCCGTGATGGCGGGCCTCGGATTCCTGCTGCACCGCGCCACCCCCTGGTGCGCCCCCGGCGACGCCATGAACTACGAGACGGTCGAGCATCTGCTCGCCGACGTCCGCTGGGAGCGTGAACCCGTCTACTGGGACGGCGTCTGCGCCAGCGTCGGCTCCACCGGCCGGCTCAACTTCAGTGGCGGCGTGAAGGACTCCGGCGGCCGCGTCGCGGGCGCGCTCCTCGACCCGAACAGCGAGTTGGGCCGGAAGATCCGGGGGGTGCGGAGCTGAACAGGCCTGCGGCGCGGGTTCCTTGACGCCGAGACCTTCTCAGCCGACGCCCCTCGCCGGACGGGTCCCACCTGCGGGGCACGGCCCACGGCTCCCGTACTCACGTATGTCTGGCGTCCAGGCTGTGATGCCGCGCACAGCGCCGGCTCGCTCCGGACTCGGGCGCGGCAGGGCGGCTCCGCTTCCGTCAGCGTGCGCGCCCTCTCCGCTCCGGCTGGTACCGCACGGCCATCTTCACCGGCCAGGTGCAGTAGCCCGGACCGCGGACGGGACCCTGCCGGGTGCCCTCGTCGTCCCCACACGGCGGCGGCTCACGCCTTTGCCGTCATCGGGTGCACACCGATGCCGCACCCACGGGCCCGTCCGCACCCACGCCCGATCGCACACCATGTGCGGCCCGCTCACCACCACCCGCGACCTGGAAGGCCATTGTGACGATTACCGAGCGCACAGAGCTGATCCGTCGCTTTGCCGACGACTTCACCGCCCTGCAGGAGGCCGTCCTCGCACGAATGAACGGGATCTGCGCTCCGGAGACCGCCTCGGCCTTGGAACATGCTTCGCTCACCGGTCCCGTCACCGTCGCTCTCGCCCATGCCGACGTCCTCGCTCGTGGGGCCGTCCGGCGCGCGGAGCTCTCGGCTCAGCCCCCCGAGCGGCTGCGTCGGCTGCGAGCCCACGCGCGCAAGGTGCGACGGGCCCGGTCGCAGGCGGAGGCCGTGTACAAGGAGCAGCGTGCCCGCCGCCTCGTCGGTCGCTCCCGGCCGGTGGACATGCTGGAGCTGAGGGTGGCGCGCATGGCATCCCCGGCTGCCTTCGCCGAGGCCCTGCGGCAGGAACTCCGCGACAGGGGACTGCCGGACGGCACACCGCAGGCGTCGGAGAGCGACCTCGCGCAGTGGGCCTGGGACCGGAAAACGGCAGTCGACGAACTGCCGGCATCGGTGCGCGAACTGCGGGACTGCGACGACGACGCCTTCGTTCAGGCCCTCCTGCGAGATGCCCGGGAGGAGGAGAACCCGTACCTCCCGCACGACGCGGTGGCCGAACGGTGGAGCCGCCACGCCCGTGCCGCGCTGGCCTGGGGCCGCTACGCGATCGCCCGGGCCGAGCGGGACGTACTCGCCTGCTCTCTCTCCGTACGACGCACCCGACTTGACGCTCTGGACGATGCCTACCAGGACACAGCGGTTCTCGCTGCCCGCTCCCGCGAAGCCCTGCTCAGAGCCACGGAACTGCACGACCGGATGCTGGCCTGTGTGACCACCGGGCCCTTCGCGGTGCTCATCGCGCAGTGTCGCGCCGCGGCTCTGGCGCGCTTCGCCGACGCCGAACCTGATGTGTGGTGCGGCGTGCGTGAACTGACCGTGAGGCACCAGGCGTACTGCCCCGAACGGGCCGACGGCTGCCCGCACTGTCACCGCGCTCTCGCCGCCCTCCTCACCGACGCCCATCCTGCCGACACGGCCGAGGACGGCGACGGTGAACAGCCGACGGCAACGCTTCCGGCTGACGAGGACCGCTACGCCATGCTCGCCGACCTTCTCGACACCGCCGTCGTGGCCGTCGCCGACGCCGCCGTCGGTGACGAGTCCGCACTGTGCGGCTACGGCTGGGCCGCCGAAGACGGGACCACCGGATACGGCGACTCTTTGGCCTCGAGCAGCGGCGAAGCCGAAGTCATCGGCATCTGCGCTGCCGCCCTCAGCCTCCTCGAGCGCCACGAGGACGCACCTGTGGTCCTCCTGTGCGACAGCACCGAGGCAGTCGAAGCAGTCAACACGGCCTTGCGCTCCGCGGACCCGACAACTGCCCACCGCACCCTCCTCTTCCCGGAGAGCCGGCAGCTGATGGACCGGCTGCTGCGCCACCGCCACCGCGTCCAGGTCCGCTGGCTCAAAGGCCACATCGGACACGACCTCAACGAAACCGCCGACGCCTTTGCCGGCCTCGCCCTCCGCCGTGCCAATGGCCGAATCCCTTCCTCCGCCGCGCGGAAGGAGGAGGCACGGATCCTGCGCTCGTTCGGTTCCGGGGCCGGCCCCCTCTCGGTTGCTGTCTGAGCCCATGGTCTGAGGCCGGCAGCCGCAGGAGACGCGGGGCAGCCCACGGCATGCCGTCTGCGGACAGCCTTACCACCCCGAGAACCGACCTCCCCCTCCCCGGACGAAAGGAGCGACGCTCTTCATGGCACATCCCCGGTGGCACCACATCCTCACGGAGTCCCAGCGTCACGCCCTCAAGGCGCTCGACGAATGGAACAGTTCCAGCGGCGACTACAGCGACTTCCTCACTCACATGCACAAGGCCTGGCACTACCTGCTCCACGCGGAGTTCCACATGGCCAAGATCGACTACCACTACCGGGACGCCAAGACCGGCCGCCACCAGATGATCGACGGCGAACCCAAGGCCTGGGACCTCGAGAAGTGCCTGAAGGAGCGCTTTCCCAACAGCGGCGACACAGTGCGCCTCAACGCGGAACTCTTCGTCGCCCTGCGCAACAAGGTGGAACACCGCTACGAGCACAACCTGAGGATCGCCACGGGCGGCAGGGCGCAGGCCTACGTGATCAACTACGAACAGGAAATGACAGGCCATTTCGGCGCCGGCTACAGCCTCGCCGACCGGCTCCGCTTCCCGCTCTCTGTCCAGGCGCTGACCGCGGATGGATACGAGGAGATGCGGAAGGTCGCCAGGGAGCTGCCCAGGAAGACCCGTGACCTGGTGGCCAGGTACGAGGCAGGCATCGATCCGTCCGTCCTCGACGACCCCAGGTACGACTACCGCGTACGGCTGGTGCCTATCACCGGCTCCAAGACGGACGCCGACTTGGCGGTCAACTTCGTCAAACTCGACGATCTGAGCGAGGACGAGCGTCGCACCATGGTCGAGGCTGGGCGGGATGGTTCCGTCATCACCAGGGACCGCCACGTCGAAGTGGCGGACCTGAACAGGATGCGCCCGGCGCAGGTCGCTGCACGGGTCGAGGAGCAACTGCCGTTCCGGTTCAGCGTGTACATCGAGCACGTGGCGATGTGGAAGCGGCTGAAGGTCCGTCCGGTCAAGGGTTCCGGCGACCCGTATGCCACCGACGCCAGGTACTGCACGTACAACGAAGCCTTCAACGAATACGTCTACACCCAGGCATGGATAAGGAAGATCGTCAAGGAGATCGGGACGGTTGAGAAGTACCGTGCGTTCTTCGGCAGGGAGCCGCGGATGAGGACGGGGGTAACCGCGTCGAAGGAGGCGGCGTAGAAGGCTTCGCCTCTCGAGGGGATCGGAGGGGCGGGACAGCAGTCGCCGGGGCGATCGCCCGGGGGCGGGCGGCAAGTGTCACAGGGGCCTTGCTTCCCGGATCGCGCCGCCCCGACAGCGGAGCAGTTGGTAATCCCCTTGGTTTCCACACATCATCTTCACAGGTAGCCTTTGGTTGCAGGGAACCTGCAGTTGATGTCCGGTTTCCGGTCTACTGTGCAGGCGCTGCGTTGGATCTTTCGTTGAACGTGGTGGGGGATGAGCGGATACGCCTTCGTTTGTTGCGCGGCGTTAAGTTGCGCGGGACGGTGACAGTCGAGGGCTGTCAGGTCGACGGGTCGGCGGGCCAGGAGGCGTTTGACGGCGGCCCGTTGTCCGCGGCGGGCTCGCGTGATGCGCAAGACGTTCCATGCTCGCGGGATTTCACGGACGGGGCATCGGACCCTCTCTATTGGGGACAGAGTGGACCATTCATATCAGGCCTGGCAGGAAGTGCTGGCCGAAGAGTTCTTCGGACGGCAGCACGCCGGCCACCCGACGCTGTTCTACGTGGACGACGACGTGGAGCAGGAACTCAGGCACGGATACGGCATGGAGGAGCCCCTCGCCCAGTGCGTGGGCAAGTTCCTGCGGCTGGGGACCGCGGAACCGTACAGCGCGCTGGAGGACTACCGCTGGCGCAAGCGGCAGCAGGACAAGGACGGCGTGCCTGCCTTCCTGCCGCTGCTGGCCTGCTCGGTGATGGCCGCGTCCCGGATGGTGAACGACCGGAACCACCGGGCCACCGCCTACCACGCCCGCTTCTCCGAGCTGCTGACCGGCCACGAGAAGCAACTGGGCAGCCACCACTACGAGCCCATCTCCCGCATGTGGCAGGTGCTGGCCTCCTGGCAGCACAGCCAGAAGGGCGGGCGGGGCATCTGCACCATTCCCGCCCCCGCCGACCTGCCCTCCAACCGCAGCATGATCGGGTTCGCCCAGTCCCAGGCGCTCCTCAGCGGCGCGGACCGGTCCTTCATGCCGAAGTTCTTCCGGTCGTTGCGGGAGCACGGCACGACCTGGCCGCTGCCGGGGGAGACGCTGCTGGCCCAGATCGAGATCCGGGGGATGGAGCGGCACTTCTCCAAGGGTTTCCGCAACACTCTGCAGGAAGCGGAGTTCCGCCCCTTCCTCGCCAAGCTGATCGGCAACTACGCTGCTTCCTGGGATGGTTCGGACGAGCTGGTGCCCACCGGTGTCACCCGGGCCGAACTCCTGGTGCGGCTGGACGCGGGGCGTCTCAGCTGGGTGGCACGCCTGCGGTCCGCGGAGCAGAAGAAGCGCATCGAGCTCAAGGGCGGCGTCGGCCTGGAGCAGCTTGGTGACACCGCCTACTACGAGGTGACGGGCCTGCCCGCCCCGAGCGCGGAGACCCTCGCCAGGGGAATCCGCCGCGACGGGGACAACCTGGTGCTCAGCCGCCCCTCCTGCTCCGTCCTGGTGCTCGGACGGGACGACGTGCTCGGCGTCTGGGCCGGCACCGACGGCTTCCGCCCGGGAGAGGCACACGTGGTGCTCGCTGCCCCGACCGCACAGCGGGACGTGCAGCGGCTGCTGGACAAGGCCGCGACCACGGGCCGGAGCGCCGACACCAGCAAGTTGGCCTGGGTGCCGCAGGGCTGGTCCCTGCACAAACCCGTCACCTTCGACGACGCGGTCACCCTGCGCCGAGCGCTCCAGGAGGTCCAGGGCGCGGTCGGCCTCCTGCAGCCCCCGGCCCAGTTCAAGCTCCGCCTCGAGGGCGGACTGAAGCTCGCGCCTTCACTCGATCCCCACTTGTATATGCGGGGAGGCGAGCCCCAGGTAGTCCTCCCGGACGCCACGGAGGGCACGGGCACCCTCCTGATCGACGGAAAAGAGCGGCCCGAGCTCAGGAAGGCGATCGCCACGGGCCGCCCCGTCCCCCTGGCGGTGCTCCGCCTGGAGCCGGGCCGGCACACGGTGAGCTACGCAGGCGTGGAGATCGACTTCGCCACCGCGGACCAGGCCGTCGTCGAGCCGAAGATGACCAAGGTCTGCGGCTTCACCGTTGTGGACGGCAAGGCCTCGGAGTCACCCTCCCTTCTCGTCGAGCAGACCCTGCCGACCGGCATCACCGGCGCCGACTGCACGAGCGCCACCACCCAGGACGCGGCAGCCGTCATGGAGCTGTGCCGTCGGGACGCGGACGAGGTGCTCTTCGCGGCGGCCGACGGACGGCTGTGGACGTTGGAGGCCCCGGAGCAACCGGACTGGTGGACGGAACGTCTCCCCGACACTCCTGCCCCGCTCCGCTTTGAGGCCGGCTTCCACGGCATCGGCGGCTGGCTCCTGGAGCGCCGGAGCGGACGCTGGAAGGGCCGCCCGGTGAACTCCGGAAAGCCGAAGCCGACGAGCGCCGGCAACCCGCGGGCATGGGCCCGTGCCGTCCTCAACGCCCAGCAGGCGTCCGTCGAGCCCTCGTGGGCCGCGTACGTGCAGGCAGCGAAGGAGCTGGACCGATGACGGGACCGATGAGCAACAACGAGTTCGGCGGAATCCTCCTGCGCTGGCTGAGCGAGAGCCGCGGCGGCAAGGCGTCCGCACTGCGCGACGGGGTCCGCAGCCAGGCTCAGGCATGGGGCCTGGAGCTGAAGGAGTACGCCGACTGGGACTGGATGCGCAAGGCCGCGGCCCTCGGCTTCATCGACGTGGACCTGCGCGCCGACCGATGGTCGGTGGCCCCGCCGGTGCTGACCAGGCTGCCCCACGCCGACGGCCTCGCGGTGCTGACCGGAGCGCGCACCGAGCAGATCAGCAAGCGCGTCGAGGAGGCGGCACAGGAGTGGATGGAGCTGATCACCGTCCCTCACACGCCGGAGGCCGGTGAGGCCCCGCTGCCCGACACCCTCCTGTTCCAGTACGAGGACCCGCTGACCCTGCAGGAAGCCGCGGAGTTCCTCGGGGCCCGCTACGTTCCCTGCGCCGCCCTGCAGTTGACGGAACTGCTTCCGCAGGCGGCGCCGGGCCCCGAGTCGGCACCGCCCGGTGGGAGCACCGCCAACACGCTGGAGAAGTACGAGCTGCGCCTCCAGCGGTTCGTCCCCGTGGAAAGGGACGACGAGGACGGGCTGTACCGGTGGCGCGGAGCCGACTACGCGCGCTTGACCCGCGTCCGACGCAACGGCGTCTTCCATACAGTCGAACGCGAGACGGGCGTCTACCTGGAACTCGCCCGCCACCGCGTCGGCGCGATGCGCTGGCGGCCGGAATCCGGCAAGGGCCGTGCGGGCATCGGCCGACTCCTCGTCGACCGGTATGCGCCCCTGCCCGCCCTGCACGAGCGCGCGGCCGTCCTGTGCAGCGGCTTCCCGCCCTCGGTGGGCAAGCAGACGCAGACCCGCGCGTACGACAACGTGCCGAGGGCGCTCGCCGAGGCGATCGCGGCCTCGCTGCAGCAGAGCCTGGAGACCATGCCGCGACCGGTGGCGGCCACCGGCGGGAGGACCAAGTGAGCGTCGAACAGCAGACGGCGGCAGTGGCGAACACCGATGTCCAGGACGTCATGGGCACTTTCGACGACCTGCGCAGCGCACTCTTCCGCTACTACGACACCCCCTTCGGCGTCGATGACCGTTCCGTCATGGAGGAACGGCGCAATCTCCTGGACCGGGACAACGGGGCCTGGCGCGACCCGCTGATCGAACTGCGCCCGCGGTACGCCTCCCGGGGCGTCGGCATCGCAGAGTCCTTCGCCGAAGCGGGGGCGCACCCCGACGCGGCCGAGTTCGCCCGCTTCACGCTCCCCGACGGCGTGACCAGCCTCTACCAGCATCAGCACGACGCCCTGGTCGCCGCCTGCGAGGGCAAGGACTTCGTGGTCACCGCAGGCACCGGTTCCGGCAAGACGGAGTCCTTCCTGCTGCCCGTCCTCGCCGACCTGGTCGCCGAGTCCGCCCACTGGCAGGGCACCCGTGCGATGCAGCGGGAATGGTGGCGGGGAGACGGCGACTACGTGCCCAGCCGTCAGAGCGAGCAGGGGCACCCTGCCGCGATGCGCGTGCTGATCCTCTACCCCACCAACGCCCTCGCCGACGACCAACTGGTCCGGCTCCGGAAGTCACTGGACAGCCGCGAGGCCCACGAATGGCTGGACCGGAAGCGCAACGGACACCGCTTCTACTTCGGCCGCTACACCGGAGCCACCCCCGTCTCCGGTAGCCGCGATTCCGAGCCGGCGAACTTCCGTCTCCGGCAGTACCTGCGGGAGGTCCAGGAACGGCAGCGCAAGGCCGACGAGAAGCTCGACGAGGAGCTGCGGCCCTTCATCCCGCGCCTTGGCGGAGCGGAGATGCACGCCCGTTGGGACATGCAGGCCGCACCGCCGGACATCATGGTCACCAACTACTCGATGCTGAACATCATGCTGCTTCGCAAGCAGGAGGAGCACGTCTTCAGCGCCACGAGGAAGTGGCTGGAGGAGACCCCGGACGCCTGCTTCACCCTGATCCTCGACGAGCTCCACATGTACCGCGGCACGGCCGGCACCGAGGTGGCCTACCTGCTGCGCAACCTCCGCCACCGTCTCGGTCTCGACGAGAGCCCCGAGAAGTTCCGTGTACTCGCCGCGTCCGCCTCTCTGGAGGCCGGCCGGGACGACGAGTTCCTCGACGGGTTCTTCGCCCTGCCCAGCTCCCGGCGCGTGATCATCCCCGGGAAAGCGAACGAGATCCACGGCGAGGGCGGACTGGCCGCCCACGCCGAACGCCTCGCGCAGGCCGCGAAGGCCCCCGTCACCCAGGACGAAGCCGTCGTCCTGGCCCGGGAGACCGGTCTTGGCCCGGCGCTCCAGCGCGCACTCACCCCAGATGGCAAGCCTCGTGCTCTGCCTGCCCCCGCACTGGCGAAGAACCTCTTCCCGGACGTCCCCGAGGAACAGCGCCAGGAGGCACTTCACGGCGTGCTGCGCGTACTCGGCTCCGCCCAGGGCCCCGAACTTCCCCAGCTCCGCGCCCACTTCTTCTTCCGGAACATCGAGGGCATCTGGGCCTGCTCCGACCCGAACTGCCCCGACATCCCCGTGGAACACGGTCCCGAACGGCGGGTCGGCCGGCTCTTCGCCGATCCCACGTCCCGCTGCACCTGCGGTGCCCGCGTACTGGAGCTCCTCTCCTGCCAGGCCTGCGGCGACCTCATGCTCGGCGGGTACGCCAGCCCCAAGGACACCCAGCGGCGCAAGTTCACCGGTGCCCTCCACACCGACTTCCCGGACCTGGACCTACTCCCCGACGAAGCCAGCGGCGCACCCACCGCCGCGAACTACGTCGTGTACTGGCCGCGCACCAAGGGCCTCGGCCTCGACGGCCCCGACTGGCACGCGGGCTTGTCCGACGGCGGGCCGCAGGTCGAGTTCGAGTTCCGCCGCAGCGCCTACCAGCCCGCCACCGGCCGCCTGGAGAACCGGGACGTGCAGCACTCCGGATGGTCCTTCCACATCTCCGTGCCCTTGGACAAGGAAGGCAAGAAGCCGGCCTACGACCCAGCCCGGCTGCAGGCTTTCCCCACTCGCTGCCCCGCCTGCGGCGACGACTGGGAGATCAAGTACGACCGGGACGGCCGGTTCATCCCGCTGGAATCTCCTGACCGGCTGCGCAACGCGCCGGTCCGGCGGATGCGCACCGGTTTCTACAAGATCAACCAGGTGCTGGTGACCGAAGCCCTCGGCCACCTTCCCGACGGCAGGCGCAAGGCGATTGCCTTCTCCGACAGCCGTGACGACGCCTCCGAACTCGCCAGCGGCCTTGCCCTCCGCCACCACCAGGACCTTCTCCGCCTGCTCAGCGCCCAGGCCGTCGAGAACCAGGGGAATCCATTCGGAGACCTTCAACTGGTGAAGGCCCACTACGCCGGGGAGCCCACCGATCGTGCGGGCGCCCGTGCCGCAATGGAGCGGCTGCGGGACCGCAATCCGGCGGACTGGGGGCGTCTGAAGGCGATCCTTGCCGACGACCTCGACGCCGAACCGGAACTCCTGCCCGACCTGGAGCGGAAGTTCTCCGAACTGCCCTCGCTGGACGACCTCGCCTCCGACCTCGAAGGCATGCTGCTGAAGTACGGCACCAACCCCGCCGGTCCCGCGGCCTCGCTCCAGCAGACCTCGGCCGGACAGCCCTGGACCGCGCTCTACAACTGGGAGCGGGACCGGGAAGCCGTGGTGGAGACCCAGGCTCAGGAGGAACTGCTCAACCGCATCCGCTCCCGTCTCCGCCTCGAGACCGTCGGTAGTCTGTTCTCCGGTGGCGGCCGTGACTTCGAATCGCTCGGACTCGGCTGGCTCTGCCTGCGCGACGACCGCTCGCCTCTGGAGATCGGTCTGGACAGCGATCAGGCCGTGGCGCGTGCCAGTCTGCGTATTCTCGGCCTGATGCGGCGCTTCGCCCGGATACGTGCCTCTCTGCAGAGGCCGCCTGCGCCTCTGAAGCGTTTCTGGAAGCAGGTCGCCGAACGCCAGGGCACCGATGTGCAGACGATCGAGGACCTTGTGCTCGGCGTCTGGAAGGACGCCGTGGTCGACTACGTCGTCAAGCCGGAGAAGGTAGCGCTCCGCCCCGGTGACAACAAGACCTGGACGTGCCGTTCCTGCCACCGGCCGCACCTTCACCCGGGCACGGGGCTGTGTACCAAGTGCCTGACCCCGCTGCCTGATCTGCCCCAGCAGTACAGCGGAGTCCTCGAAGACGACTACTACGCGTGGAAGGCCGCCCACCGCACCGGTGGCTTTCCCCTGCGCACCGCGGAGCTGACCGGTCAGACGGACCGGTTGGAGGCCCAGCGTCGGCAGAGCCTCTTCCAGGACGTCTTCCTCGGCGACAACGACGTCCCGCAGGCGGACGGCCTGGAACTGCTCTCCGTGACCACGACCATGGAGGCCGGTGTCGACATCGGTCCCCTCAACACCGTGATCATGGCCAACATGCCACCCACTCGCTTCAACTACCAGCAGCGGGTGGGGCGCGCGGGCCGCCGCAACAGCCCGGTCGCCGTGGCCCTCACCGTCTGCCGCGGCCGCAGTCACGACGAGCACTACTTCGCCCGCCCGGAAGCCATCACCAACGATCCGACTCCGCCGCCCTATTTGGTCCTCGGCATGGTCTCCGTCTTCCGGCGGGTCCTGCTGGGAGAGGTCCTGCGCCAGGCCTTCGAGCCCCTGCAGCCGGAGGACCGCCGGAAGGGGCCGGACATGACGACCAACGTCCACGGACAGTTCGGCCTCGCCGCCGACTGGCCGACGCATCGCGGTGCCGTCCGTCGCTGGATCGCCGAGCGCCCGGAGCGCGTCAAAGCCGCTGCCGCCGCCCTCCGCGCAGGAACACCGGAGAGCATCGCCGCTATCGACCCGGTGACCGCCATCGACGAACTCCTCGGACAGGTCGACGAGGTGGCGGCCCGGACGGTCGGCCACTCCGACCTCAGCCAGCGTCTGGCAGAGGCGGGTCTCCTGCCCATGTTCGGCTTCCCGACGCGCTCCCGCCTCCTCTACCGGAGCATCCCGCAGAAGACCTTCCCTTGGCCGCCGGCCGACTCCGTAAACCGCGACCTGGCCGTCGCCCTCAGCAAGTTCGCACCGGGCAGCGAAACCCCGCAGGACGGCCGTCTGCTCCGCTCCAGGGGAGTGGTCTCCCTCGTCCCGAGCGGTCGCGGAGTGCAGGCTGCCGAGGACCCGTTCGGGCCAGAACAGTTGGTCGCCATGTGCCGGATCTGTTCCCACGTGGACCCGCAGGCCGTCGTCGACGCGGAAACCGGGAGCGCCGGCACCTGCCCTGCCTGCGGCGCGGAGAGCAAGTACTACAGGGCCGTCCCCTTCCGGGAGCCCGCAGGCTTCCGGGCTGCCCACGAAGCACGGGACTACGACGGCTACCGGGAGCTCGGCTCCAACGCCACCAGCGCACGGACCGCCACCGACCTGGAGAAGACCGCCCCGCGCATCCACCGTGCCGCCGACGACTGGATGGTTGTCCACACCGGAAGCGGCGACCGCTACATCGTCAACACCAACGCCGGAAAGCTCTTCCGGTTCGTCAAGAACACCGGCCCGTGGCGCGGATACGTCGCTCTGGACCACCCCAAGGCGGAAGCCGACCTGGAGATCGCCCTCGGCGCTACCCAGCACACCGACATGCTCTTCATCGGGGCCAAGGACGCCCTCGACACCAGCCGGGGCCTCCGCTTCGACATCTCGAAGTCCCAGCAGATCGACCGCTTCCCCGAGGCATACCACGGCCGGCGCGCCGCCTGGTACTCGCTGGCTGCCCTGCTGCGCCGTGCCGCCGCCCCGCACCTGGACGTGCAGCCGGAGGAACTCCTCAGCGGCATCCACGGCTCGGACGCCCCGGTGGCGGCTCCCGTCATGGCTTACCTGGCGGACAGCCTCGACAACGGCGCCGGCTTCAGCACCTACCTCGGTTCGGAGGAACACATCGAGGAGTTCCTCCGGGCGGTCGACCGGTACGTGCACGACCTGGAGGCCGACCATCATGCGCAGAACTGCCGCAGCTCCTGCTACGCCTGCCTGCGCGACTACTCCAACATGCGCCTCCACCCGCTGTACGACTGGCGGCTCGCCCGCGACCTGACCGACGCCCTGCGCGGCCGGAAGCTACAGATCGATCCGAACGAGCACGCCGTCCTGCTGAAGGGATGGGCGGATGAGGAGCCCAACGTCAGCCTGAAGGTGACCGCTGCCGGACCGGTGGCGCTCTTCACCTCGGACTTCACCGGCGAGCCCGTCGCGGTCGCCGTCAAGCATCCGCTGGAGTCCGCCGCCGAGGAGTGCGGGAACGAACGGCTCCAGGCCCTTCGTGACGAGGTCCGTGCCGGTGGCCTCGCCGCGAGGATCGCCTTCGCCGACGCCTACAGCCTGGACCGGACCCCTGCCGCGGTGATCGAGCAGGTGCGCATCTTCGCGGAGGAGCTCTGATGACGGCAGGAACCCCGCTGGGAGCGGGCCACGACGAGCAGGCCCGACTGGAGGAGCTGCGGCAGCGCGAGATCACCCGCCGCCTCGCCCTCCGCCAGGCCCGCGCCCAGGGCCGGACCGTCGGAGAAGCTCCGGAGGCTGCGGAAGCTGTTGGCAGCCCCGCTCCGGTTGTTCCGCCGCAGAAGCAGCCGGCGCTGGAACCACTGACGCCCCAGCCGGTCCCCGAAGGATTCGCCGACCGGGAGGCCTGGGAGCGCGCCCGCTCCTTCGCTGAAATCGTGCTGCCCCACGCGCTGATGGCGGAGACCGGGACGCTTTCCGCGCAGAAGCTGGCGCGGGCCGCGGCCGATGCGGCGTCCCGGCAGGACGACCCGGTTCGGGGCGTCTCCCTGCTCGTCATGGCACAGGACCACGGGCTGGGCGTCTTCAACGGCCGGCTCGACGACCGCGCCCGCGCCCTGCTGGAGGACAAGCCGCTGCCGCTCCTGGGGGAGCCGGGCAGCATGTGGCAGATCTACCAGGACGACCGTCGCCTGATGGAGACCAACCTGCCGGCCCCTCGGCAGAGGGCGCTCCTGGCGAAGCTTCCCCGGCCGCTTCTCGACGACTACATCGACGAGGAGTGGATCGGCGCGGTCCCCGAGCGCGACGGCACCTCCCGTGCCGCCTACTTCCGCGCCCGCCTGGACCCGGCGTCCCTCACCGACGAGGAGATGGACCTACTGGCCTGGCCTCTGGAACGGGAACGCCGGGAGGCCGGCCCGGGAACGGAACCCGGCCGTGACTGGCCGCAGGACTGGCGCCTGCTGGTGAGACTGCAGACCAACGAGGCCAAGGCCATCGAGGACGATTGGATCGAGCTCCTTCCACCGACACAGAAGCTCCTCGACGCCTTGCGCGAGGTGCGGCGGACCGGGGAGGCCCCGGACGACCTCGTCGCCGACGAGCGGCTGTGGGTCCTTCTGGAGCGGGTCCACCCCCGCGTGCGCAGCGCGAGCAACAAGAAGTTCAACGGCTGGATCGGCGTCCGGACCCTGACCAGAGCCGTGCGGCAGATGCACCGTGCCCTCCTCTGCGGGGACGACGCGACGGCGGAGCAGCGGAGGGAGGCGGCGCTCACCATGGCCGCAAGGCTCCGGCATCACTCGCAGCCGGTGCGCTGGGAGGCCCAGAACATCCAGGCCTACCTGCGCGCGGGCCAGGAGACGACGGAGTCGCTCGAACTGCTGGAGCAGGACGCCGAAGGCCGCCCCCCGGTGCGGGACCAACTCGGCGGAGGCGCCGTAGCCATGCTGCGGAAGAACCGGGGCTTCCTGGAAGACCGGCGCCTCGGAGAACGCGACCAGCCGCTCAACCCTTATCTGGTGCTCGGCGTGCCCGACGGGGTGGACGACTGGAAGAAGGCCTGGCGAGCCCTGAGGAAGGAACTCGAGGACAGCGGCCGCGTCCGGATCAACCGCGCCAAGGACATGATCGAGAAGGCCGAGCGGGAGCAGCAGGAAGTACCCGCGTTCGCCGTCCCGCTCGCCCCGTACCGCTGGAAGGACCCCACCGGCACGAGCCACCGGCTGGAACTTCCGCCCGAGCCTCTGCAGAGGCTCACCGAGTTGCCCACGGACAGCGACCGCGAGTGGTCTCGTACCGAGGCGGCCCGAGAAATAATCACCAGGGCGACAGAACGCCTTTCCCCGGCTACTGAAGACCCTGCAGCCCTTGAAGACTCAGAGAGCAGCACATCATGACTGGAAGTCGCAGGGCGCGCGAAGCCCGGAAAAAGCGTGCATCCTTTGCTGGGCAGGAACCGTATTCCAGCAACGACGAACTCAAATCAGCTGATATGCAACCTTGGAAGTTCACTGCTAGCGACATTCCTAAGATTGCTGCAGGAGCCCTGGATGCGCCGGCGATTCTCAAGTCCATCAATGAAGCACTCCTGCCTGTGGTGGAGGAGGAGCTGGAGCGAGTAGCTGAGACCTTGGGTGCCCTTCTTGAGGGTAAGGAGGCAGAGAGTGATCCTGCTGGCGTCATCCGGTCCGAGTTGATGAGACGTGTCCTTCCTCAAATTGCCGATTCTGTACGGAGCGGTGTGATGGAAGGGATGAGGACCCGTCAAGTGCATTTGGCCCAGTTGGCTGCTATTCATCGTCAGACCTTGGAGTCCAAGAGTCTTAGGGTGGTATTGGCGCGAATCGACCATGAGTTGTCGCGGGCCGGCCTGGAGATTGTCTGGAAGGCCGACGATCATTCACAGTTCAATGTAGTGGAAGATCCACCTGGGGCTATGAGCCGTGGACCGGTTGTATACGAAGTTGCAGCACCGGCTTACGTGGACAGTGAATCTGGAAAGCTTGTTGAGCGTGGATGGCTCAAAGCCCTTCCCAAGAATCCATTGCCGGTACCTGCAGCGGAGAAGGCGAAGCCGGGGCAGAAGCGCAGGACCACGCATACGGAGGCAGCTAAAAAGCAGAGGAAAGGCCTCAATGGGGATCCTGGTGATTCTCCGCACAAGAAGAAGGTTCATCGGGGTCAGGCGCCTGGCGTTCAACAGGAGCCTGGGGATTCGCCAGCCAGGGAGATTCTCGAGGAGGGATCGCGTGGCGGTGCCTGGTCTACGTCTGGTTCACCGGATGTGACGACAGGTGGGCGCGTGCCGAAGACAACGAGTTATAGGCAGTCGCTGCGTGCTGCGGCCAGCAAGCAGATGAACCAGAGAGGCACGCGATGAGTTTTGGTATCGACTTCGGTACGAGTAACTCGGTTGTTGCTCGCTGGAACGGGCACACCACCGAAGTGCTGCCGGTCGACGGCGACAACGTGCCCGCCCAGTGGCGGATGTCGGAGTTCGAGCAACTCTTCCCCTCCGCGCTGTCCGTCCGCGACCTCCAGCGCACTCTCTGCTTCGGCTGGGAGGCGAAGACCGGCACCAGCGAGCCGCTCGACGCCGTGAAGCGCATGCTCGGCACCCGCTCCGGTGCCGAGAAGGACGGCGACACCGACGGCCTCGAGGTCGCAGCCCAGCTCGAGGAACACCACGTCTGGGTCGGCTCGGAGAAGTTCCACAGCACGGTCGCGGCCGCCTCCCTCTTCAGCCGGATGAAGGAAGGCGTCTCCGCCCAACTGCTCGACCTCTCCGACGCGGTCGTCACGGTCCCCGCCAACGCCACGGGTGGCGCCCGCTACCGCACCCGTGCCGCGGCAGCGCTCGGCGGAGTGAAGGTCCGGGCCCTGCTCAACGAGCCCACCGCGGCCGCGATCTCGTACGCCCACGACGTCCCGATCCCCGGCCGCTTCCTCGTCTTCGACTGGGGCGGCGGAACCATCGACGTCACCGTCCTCGAATACGACGACGGCCTCTTCGAGGAGCAGACCTCCCGTGGCATCACCGCCCTCGGAGGCCTGGAGTTCGACAACGCGCTGGCCCAGCTGATCCAGCAGAAGATCGGCCTGACCGCGGACCGGCTCACCAAGGCTGAACGACGCCGGTGGCGCCGGTCGGTCGAGCTGACGAAGATCGCCTTGTCCTCCGTGCCAGTGGACGGCGCGCTCTTCTTCGACCTCCCGATCGGCCTCGCCCCCTCGATCTCGAGGCGTGAGGTCAGGATCACCGCGGCCGAGTACACCGAGGCGATCACTTCGCTCATCACCCGCGCCCTGGAGCCGGTCCAGCAGGCTCTGGAAGATCTGGCCATCACCTCGGACGACATCGACTCCGTCCTGATGATTGGCGGCACCTCGCAGATCCCCCAGGTGCGTCATGCCCTGGGTGAGCTTCTCGGCCACGATCGCATCGTGGACAGCGGCCTGTGCCGACCCATGACCGCCGTCGCCCGGGGTGCAGCTATCTATGCGGCTTCCCTCGACGGCGAACTCGGCGACGACAGAGACTTCTCCTTGGTGACCAGCTATGACCTGGGTACGGCTGTGAGCGCGGGCGAACAGAAGGGCTTCCGCGCCATTATCCGACGCAATGCCACGCTCCCCGCGGAGGGTTCGGGCAACTTCTACCCGGACACGCCGGGCGCTTCCTTCGTGCGCGTGCCGGTGATCGAGGGCGAGGTCGGCTACCCGGCCGACAGCGACCGTGCCTTCCCCCTGGCCAACATCGAGGTGGATCTCCCGACCCGCGAACAGGACATCCGCCGGAACAAGATCGAGATTAAGTTCCGCTACAACGAGAGCGGCATCCTGCGCTTCACCGCCACCCACGCGGCCACCGGCAAGCAGCTCGCCGAGCGTGAGATCGATTCCTTCGGCCCCGACGGCACCCCACTACAGCACGGCCTCGAAGATGAACTGACCCGCCTCTTGGCCCACACTGTCCGCCCGTTCGCCGACGGCTCCTCCAACGTCCGACACCTCTCGGCAGCTGAATCAGCCAACGCCCGCCCCGCACCGATCGACATGTCCGTGCGCGTGGTGGAGGCCGATCCGGCCGTCACGGTCAACGGCGAGCCGCAGGGCGTGGTGACGGGGGGATTTTGACCAGCCTCTGGACTCTGGTGGGCAATTTCTGGGTGCGCCGGTAGCTCGCTCCACTGCTGCGGCAGGTGTCGGCAGCCGATGGATCCCGTCTATGGCCGCCGACGCAGGACTCCGATCACGTGAAGAGGGGGAGTGGGAGTGCCAACCTTGTTGCGCCCCGGCGTTAGCGAAGCAACCCCGCCACCCCCCTGCTCTGGCCCCGCCCGGACGCCGGCAGGGCGACGCGCGAGCGCCGCCACGCGCACGGCCCCCGTCACGGCACGTCCTTGCCTGGATCAGGCGCCCCCCAGCGCCCAACTGCCGTCCTGCGGCACCGCGAAGGCCAGTATCCAGGGCTTGTGGTCGGGGGCGGTGCAAACCGCCCAGAGGCGGATGGGAGCAGTGCGGTAGTCGTTGCGCCAGCGCTGTTCTCCGTCGGCGCCCTCGTACCAGGACGGTTTCAGTGACAGGTCGAGGGCGAGACGATGACGGTCACCGGGGAGAAGGGGGAACGCCGGGACCGCCCGGCCCAGCCCGTCCGCTTCATCGACGTGGGGCCGGAATCGGTACGGCCCCCAGACAACTTCCGCTCTCTGCTCCGGTGTCGGAGTACCGGCCAGGTGGGGAAGCCGAGAGCGGTCGAAGTCGTCGCGAATGGTCAGCTGAACGGCGAGGTCACCGAGCGTGGACGGGCTGTCGAAGCGCACGTACAGCACCTCATGGGGCTCAGTCTGAAGTTTGATCCGGAGTTGCGGTGTCAGTTCCTTGTGCCAGCGATCCCGCTCGATCTGGGCGACGGAGTCGGCCGTCTCGTTCGCCTTCCACGCCGCCTTGTTGGCCTCGCGTGAGGCCTTCCACGCCGCCCCCGCAGCCAGCCCGCTCAGCGCTGCTGAGACCGCGGCTATGGACGTATCAACGATGCTCATGCCGGACTGTATAGCCCATCGGAAGCCGCCCTCCTCAACCCGCTGCCCCTCCGGCGAAGGTCGGGGGCGACCGGCGCTGTCCTCGTGGCTGGCGGCCGCCGCGGCGTCGGCGTAGGCCAGGGCGGCGGCCCGGGGATCCGCGGATTCGGCGATCCGCGTCAGCCGCTGAAGCTGCGTCCCGATACCCGCGCCCGCGAGAGGCCGCGCCAAGTGCGGCCACACGGCGGCGGCCGCATCCGCGTATTCCTTGCCCGCCAGCGCGATCACCTTGGGCGCGCCGCGCAGGCCCCAACCCATCGCCTCGGCCTGGGCGCGGTGCTTGGCGTGGTCGACCGTGCGCGGATCCAGCCGCTTCTCGTACGTGGCGATCAGGGTGTCCGGAGTGATCAGCCCGTACAAGCCACTGACGATCACGACTCGTCCGCCGGGGATGGCCCGGGCAGCATTCAGGCACTTGGTGAAGTAGGTGCCCTGGTAAAGGACAGCAGCAGGAACCTTCACCCCCTCGGGCACGGGCAACTTCGTCGCACTGCACGGGATCACCACGATGACCGGATCGACCCCGCCGCCTGCTCTCCTCTCGCCCGGCATATCCCCACCATCAGCCACCGCCGGGTCCCGGCGCGGCACGGGCGCACGGCCGGAACGCGGCTGGCTGGCCACCGCCTCGACGACCGGCCGCACTGCATCGTCGGGGTGCCTCTATGTCTTTCGTCAAGCGAGGCGTGGGGTTCTGGGTTCGTAGAAGGTGCCGTCGCGGAGCATCGCGAACAGCACGCTGATGCGGTGGCGGGCCAGGCGGAGAGTGCCTGGGTGTGGGTCTTTCCGCGGGGCCGGCAGCGGTCGTAGTAGGTGCGGGAGGCGGGATCGTGCAGGGCGGCGAACGCGGACAGGAACATCGCCCGTTTGAGCTGCCGGTTGCCGCCTCTGGGCGCGTGTTCGCCGTGGATGGAGGTCCCCGACGACTTGGTCGTGGGGGCGAGGCCGGCGTAGGAGGCGAGGTGGGCGACGGTGGGGAAGCTGGTGCCGTCGCCGACGGTGACCAGCAAGGTGGCGGCGGTCCTGACCGCGAGCCCCGGCATCGAGGTCAGGACCTTCGAAAGAGGGTGCTCCTCCAGCAGGGCCTCGATCTGGGCCTCCAGGGCACGGCGCTGTTCGTGAACGGCGGCGAGCGAGCGGGCCAGGGACGGGATCACGATGTCGAGGGTGCCGGTGCCCGGGACCACGACGGTCTGCTCGTCGAGCGCGTCGAAGACCTCGTCGATCCGCCGCTGGGCCATGCGCGGGGCCTTGGGCCGTATCACCTCAACGAGCCTGCGACGACCGGCCTTTCGCAGCGCGGCCGGGGAGCCGTAGCGTTCCAGCAGCCAGGTCACGGCCTGGTGGTCCAGACGCGGCCCAAGTACGCGTTCCAGCGAGGGGTGGAACTGGGTGAGCAGGCCGCGTATCCGGTTGGAGGTGCGGGTGGCTTCGGCCGCGAGGTCCTGATCGAAGCCCACCAACACGGTCAGCTCGGTGGTGATTTCGTCGGTCAGCTCCAGCGAGCGCAGGGTGTGCGGCATCGTCCGAGCTGCGTCCGCGATCACCGCGGCGTCCTTCGCGTCGGTTTTCGCCTCGCCCGGATACAGATCGGCGATCCGTCGCATGGCCAGGCCCGGCAGGTAGGCGACCTTGCGGCCCGTGTCCCGGGCGACTGTGAGCGGGAGGGCTCCGATCGAGGCGGGCTGGTCCACGATGATCAGCACGGTTCCGAACTTGGCGGCGAGCTTGTCGAACACGGCCCGCAGCTTCGGCTCGCTGTTGGGCAGCTGCTTGTCGAAGAACTTCTTGCCGGCCGGGGTGAGCCCGTGCCCGTGATGGGCGCTCTTGCCGACGTCCAGGCCGAGGAAGACGCCCAAGTCGTCGATGTCGTACAACCCGTCCTCCGAAGCGAGGTTCGTGCGGTGCTGGCCAGGGCGATGGCGCCGTGCGCGCGCATCCACGTTATGCAGACCTGCCGCCCGCAAGCGGCCGGGCGTTGCGCCAGGCCGGGCGGTAGTCGGACCTCTCATCAGCGTCTCCAACGGCACCCCTCGGGCCCGGTGACACCCCCCAGGTCATGCCTTCGACAGGGGGAACAGCCATGCCGGGCCCGGAGGCCAGCGGCCCTCTTGCAGGACCGCGAAGAACATAACTGTGAGAGTTCTTCTGCGGCCCGGGATGGGTTGCTGCCAGGCTCGGCGCTCGTGATCCGGCATGATTCGCAACATAACTGGCGCCCCATCAGGAACTGCCGTTCCCCCGAGATGTCTGTCGGACACGGGCGTCGGCCCGGCCCACCCGTTGGCTTGATCAGCAGCTTGTCCGCCTCCCGGCGTGACTCACCACAGTTCCGCCACGCGGTGACTCCACCCAGGCCGACACCGTTACGGCCGTCCGCCCGGAGGAGAACAACCGCATGACCATGCTCGCAGAACACGTCGACGGCGTCATCGGCGTCGACACCCACCGTGACACCCTGCGCACAGCCGCCGCATCCGCCCGCCCGGCCACCGCGTCAGCCCGCCCGGTGCTTGCATCGGCCCGCCCGGTGGCCACGTCGGCCCGGGCGGTCACCCCGTCAGTCTGCCCGGCGGGGGCGGCGGCCGCGTCGGCCTGGGCGGCGGGCAGCGTGTTCCGCGGCGTAGGCCAGGTGCTCCGCCAGACTCCACACCCACCACGCCTGGGTCCGGGCGCCGGCCACCCGCGAAGCACCCGGAGCGAGATGGGCGGAGACATCGATTCGCATCTCCTTAAGCGGCGTACGCACCGGCCGGTCCCACGCGTCGCGAAGAGCGACCCGTCAGCTCGGGCGACCGCCACGGTGCGTTGTCCCGCGACATGCCAGATCCGCACCGTCCGGTCGTGGCCGCCGGTGGCGAGCCAGGCGCCGTCCGGGACAATCACCACCGACCACACCGACTCCGAGTGGCCGGTGAGGGTCGCGGAGCAGGTCCCGGAAGCCCGGTCCCAGATCCGCACTCTCCGGTCCCTGCCGTCGGTGGTGAGCCGAGTACCGTCGGGGCAATCGCTCGCAGCAGCACGACCACCCATCATGTCGCGGTGATCGTGCTCACGTGGACGCATGCAGACGCCTGCCGTGCCATGGCGCTCAGACACCCGCGACAGCTGCTCCCACCCGCATGGATGAGGTATTCGGCAAGGGCAGGATCCTGGTGGTTAATTACACAGAGTGGCCGAACGTCGGAGGTCACCAGCCGCGACTGCGCGCCCATCGCTGACAAATCGGACGAGCAGCGGCACCTCCGGGAACGTCGCCGTGACGCTGCGCCAATTAACCACCAGGATCGGGCAGGGCTGGCCGAGCAACGACGCCCCCGGATCCTTCTGGCAGACCCCCGTGCACGAAGGTGCGGCCCGACTCGCGGAACTCATGCGGCACTACCGACCTGATGTGGTCGTCACCTACGACGAGAACGGCTTCTACGGCCACCCCGACCACATCCAGGCCCACCGCATCACGATGGCGGCGCTGGAGATGACCGCGCTGGCACCGAAGGTGTACTGGACCACGATGCCCCGCTCGATGATGCAGCGGTTCGGTGAGATCATGCGCGAGTTTCATGAGGACATGCCGGTTCCGGATCCTGCCGAGGCCGCCGCGATGGCCGAGATTGGCCTGCCCGACGATGAGATCACCACGTGGGTGGACACCACCGCGTTCAGCGGTCAGAAGTTCGACGCGTTGGCCGCGCACGCCAGTCAGGGCGAGAACATCTTCTTCCTCAAGATGGGCAAGGAGAGGTTCGGGGAGTTGATGGGCATGGGGACCTTCGTATGTGTCCAGGACGCGACCGGCGCGGCTATACCCGAGAATGATCTCTTCGCCGGACTGCGCTGATCCGCCTGTCCGACCGGCCGGGAAAGCGCATCGACCGCACGGCGCGATCGACCGGGTCACAGATCGGTGGCAATGCACACCGGGCCCTCGTGTGGCAGCGTTCCGGTCTCTACGGCCCCTGGCGGACGGCCTGAGCGGCGGGCAGCGGTCTCACGGTGGCGCACCCGTCGGACAGTCGTCTCCCGCGTGCGGGCGCGTGATCCACGTCTTGCATCGGTGGTGGCACTTCATGGTCAATGACGTCGCGTCAGCCGTCCACGCTGGCGGCTGCGGCAGGAACGATTGGATGCCGGCTTGGCGCTGCAGGTCGGGCCAGTACCAGCCGAACGGGGCCCCGGGTGGGCTGTCCCAGTACCGGTGGTACCAGCAGATTCCGGAGTGCCAGTGCAGGGCGAGATCGAGGGCACACGCGGCCTCCTCGGCGTTGCAGTCGTAGCACAGTAGGCCGCGCACGAGGCCCGTGGTGTGGTCGTGGTCGATGACCTGGGGCGGCCCTGGGCATGTGGCGCATTTGCCGTCCTGGACTCCCCACAGGCGCCACCAGACGTACCAGCGCGGCACTTTGCCTGGACGCGTCCAGAACTCTGGAATGGGGCCGTGCCAGGGTCGGGCGGCTGCGTTGGGCCATAGTCGGTTCCTCTCGGGACAGCGCGCCGTCCGTGGGACTACCGCCGGGTCCACCGGTACACCCGCCAAGTCGGCGTATTTCGGGTGACAGTGCGGGCAGTAGCGCCGCTCGCTGTCGTGGGCGGGGTGGTAGAAGCCCTGGCTGTCGAGGCGGATTTTGTCCGGCCATGCGAACGTCAGCAGCCGCAGGGTGGGCGGGCGACACCAGCTCGGTCCTCCGATTGGCCGTGCTCGCATCCGCGCGCCTCGGATTGAGCTCCTGGCCTCGGCCAGTTCTTCGGGGATTCGCGAGGGGGAGCGGGATCCGTTGCGGGTGCGGGGAACGCCTCGGCCAGAAGTCGCGGTACTCCCCGTAGCGGCATGACGGAAGTGGACGGGGCGGGAGTAGTCATGGAGCCATCTTGAACGTCCCAGTGCGAAGTGGTTGCGCCGTCCGCGCTGGCGACTGGTCACAGTCGCAGGGGCGGTCGTTGTCAGTGGGTTGCGCCATGCTGCCTCCCTCACAGTCGGAGGGGGCACAGGGTGGATGAGACGATGGCGGACCGTCCGGAGCTTGCGGTGCAGCTGGCCGAGGAGGCAGGGCCGGCGCATCTCGTGTCGTTGCGGCGGCGGGGCAAGGTGGCATGGGTGTGCGCGCGAGGTGCGGACCACCGGTGGGAGGCGTCTCCGTACAACCGGGGCATGCTGGGCCATGGTTGTCCGTATTGCGCTGGGAAGCGGCCGAGCGCTGGCCGGAACCTTGCCGTGCTGCACCCCGCGGTCGCAGCGGAGCTCGACGCCACGCTCAATGATGGGCTGCGAGCCGAGGAGCTGCTGCCGGGCAGCCACGCGCAAGTGTGGTGGCGCTGCGCTACCAATCCCGAGCACGTGTGGCAGGCGCCAGTGCACACCCGTACCAAGACCAAGCCGCGGCCAGCGGGCTGTCCGTGGTGTTCGGGCAATCGACTCGATCCCCTGTTGCGTTCGCTCGCGGTGACGCACCCGCGGGTGGCGGCCGAGTTGGATGTCGACCGCAACCAGGGCCTTGATCCTGGGCAGGTCTCTTACGGTTCCAAGCGTGTGGTGTGGTGGCGCTGCCCAGCCGGCCCGGACCACCGGTGGCAAGCCGCCGTCTGTGCTCGGACCAGCGCATCGAATCCGACCGGCTGCCCTTGCTGTTCCGGGTACCAGTTGTCGGTCACCAACAGTCTGGCCGCGCGTCACCCCGAGCTCGCCGCCGAGCTTGATCCGGCGCTCAACGATGGACTGAGTCCCGAGCATGTCCTTGCCGGAACCCGCCAGGTCGTCACCTGGCGCTGTCCGGAGGGTCCCGATCACATTTGGGATTCCCCTGTGGTCCACCGCACGGCCACAGGCAATGGCTGCCCCTTCTGCGCCGGACGACGGGCGTCGGTCACAAATCGTCTGTCCCTGTATCATGCCGTTGCCGCCCAGTTCGACCTGGGACGCAATGCGCCACTGACCCCCGACAGGATCTCCGGACGGTCAACATCGAAGGTTTGGTGGGCGTGCCCCAAAGGGCCCGATCACCGATGGCAGGCCACGCCGTCTGTCCGCACGGCTGCTGGAAGTGGTTGCCCCTACTGCGCCGGTCATCTGGTCTCGGTCACCAACGCGCTCGCGACCCGTGCCCCCGATGTCTCCGCCGAACTCGACCCGAGTCTCAACGACGGCCTCACACCGTGGCAGGTCACCGCGTCAAGCAGCCGCAACATCACTTGGCGCTGCCGTCAAAACCCCCTGCACACCTGGACCACCTGCGTCTCAGCCCGGACCGGTCCATCGCGCTCTGGCTGCCCCCACTGCAGCCTTTATCGCGTGTCTCGCCGGCAACTCGCGCTCGGCTTCGAACTCCGGGCCCTGCTCCCGGATACTGAGCCGACGGGCACCAAGCTGACTGCGGGTGGCAGGCGTTGGGAGGCCGACATTTTCATTCCCGCGCACCGTGTCGTCGTCGAGTTCGATGGCCGCTACTGGCACGCCCGGCCCGGTGCCGCGGATCGTGATAGGCGCAAGTCTGAAGCCATTCGCGGTGCGGGGTACACGCTTATCCGGGTCCGTGAGGAGCCGCTGCCCGTGCTCCATCCTCACGATGTGTGTGTGCCGGCCGGTGACACGAAAGCGGCGGTCGTCGCGGTCCTGAACCGCATCGTCGAGATCACCGGCCGGCCCATTCCGGCGGCTGACACCTATGCGGCGACCCCGGGCCTCCTCGCGGAAGCAGCCTTTCACGCCCACGTGGATGCCGCCTTGCGAAACGACAGCGCAGACACGCTGTGGTAGGGGCCGGGGATGCGTGAGGACGCCCGCCCCGATGGGAGAGGGCGCTGCGTCTCCGGGGGTCGCTCGCCCCGCTGCGGCGTTGGTCCCGATGAGCGCGGCGTGTGTGCGGGAGGGTCCAGACGAGACCCCACGGGCAACCATCTCTCCCGTGGACTTGGCGCGACCTTGTGCAGGCAGACCAGTGACTCGGTTCCCAGGGAGCCATACCAGTCTCGTGCTCGGCGGCGGAGCCCACGCTCGTTGCCGAGCTTCTTGGTTGACCCCGCCATCCACCCGACCGGCTGTTCGCCGACCGGGGCTACGACGATGACATGTACCGTCGCCTGCTACACGCGCGCAGGATCCGCAGTCGGCGCCACGCCGTGTGGGGCTCGGAATGTCGTCACTGCAGGTCAAACCGCCTAGCGGTATTCGCTGATGACTCCACCGAGGAGCCGTGTGCGCAGGAGTCTGCGGGTGTCGAGGTCGTGTATGGCAGTCGCTGTCAACGCTCTCTGCAAGTTGACCCCTAACCAGAACCCAAAGACTGCCTGGGGGTCAGCTTTCACGAAGCGTCAACAGAGGGCTGCGGTGAACGTCGGGTGGTAGTTGATTCCGGGCTCGGTGGGGCCGGTGCTCGTTGGAGTGCCGCTGGTAGGTGGACAAGACCTGCTGGGCGTGGGACTCGTTCATGATGAGGATGTGGCCGAGGGCCTCGCGTCGGATGCTGCCGATCACTCGCTCGCGGTTGGCGGTCATCCGGGGAGCTGGTGGAGCGATTTTGGGGATCTTCATCTTCTCGACTTCGAAGAGGGCGTCGAAGGACGAACGCTACTTGCCGTCGCGGTCGCGAAGCTCCCTGGTCAGGGGGGTGCAGGTCGCGGGATCATCGCGACGCTCATTCATGCATGTGCATATTGTCGGGGAGTGATCTTGTGTCCGGCGGGATGTTCGTTAGCATTTAGGCGCGCTGTGCCTGGTCAGAGGGTCTCGTGAACGACCCACCAGCAGGGACGTTCACGAGATCGTCCCCAATACGTTCACGAATTTACCGGTCGAGTCATATGACTCACCGGTTTTTCGTCGTTCCTGGGGCCCTTGGGCCGCGTGATCGGCTCGGTGAGGGGGCGGTGCGGTGGCAGTTCGGGCGCCACACCTCTCACCTGCAGAAACAGGACATGCCTGCGCGACGGCTCGTGGCCGCGGCGCAGGCCGGCACCACCGTGACGCACCTGATCAGGGACCGTGACAGCAAGTTCACCCGTGCGTTCGACGCCGTCTTCGAGGCCGAGGACATCGAGATCGTCACCACTGACGTCCGTGTTCCCCGCATGAACTCGATCATGGAACGCTGGGTGCAGACCTGCAGGCACGAGCTCCTCGACCGGACCTTGATCTGGAACCAGGCCCACCTGCTCCACGCACTCGGCGAGTTCGAAGCCTTCTACAATCAGCATCGGCCCCACCGCACCCTGCACAGCGCAGCACCCCTGCGGCCAGACCCCGAGCCGATCACCGAACCCGACCGACTCCACCGGCTGGACGGCCATCGACGTGACCGACTCGGCGGGGTCCTCCACGAGTACGCACACGCCGCTTGACTTGCCCGGACGTGATAATCGGCACCCGCAACCGCCGAGCGCATCCCCCGTGAGAGCTACCGGTGCTGTCTGCCCGCGGGTGAGTCGCGGAAGTCGTGGTGTTCCTAGCGTGGTTGCAGGGTCGCCGCCTGCGCGGCCCCGTACCAGGGGGAGGCCATGATGCACACGACATCCACCACACACGACGAGACAGGCCACGACCAGCTTCCGGACGGCTCCGGTCCGAGCGGCGGCCGCGTCCGACGGATCTGCCGCTCTCCGTTCGGCTCGATGCTGATCGGCATAGTCGGCGTCGGCGTGGTCTCGGCTGCGACCGCGACCGGACCCGGACCGCTGCCGGTGTTGGGAGCGGCGACTGCGGTGGCCGTGTACTGGGCGGTCACGCGCTTCGTCGCGCGGGGGCCCGTGCCGGAGATCACTCGGCGCGGGGCTGTGCGGGAGGCGTTGCTCGGAGGCGGTATCGGCCTGGGATTCATCCTCGTGTCCGCCCTCGTGATCACGGCGTTCGGAGGCTACTCGTTCTCCTGGGCCGGAAACGGTTTCTTCTCCGTCGTGGCGTCCGCGGTCGCCGTGCAGGCGGGCGCGGCGGTCATGGAGGAGCTGATGTTCCGGGGCCTCGTCCTGCAGGCCCTGGAGCGGCTGTTCGGCAGCCGTGCCGCTGTCGCGATCACCGCGCTGCTCTTCGGTGCCGCGCACCTGGCCAACCCCGGGGCCACCGTGTGGAGCGGACTGGCGATCGCCCTGGAGGCGGGCGTGCTGCTCGGAGCGGCGTTCCTGTGGCGGCGCAGCATTTGGTTCGTCGTGGGTATGCACTTCGCCTGGAACGCCACCGAGCAGCTGCTCGGCATCCCGGTCTCGGGCAACACCGCCAAGGGGCTGCTGTCCGTGGACGTCAGCGGTTCGGCCATGCTGACCGGCGGTACTTTCAGCCTGGAGGCGTCGATCGTCACTGTCCTCATCGGTGTGGCGCTGGCGGTCCCGATGTTCGTCATCGCCCACCGGCGGGGCGGTCTGCTGCCCCGGCAGCGCGCCGCCCGCTGAGCCCTTCGCGCGGCACCCGCCCACTGCTGACCGGAACGGAGACGGAAGTTGATGGTGCTCAAGTCACCTCGGAGACCGCCGCTGCTGCTGCGAGGGCCGCTCCACTGGCCGGCGGAGCGAAAGCGTTCCGTCAAGGACGGTGTTCTCGCGCTGGGTCTCGCCCTGCTGGCTTTCGTGCCGACCCTGTCGCACATCGGGGCGCAGATCGGGGACCTGCCCGAGCATCCGTCAGACACGTTGAGCATCGGGCTGACTCTGGCTCAGACCCTGCCGTTGACGGTGCGCACCCGACGGCCCGCGGTCTGTCTCTCGGTCGTCGGGTGTGCGTTCGCGGTGCATCAGGCCCTGGGCTGTCCGGCAACGTTCGGGAGTGTCGGGATCTATCCGGCCCTGTACTCCGCCGGAGCCCACCAGGTCTCCTTCCGTCGCGTTCTCGCCGCCGCGGCGAGTGCGGGCTACGCCGTGCTGGCGATCGTCCTGCACCGCCTCGGCTCACCGGACCGGATCCCGGACTACCTCGCGTTCTACCTGATCCTGGCCGCGGTCTGGCTGGTGGGCAGCGGCGTCCGCAGGCGTCGGGCGGAGCAGGCCGAGCGGCGGCGGCTGGCCGCCGAAGTGGCCGCGGCCGCGGAGCGCGCACGCATCGCGCGCGAACTGCACGACGTGGTGACCCACCATGTGACGGCCATGGTGGTCCAGTCCGACGCGGCGCAGTTCCTGCTCACGTCTGCGCCGGAGCGCGCCGCCGACAGTTTGACAGCCGTCAGCGACACCGGTCGCCGGGCCCTCACCGAACTGCGTTATCTGCTCGGCGTGCTGGAGGCGACCGGCCAGTCCGCGTCCGCGTCAGCCTCCGCGGACCGGGTGCCCACCCTGGGAAAGGTGGGGGACCTGGTTACGCAGGCCCGCATGTCCGGTCAGCCCGTCGAGTTCACCGAGCGGGGCGAGCGGCGGGCGCGGAGCGTGGACGTGGAACTGGCCGCGTACCGCGTGGTGCAGGAGGCGCTCACCAACGCGATGAAGCACGCGGTCGGGCGGCCGACACAGGTCCTGGTCCAGCACGGCGACACGCAGATCGAGATCGAGGTGGCCACCGAAGGATCCGCCTCCTCCCCGGAGTCCGCACCCGCCGCCCGAAAGGTGGGCCGTGGGGGCGGACGGGGACTGACCGGGCTGCGTGAACGGGTGCGGATGCTCGATGGTGAACTGGTGGCCGGACCCAGGCCCGACGGTGGGTTCCGTGTCCGTGCCGTGATCCCCACCCAGCCCGCGCAGGAGTGACCCGTGAGCGATGCCCCGCTGCCGATCCGCGTACTTGTCTGTGACGACCAGGCGTTGGTGCGCACCGGCTATGTCACCATCTTCTCCGCCCAGCCCGACATGGAGGTCGTCGGGGAGGCCGAGAACGGGCACGCCGCGGTCCAGGCCGCGCAGCAACTGCGTCCCGACGTGGTCGTGATGGACATCCGGATGCCCCTGCTCGACGGCATCGAGGCGACCCGCCGGCTGGCCGGCCCCGACGCCGTGGCCCCACCCAAGGTGCTGGTCGTCACCACCTTCAACGTCGACGCCTACGTCTACGACGCGTTCCGGGCCGGGGCGAGCGGCTTCCTCCTCAAGGACTCGCCCCCTGCGGAGCTGGTGGGCGGGATCCGGACGGTCGCCCGGGGCGAAGCGCTGCTCGCACCGGCCGTCACCCGCCACCTCATCGGCCACTTCGCCGAACGGCTGCGCCCGGCGGACACCTCCCGGCCGGCCAGGGAGGAAGTCACGAGCGCGCTGACCGTCCGCGAGCTGGAAGCGCTCCGACTGATCGCCGAGGGACTGTCGAACGCGGAGATCGCCGCGGCGATGTTCATCACACCCGAGACGGTCAAGACCTATGTGTCGCGGATTCTGACCAAACTGGGCCTGCGCGACCGCGTCCAGGCCGTTGTCCTCGCCTACCGGATCGGCCTGGTGTCCGCCATGCCCTGAGCCGGCACGGCCTCAGGAGGTCGTCACGACGATCTTCTTCCCGGCGTGCAGCCCCTTCTCGAGGTGGCGGTGTGCCTCGACGACGTCGTCGAGGGAGAACATCTTGTCGTCGACGGCGGGCCGCAGTGCACCGAGGTGCACACCGGCGTTCAGGAAGGCCGCCATGCGCTTCACCACGACGGCGTCGAGGGTGTGCTCGAAGCTCCGGTAGCTGAAGATCGTGAGCGGCGGGCCTGCCGGGAAGGATGTGGGCCGCGGGTCCAGAAAGCCTGCCGCGACCAGTGTTCCGCCGGGGCGGGCCGCCTTCAGCAGATCCTGCTGGCCGGGGCCCATGACAAGGTCGAGGACGATGTCCGCGCCGGTCCCGCTGGTGTGGTGGCCGACGGCTTCGACGATGTCCGCGTGGTCGGTGGCGACGACCGCGGCGGCGCCGGCGGCGAGCAGCTCGTCCTTCCTCGCGGCGTGCCGCGTGACGGCGATGGGCACGGCGCCGATCTGATTGGCGATCTGCATCGCCGCCCGGCCGACGCCGCCGGACGCGGCAGTGATGAGGACGTGGTCGCCGGGCTGCATCCTCGCCTTCTCGACGAGCGCGCCGTAGGCGGTGGAGTAGGCGACCCAGATCGCCGCCGCCTCCGTGATTCCGAGCCCGGCCGGCCGGGCGACGACCTGGCTCGCGGGGACCGTGGTGTAGTCGGCGTAGCTGCCCCTGGCGCTCGCGTCCGGAACGGCCGTGAGGATGACCGGATCGCCGATCTTCAGCCCGGTGGTCCCGGGGCCCAGCGCGTCGACGACACCGGTTCCTTCGACACCGAGGCGTGCGTGCGGCAGCGGGATGGGCGCGGGCGAGGTGCCGGAACGCATCATCTGGTCGAGCGGGTTGACGGCGAACGCCTCGATCCTGACCCGGACCTCGTCGGCTGCGGGTTCGACGACGGGCTCCTCGACCACCTGCATGACCTCCGGCCCGCCGAACTCGTCGAACACAACGACTCGTGGCATGGTGACTCCTCCGTATGTGGTGCCGGCTGGTTGCTCGCGGAAGACGTTACGGAGCCGTGCGTTACCTCCTGGTACCTTCGATTTCCATGCAGAACGTGAACGGAGCAACTTCCCTCGCCGACTGCCCCACGCGTCTGGCGGTCGAGATCATCTCCGACAAATGGGCCGTGCTCGCGCTCTTCGGGCTCAGCCAGAAGCCTCGCAGGCATGGTGAGCTCGTCGACCTCATCGGCGGCGTCTCGCGCAAGGTCCTCACCCAAACGCTGCGCCGGCTCCAGCAGTACGGCCTGGTCGACCGCCATGCCGAAGCGCCGCGGCGGGTCGAGTACAGCCTCACCGACCTCGGCCGGACCCTCATCGAGCCCATCGAGGTCCTGACGAACTGGGCGAGGGAGTACGGCGGGGACATCGCCGACTTCCAGGAGGCGGCGGAAGCCGCTACTCCTGCTCGGGTTCGCCCGGCGGGTTGATCTCGGCGATGGGCGGGGCCCCGCCGGTGTGGCGACGTCAACACCGCTCGGCCTTCGCAGCCGCAGCACACCTCTTCCGAATCGATCGATGTGGAAGTAGAAGGGGGTTGTCCGCATGGGACTGCTTGAGGGGAAGACCGTTCTCGTCACCTGAGGTGGCTCGGGGATCGGACTGGCCAGTGCCGTACGGCTGGCGGCCGAGGGTGCGCACGTGTTCACCACGGGCCGGCACAAGACCGAACTCGACGCGGCCGTCGAAGTGATCGGTTCGGCGGCCGCCGCGGTGGCGAGCGGCATCTCCAACCTGGCCGACTTGGATCGGCTCTACGAGACGATCCGCCAGCGGGGGCGGAGCCTGGACGTGCTGGACGATCCACCCCTGAGCGTCGAGCCGCTGCAGGAAGCGCACCCGGCCGTGGTGGTGCCGGTAGGCGGCCCGCTCGCCGAACGGGGGGCAGCGTCAGTGTCGAGGAGATGGCACGCGAACCGTGACTCGCCAGTTCAGGCACCACGGACGAGCCACTGCTCGGCGTCTGGCCCGGTCTGCCCGGCCGGCCACGGTCCGCCACGCCGCTCGCGACTGGCTGACCGAGCTCCACCTGGTCGCGGCCGGCACCGGCATCACCACAGCCACGCCGACGCTGCTGCCCGCCGTCCCGCCCGGCGTACGCCTCGTGCCCGTCGAAGGCGTCGCGGAGGAGGTACGACGCGTCGGCCTGGTGCGCATGCCGGGTCCCCTCGGGACACCCGCGCAGGCGCTGGCGCGCGCCCTGCGTCAGCAAGCCGCAGACCTTGCCGACTGACCGTCCCCGTCCCGGTCATGGAGCCTTCTCCGACCTCAACCCGATGTGAGGTGAAGGCGGCGCGCTGCAAGGGGTCGGCGGGGTGGTCGAGTTGGCAACATCCCGGCGCTGAGCGGCCTCAGCTGCGGTGAGCGCCGGCATCCCGCAGCCTCCCGGCGCAGGGCAGCGCAGCCGGCCGGGATCACACGGTGATCGCCTCCCCCTCCGGGACGATGGTCAGAGGCATCTCGGTCAGCGCCGCCGGGCTCAGGAACCGGGCCATCGACTCCTGGCCGGTCCGGCTGAGCATGATCTCGTGGATCTGGACGAGACGGTTGGGGGCGACCTCGCGTACGTAGTCGGCCGCCTGGCCGAGCTGGGTCCACGGTCCGCTGGTGGGCAGCAGCAGCGTGTCGACGGCCGCGGGCGGTACGTGGTACGCGTCGCCGGGGTGGTAGACCCGGCCGTCGACGAGGTAGCCGACGTTGGCGACGCGGGGGATGTCGCGGTGGATCGCGGCATGCAGGTCGCCGGACACCGCCACGTCAAAACCGGCGACGTCGAGGCGGTCGCCGTCCGCGACCGCGATGACCTGGCCGCGCCGGGCCGCCCAGCGTCCGACCACACGGGCCGGTCCGTAGACCCGCAGGCCGGGGCGGGCGTCCAGGGCCCGGGCGATCAGGTCCTCGTCGAAGTGGTCGAAGTGTTCGTGCGTGATCAGGACGGCGTCGGCGGCGGCCACCACCTCCTTCGCGTCAGGGGTGAACGTGCCCGGGTCGATGGCGATCCGCCCACCGTCCTTGACCAGCGACACACATGCGTGGGCGTGCTTGATCAGCTGCACTGCCGGCTCCTATCGGTGTGATGTACAGGGCCCTCCACTGCGCAATATATACAGGGGGCACTGTAATACAGTGCCCCCTGTATGCCTTTGCTAGGCTGAGGGATGTGAACGACGCGCTTTCGAACGAACCGGCCCCCCTCTCCTACGAGTTGGCCGTCCGCCTCCGGGCGGTTGTCGGCACCCTGGTCCGTAGCGCCCGTACCGTCGATCAGCTCGCATCCGTTCCGGCGGCGGTGCTCGGCCTCCTCGACACGCGGGGGCCGATGACCACGGCCGACCTGGCGGCGACCCGCGGAGTGCGCCACCAGACGATGGCCGCGACCGTCAGAGAACTGACCGAGGCCGGCTTCCTGGCCTCACGCCCTGATCCGGGCGATGCCCGCAGGAAGGTCCTCACTCTGACGAAAGCGGGGAAGAAGGCGCTCGGCGCGGACCGCCGTCAGCGCGTCGGCGTGCTCGCCGACGCGCTGGAGGAAACGCTGGACGAGGAGGACCGGCGCGCCTTGGTGCACGCCCTTGACCTCATCGATCGGATCAGCAGCAGCATTCAGGGCGGCCATTCCTTCTCCGGCGAGCGCGAGTTCAACACCGGAGCATGGTGACGAGGCCCGAGTAGCCAGTGCCGCCCTCGCCTTCCCGGCCGCCTGACGTATGCCGTCGGGATCCGATGCATTCTTGACAGGTCTGCTTCAAAAGCGGAAACATGGGAGCGCTCCCACAGACTTTCGCCGTATCCCCTGGGACGGGGGTGCGGGGCCCCCACCCGAAAGGAGCTCCACCGTGCCAAGCAGACAGGCCGCGCGCCCCCGGGCCGCACTCGCCACCTTGCTCGCGCTCCTCCTCTCGACGCTGTCACTCCTTTTCACGGCGCCGAGCGCGGCGGCCGCCGGCGGCGGCTACTGGCATACCAACGGACGGCAGATCCTCGACTCGGCGGGCAGCCCCGTCCGTATCGCCGGCATCAACTGGTTCGGCTTCGAGACCACCAACCAGGTCGCTCATGGCCTGTGGGCCCGCAATTACCAGGACATGCTGAACCAGATCAAGTCGCTCGACTACAACACCATCCGGATGCCGTACTCCGACGACATCTTCAAGCCGGGCGCCGCGGCAGCGAGTATCGACTACACCAAGAACCAGGATCTCCAGGGTCTCTCCCCCCTCCAGGTCATGGACAAGATCGTCGCGTACGCGGGGCAGATCGGTCTGAAGGTCATCCTGGACCGGCACCGGCCGGACTCCGGTGGCCAGTCCGCGCTCTGGTACACCAGCAGCGTGCCCGAGTCCACCTGGATCGCCGACCTCAAGGCGGTTGCCCAGCGCTACCAGGGCGACTCCACGGTGATCGGGATCGATCTGCACAACGAGCCGCACGACCCGGCGTGTTGGGGCTGCGGCGACACCTCCGTCGACTGGCGGCTCGCGGCCGAGCGGGCGGGCAACGCCGTGCTGTCGGTCAACCCCGCGCTGCTGATCTTTGTCGAGGGAGTGCAGAGCTTCAACGGGAGCTCGTACTGGTGGGGTGGCAATCTGCAGGGAGCGGGCAGCTTCCCGGTCCGCCTCGATGTCGCCGGCCGGCTTGTCTACTCGGCGCACGACTACGCGACGAGCGTGGCGCAGCAGAGCTGGTTCAGCGACCCGGCCTTCCCCGCCAACATGCCCGGCATCTGGGACAAGAACTGGGGCTATCTGTTCAAGAACAACACGGCCCCGGTGTGGCTGGGGGAGTTCGGCACCACCCTGCAGTCGGCCACGGACCAGACGTGGCTGCACGCGCTCGTCGACTATCTCCGGCCCACCGAGCAGTACGGCGCGGACAGCTTCCACTGGACGTTCTGGTGCGTCAACCCCAACTCGGGTGACACGGGCGGCATCCTCAACGACGACTGGACCACCGTCAACACGACGAAGGACGGCTATCTGCAGTCCATCAAGGCACCGGGCTTCGGTGGCGGCGGGGGCAACGGCGACACGACGCCCCCGAGCACCCCGACCGGGCTGACGGTCACCAGCACGACGCCCAGCGCGGCGTCCCTGTCCTGGACGGCCTCGACCGACGACACGGGCGTGACGGGCTACGACGTCTACCGCGGAGGCGCCCTGGCAGGCTCGGCAACCGGCACGACCTTCACCGACTCGCAGCTGACGCCGTCGACCGCCTACAGCTACACGGTCAAGGCCAAGGACGCGGCGGGCAATACCTCGCCGGCCTCCGCCGCCGTCACCGCGACCACCACCGGCGGTACCGGCAGTTCCGGCTCGGTGAAGGTCCAGTACAAGAACAACGACTCTGCACCGTCCGACAACCAGATCAAGCCGGGGCTGCAGCTGGTCAACACCGGCACCGGCGCGCTGAACCTGTCGACGGTGACGGTCCGCTACTGGTTCACCGGGGACGGCGGGGCGAGCACGTTCAGCACCTCGATCGACTGGGCGCAGCTCGGCACGTCGAACATCACTGCGAAGGTGGTCTCCGCCGCACCGGGAGCCTCCGCCGACCATTACGTGGAGTTCTCCTTCACCACGGGAGCCGGATCGCTGGCCCCCGGCGCCTCGACCGGCGAGATCCAGAGCCGCTTCAACAAGACCGACTGGTCGGCCTTCAACGAGACGAACGACTACAGCCGCGGCTCGAACACGTCCTTCGCGGACGCGACTCAGGTCACGGCGTACATCGGAGGCGCGCTGGCCTGGGGCACGGAACCCTGATCCGTACGGGTTGCGCTCCGCCCGCCGGTCCACCGCACGGCGGGCGGAGCAGCCAGGCCTGATGCATATTGGCCGATCGAACCGTCGTACTCCTCACGCCGCCCCGGCCGTGGTCAGAGCCGTTCGCATGCCCGGTGCTTGGGGGGGTGCGCCTTCCACCGGACCGTAGCACCGTGCCGTCGAGGGCAAAAGAAACCTGTGCACCGAGTCACAGGACGCTCATCTCATCAGCAGATGGGCAAAGCCGGTTCGAAGCAGCACAGTCTCGTTGCCGCCCAGGCTCTTGTGGAGGCGGCCAGGCCCGATGGGGTGGAGCTGTCCAGCTCTCCACCCCATCGGTTTTGGTGCGCTGGGCGGGCCGCTGCCGCGGCCGGCCGAGGCACACGGCTCAGGCGGCGTCACCCGCCCGGCCGTGACTCAGCGACCGGCGGTACCGTGCCTCGGCATGCCGACGTCGGACTGGCCGGCCGCCTTCTTGATCAGGGCGGCCTCCCGCTGGTCGAGGACCCCTTCCTTTCGTAGCGTCGTGACGATCTCCCCGACGTGTGAGACGAACGAGCCATGGTTGTTCCAGGCCCGGTGATCCTCGATCAGCTCGTTGACCGTGCAGCCGTTGGTCGTGACGCGGTTCGGGACACCAGTGTTGATCGAGCCGAGGAACACGGTGGAGCGGTCGTCCCTTTCAGGACAGCCGGTCGGCTGGCTGTCGACGATGGTGAGGGACAGCGACTGCGGAGTGGCCGTGTTGCCGGCCTTGTCGGTGGCCCGGTAGAGCAAGGTGTGGCTCCCGGCTCTGTCGATCACCACCGGTGCGGAGTACTGCAGGTAGGGGCCGCCGTCGAGGGAGTACTCGATCCCGGCCACACCCGACCCCGTGTCCGATGCCGTTACCGTCACCGTCGCACTGCCGACGTAGTCACCGGAGTCGTTCTTCGTGCCGGAGACGGAGGCCGCCACCTGCGGCGGCGTCCTGTCCTCGGGCGGAGCCGCCACCACGGTGAAGTCGACCGATTTCGCCGGCGCGGTGTTGCCTGCTTTGTCGGTCGCTCGGTAGGTCAGTGTGTGCTGTCCTACGCTGTTCACTGCAACCGGTGCTGTGTAGTTGTTGTATGGGGCGCCGTCGAGGGCGTATTCGATTCCGGCGACGCCGGACTCGGCGTCCGAGGCGGTCACTGTGACGGTTGCGTTCGATACGTAGTTTCCGTCGGAGTCTTTGGTTCCGGAGACTGTCGCGGAGGTGTCGGGTGGTGTGGTGTCTTTCGGTGGTTCGGGTGCTACGACGGTGAAGTTGACTGATTTCGCCGGCGCGGTGTTGCCTGCTTTGTCGGTCGCTCGGTAGGTCAGTGTGTGCTGTCCTACGCTGTTGATTTCAACCGGTGCTGTGTAGTTGTTGTATGGGGCGCCGTCGAGGGCGTATTCGATTCCGGCGACGCCGGATTCGGTGTCCGAGGCGGTCACTGTGACGGTTGCGTTCGATACGTAGTTTCCGTCGGAGTCTTTGGTTCCGGAGACTGTTGCGGAGGTGTCGGGTGGTGTGGTGTCTTTCGGTGGTTCGGGTGCTACGACGGTGAAGTTGACTGATTTCGCCGGCGCGGTGTTGCCTGCTTTGTCGGTTGCTCGGTAGGTCAGTGTGTGCTGTCCTACGCTGTTGATTTCAACTGGTGTGGTGTAGCCGCTGTATGAGGTGCCGTCGAGGGCGTATTCGATTCCGGCGACGCCGGATTCGGTGTCCGAGGCGGTCACTGTGACGGTTGCGTTCGATACGTAGTTTCCGTCGGAGTTCTTGGTTCCGGAGACTGTCGCGGAGGTGTCGGGTGGTGTGGTGTCTTTCGGTGGTTCGGGTGCTACGACGGTGAAGTTGACTGATTTCGCCGGCGCGGTGTTGCCTGCTTTGTCGGTCGCTCGGTAGGTCAGTGTGTGCTGTCCTACGCTGTTCACTGCAACCGGTGCTGTGTAGCCGCTGTATGGGGCGCCGTCGAGGGAGTACTCGATTTCGGCCACACCGGACTCCGTGTCCGAAGCGGTCAGCGTCACGGACGCGCTGGCGACATAGTTCCCGGCGGAGTCCTTCGTCCCCGACACCGTCGCTGACGTATCCGGCGCAGTGGTGTCGTCGCCTGGCAGGGCGGTGACGATGAGCTCGCCCGACATCATCTGGTGGCCCGGCATCGCACAGTAATAGTGGTAGATGCCAGGTGTGAGGGTCACTTCGACCGTGTGCCTGCCTCCCTCGGAGTCGAAGGGGCTCGCCAGGATGTTGAGGCTGACGTCGCTGTTGTAGTCGGGGTTCGAGACGTCGAACGTCAGGGTGTGCGACAACCCCGATGTGTTGCCGGTCGCCGCGCTGCTCTCGAACACGATGGTCGCGTTGCCGGCCACCGCGGTGGTGGGGGCTGACGCGTAGCTCATGTAATCGTTGCCGGCCGTCCAGGTGAGCACCTGGGTCGCTGCGGTCTCCTCCGCGTGACTCACCGCCGCGTACGCGGCCGGAACGGCGAATGCGAAGGCCGTGAAGGCAACGGCCATCAGCGCCATCAGCACCGGGTGCGCGCTGAGTCGGTCACTTAGCGCGGTTCTTGAGGGGGGCGGATCCGTCTGGGCATGGAGCAGTCTTCTGAACACCGCTGCACCTTTCGGGAATTCGCTTGTGCGGCACCGCGCAGGACTCGCGGTCCCGCCGGGTGGACAATCAGCCGCCGGGATGAGCGCGTTCGAGGCGCGAGTACTCCGCTCATCGGACCGGTGTCCTGGACGGAGCGGGGCGAGTGCCGCGCTGTGGTTGATCGCCCGCGCGTGACGACGGGCGGGGCCGCTGTCACTCACGCACAGGCGGCATCCGCCCCTGTCGCTGCGAGGCCGCTGGCACCGCGAACCCGAGGGCGGGGTTCACGCAACCTCTTCACCATGCGGCAACGATGGGAAGTTAGCGGGTCTTTTGACGATCCGCCAAGACCTATGACGGGAATCCAACAAACTTTGACCTGAGTGTGGAAAAACTCGATGGGTGGCCGCTACGGTGTCCAGGTCCCGAGGCGAGTCCCCTTCGCCCAGCCGATCCGATCCCGGCCGTTGCCGGCACATCGAGCCAAGCCGGACCGCTTCCACCGAGGTCCGGCCAAGTCCGACCGTCTCCACCGGAGTAAGTCCGACGACCGCCCCGCCCGCCTCGCGGGGCCGAACGCCCGGCGCACCACCGCGTACCGCCGTGACGGGACAGCCGCCGTCGGCGGCGACTCACACCACGACCACGAAACGCCTTCGGGCACCTTCGCGTTTCGAGGATTGGAGAGCGATGACCGACTCAGGCGCAGGCACGAGACGCTTCTTCTCCCGGCGAGCGTTCGCCACCGGCGCGGCCGCCGCGGCGGTCGTGCCCACGGTGCTCGGCGCCTCCGCCGCCGCCCCGAAGGACAAGCCCGGTGAAGGAAGCGGTCAAGGAAACGACAAGGGCACCGTCCGTGAGCTGACGCTGTACATGGAGAACCTGCCGAACGGGGAGATGGGCTACGGCCTGGAGCCCGGTAAGGCGTCGATTCCCGGCCCGCTCATCGAGCTGACCGAGGGCGACACGATGCACATCGAGGTCGTCAACAACCTGGACGTCGCCGCGAGTCTGCACGTGCACGGAGTGGACTACGACGTCGCCAGCGACGGCACCAAGATGAATGACAGCGTTGTCGAGCCGGGTGGCCGGCGGACCTACGTCTGGCGCACCCACGCCCCGGGACCGAATCACGACGGGACGTGGGAGGCAGGCAGCGCCGGCTACTGGCACTATCACGATCACAACGTGGGGACCGAACACGGCACGGGCGGCCTCAAGAAGGGCCTGTACGGACCCGTGATCGTACGCCGCAAGGGCGACGTGCTGCCCGACAAGCAGTTCACGGTCGTGTTCAACGACATGACGATCAACAACAAGGCCCACCACGAAGCACCCACCCTCACGGCTGTCCTCGGCGAGCGAGTGGAGTTCATCGTCATCACCCACGGGGACTTCTTCCACACCTTCCATGTGCACGGGCACCGCTGGGTGGACAACCGCACCGGCATCCTGCAGGGTCCGCAGGACGCGAGTGCGGTCATCGACACCAAGACCGTCGGCCCCGGGGACTCCTTCGGTTTCCAGGTGATCGCGGGTGCCCGGGTCGGCGCAGGTGCCTGGATGTACCACTGCCACGTCCAGAGCCATGCGGACATGGGCATGGTCGGGGTCTTCCTCGTGACCGAGGCCGACGGCACGGTCCCCGGCGGCATGTCTCACCACTAGCACGCAGCGGCGGGGTCCTGATGTGGGCTCCCGCCCCCGAAGCCACGCCCGTCAGGCCTGCCTGACGGCCTGACGGGCGTGTACCAACCTGCCGCCGGTCGGTCCTCGCTCGCCAGGACCGGAGGCGAACCTGACCTCCGTGCTCCGGCACCCCGTCCTTCCCGGGCAGCGTGACCGCCCGTCGAAAGCCGTCGCGCCCGGCGCATGCCGGGCGGGGCCCTGCGGCAGCCCTCGCTCCATTCCCTGATCACTCTTCCGTCTCCGGATCGAGTCAAGGAGCACACATGGGCAAGAGAGACTGGTTCACCCTGTCGAGACGAAGCGGATCGCCGCCGTCGCGTCCTGCGCGGACCTCTCGTCACGCGTGGCCCTGGCGCCGCGCGGTCGTTCTGCTGTCCAGCGCCGCACTGACCGTGGGTCTGTCCGGGCTGCCTTCCGTGCAGGCACAGGCGCAGCAGCCCGCCGAAAGCGTCAGCCAGGACCAGGGCACCGCCACCGAAACCCAGGTGAACGTCCTGGTCTTCCACGGACCGGCCGCCAAACAGGACGACCCTGTCAACAAGGCCACGGCGGCGATCGAGAACCTCGGCCAGAAGAACGGGTTCAAGGTCGTCGAGTCCGAGGACGCGAGCGTGTTCAACACCGCCGACCTCGCCAAGTACCGAGGGGTGGTGTTCCTGTCGGCCGACGGCGTGACGCTCAACGCAGAGCAGGAAGCCGCGTTCCAGTCGTACATCAACAACGGCGGCGGCTTCGTCGGCGTCCACGACGCCGCCCGGGCCCAGTCCGACTCCTCCTGGTTCACCGGGCTGATCGGCACCCGCCCGGCCCTGGGCCTCCCCGACCCCGAGAAGGTCGTCGAGAGCGCGGTCAACGGGGACAACCCGCCGAACGAGACCAAGGACAAGCTGTTCGACGGCAAGAACGACACCAAGTGGCTGGCCCGTACGCCGACCGGCTGGGTCACCATGAAGCTGGACAAACCCGTCGCGGTGATCAACTACGCGTTGACCTCCGCCAACGACTCCTCGGGACGGGACCCGAAGGACTGGAAGCTGCAGGGATCGGAGGACGGCGAGACCTGGAAAACCCTGGACACCCGGACCGGCGAGACCTTCTCGTCGCGGTTCCAGACCCGGCAGTTCCAGTTCACCAACAGCACGGCCTATCAGCACTACCGGCTGGAGATCACCGCCAACAGCGGTGAGCCGCTGACCCAGCTGGCCGAGCTGCGGCTCTTCAGCGCCAATCCGACGCCGCCGCAGGACTCCAAGGTCCAGCAGTCCGTCGTCGACGTGACGGACCGTCAGCACCCCGCCAACAAGGGACTTCCGCTCAACTGGACCCGCTCCGACCAGTGGATCAACTGGGACCCCAACCCGATCGGCAAGGTTCACACCATTGCCCAGGTCGAGGAGGGGAAGTACAAGCCGGGGCTCAGCGCCAACGGCCCGTTCCACCCGATCTCGTGGTGCCGGGACTACGAGGGCGGCCGGTCCTTCTACACCAGCATGGGCCGCACCGAGGAGAGCTACACCACCGACACGAAGTTCCAGAGCCACCTCCTCGGCGCCATCCAGTGGACCACCGGCATGGTCCGCGGCGACTGCCAGGCGACCATCGCGTCCAACTACAAGACCGAGCGGCTGACCGCCCAGAACCAGGCGGGGCAGCTCGACCAGATCGGCGAGCCGCACGGCCTCACCATGGCCCCCGACGGCAAGGCCTTCTACATCGGCAAGGCCGCCTGCCCGTCCGGCGCGATCGTCGACTGGAACGATCCCAAGGTCGGCCTCGGCTGCGGCACCATCCACCAGTGGGACCCCAAGACCAAGAAGGTCAAGCTGCTCACCACACTCGATGTGATGGGCAACCGGGGCAGCGGTGACGAGCTGGTCAAGGACGAGGAAGGCCTCGTCGGCGTCACCCTGGACCCGAAGTTCGAGAAGAACGGGTGGATCTACGTCTACTGGATGCCGCACGATTCGATCGACCGCGACAAGCGGATCGGTCAGCGGACGGTCTCCCGGCTCACCTACGACTTCGCGAACGAGTCCATCGACCAGGGCACCCGCAAGGACCTGCTGCACTGGGACACCCAGATCCACAGCTGCTGTCACGCCGGTGGCGGCATGGCCTTCGACAAGGACGGCAACCTCTACATCGGATCCGGTGACAACAACTCCTCCGGCGGCTCCAGCGGCTACTCCGGGAACAACTGGACCCAGGACTACAAGGGTGTCTCCTTCCAGGACGCCCGCCGCACCGCCGGCAACACCAACAACCTCAACGGCAAGATCATCCGCATCCACCCCGAGCCCGACGGCACCTACACCATCCCCAAAGGCAACCTCTTCCCGCCGGGTACGGACAAGACCCGTCCCGAGATCTATGTGATGGGTGTCCGCAACATCGCCCGGCTCTCCATCGACCCGGTGCACAACTGGCTCAACGCCGGCTGGGTCGGGCCGGACGCGGGAGCGCCGAGCCCCGAGCTGGGCCCGGCCAAGTACGAGACGGCCACGATCATCACCTCCGCGGGCAACCAGGGCTGGCCGTACTGCATGGGCAACAAGCAGCCGTACCGTGACCGCAGCAACACCGACGCCAGTGTCCTCACCGGCTGGTACGACTGCGACAACCTCAAGAACGAGTCGCCGCGCAACACCGGCCTGGTGGACATCCCGCCGGCCCGCGACAACATGATCTGGTTCTCGCCCCAGGGCGGCGGCCCTGTCTACCCCGAGCGCTCCGACGATAGCGGCCTGCCGACCTACGTCGAGAGCGACGCCACCTACACCGAGCCGTACCTCAAGGGCGGCGGCCAGGCCATCATGTCCGGTCCGACCTACCACCGTTCCCAGGTGGACACCAAGAGCGGTGTCGCCTGGCCGGCGTACTGGGAGGACAAGTGGTTCATCGGTGACGAGTCCAACTCCAACAACCGGGTCGCGGTGACCGTCGACCCCGACCGGGTCAAGGACGCGGGCGCGCCGGCCTTCGGCGAGGACCTGCGCAGCATCATCGCGTCCGGCAGCGGATCCACCCAGCTGCAGAGCTGGATGGACGCGAAGTTCGGTCCCGACGGTGCGCTGTACATGCTCGACTACGCGGGCGGCTTCTTCAGCCTGCACTCCAACCAGAAGCTCATTCGCATCACCTACCAGGGTGGCCCGGCCACCCCGAACCCGCAGGACGCCGGGGCGCGCGTCATCACCCAGAGCAAGCCCAAGACGGTGGCGTTCTCCGGTGCCAAGGTCGGCGGTGTGGCCTGGGAGTGGGACTTCGGTGACGGCAGCGCGCCGTCGCACGAGGCCGACCCCACGCACACCTACGCCGACTACGGCACGCACCACGCGAAGCTGACGGTCACCTACGCCGACGGCGAGAAGTCCACCGCGACGTTCGACGCCAAGGCAGGCTGCCCCGCGCCCGACGCCCGTCCGACCGTCAAGCTGCTCGACACCGACACCGGCGTGGCCAACCACCGCGCGGGCGGCGACTGCACCGTCAACGACCTGATCGACGACGAGGCGTCCTGGCCGAACCACGGCGAGTTCGTCAGCCACGTCAACTCCGTGGTCAACGACCTCCGCAAGGAGGACGTCCTCGACAACCGCGAGTCGGCGGCGATCAGCAAGGCGGCGGCGCAGAGCGAGATCGGCAAGGTCGCCGGGTACCAGCCCGTCTTCGACGGGACCGCGGCGAGCCTCGCCGACTGGCGGCAGGCCGGCCCCGGGAAGTTCTCCCTCCAGCCCGACGGCACCATCCGCAGCTCAGGCGGTCTGGGCATGCTGTGGTACGCCAAGAAGGAGCTCGGAGACTTCTCGGTCCGGCTCCAGTTCCGGGACATGGCTCCGGGTGACGGCAACGCCAACAGCGGTGTCTTCATCCGGTTCCCGGACCCGCGGACGCCGCTGGCCGACCGCCCGGCCGGTAGTTGCGGGACGGTCGGTTCGGCTCGCACCGCCCCCGAGTGGTTCGCGATCTACTGCGGTCAGGAGATCCAGATCTACGACGGGGCCACGGGCGAGGTCCAGAAGACCGGCTCGGTGTACAACTTCAAGCCGGTGGGCCTGGACAAGGCGGGGGTGACCCCGAAGGGCCAGTGGAACGACTATGAGATCCGCGCGGTCGGGCAGCATTACACGATCATCCGCAACGGCGTGGTGATCAACGAGTTCGACAACACGCCCGGCAAGTCGTCGTCCCGGGCGGGTGACCCGCCCACGGACCTGCGTCAGTTCCTCAGCGGGTACGTGGGGTTGCAGAACCACAGCAACAACGACGTGACCGAGTTCCGCAACATCCGGGTGCGGAATCTGTAGTCGCACAGCGGTCGGTGCCGGGCTCGGGGCAACAGCCCCGAGCCCGGCTCTTCCCGGCATGCGGGCCGTCGCCGGGCCGGCTCGCTCGGTCAGCCCCGCAGCCCCGGAGGCAGAGTTCCACCGCTCCGCCTTCCCCACCACCGCCGGCCCGCCGGGGACACCCGCTCACGCGGATGCCCGTACGGATCAGGAACGCCTCGATCACCTTCAGCGCGGGCCGGTGCGGTCGCGCCGCCATCAGTCCTCGGCCTTGCCGCTGCACGCACCGGATCCCGCTCCTTCTACTTACTGCCCGATCCGGGTGGCGGCCCCGCCCGGCCCGGTGGCCGTGCGGCACGGGAACGGCCCTCGCGGAAGGAAGCCTTCCACGAGGGCCGTCGCCGGTACCGAGGTCGTCAGGCGTCCTCGCGCTCCTGCGCCAGGGCGTTCACCCGTCCCCGGACGACGAACCAGCCGCCGACCAGAGCCGCTGCGATGAGCGGCAGGCACATCACGGTCGTACGGCCCACTCCGCCGCCCCACCACATCAGGAACACGACGGAGGCGAGGAATACCAGCGTGACGATCTGCGTGTACGGGGCCCAGGGCAGTTGGTACGAGGGGCGGGTGACCCGGCCGTCGCGCGAGCGGTGCCAGAACAGCAGCGAGCAGAGCATGATCATGCCCCAGGTGCCGAGGATGCCGATCGACGCGAAGTTGAGGACGATCTCGAACGCCTCGCCCGGCATGATGTAGTTGAGCCCGACACCGAGGACACCGAACCCGGCAGTGAGCAGGATGCCGCCGTACGGCACCTGGCCCTTGTTCATCAGGCCGGTGAACTTGGGCGCGGAACCCGACAGCGCCATCGAACGCAGGATGCGGCCCGTCGAGTACAGCCCGGAGTTCAGGCTGGAGAGCGCCGCGGTCAGCACGACGAGGTTCATCACGCCGGCCGCGCCCGGGATGCCGAGCTTGTCCATGACGGTCACGAACGGACTCTCGTCACCCGAGTACGAGGTGTACGGCAGCAGTAGGGCGAGCAGCACCACGGAACCGACGTAGAAGAGCCCCACACGCCACATGATCGAGTTGATCGCCTTGGGCATGATCTTCTCGGGGTTCTTCGTCTCACCGGCGGCCACGCCGCACAGCTCGACGGAGGCGTACGCGAAGACGACACCCTGGATCACCAGCAGCATCGGGAGCATGCCGACGGGGAAGATGCCACCGCTGTCGGTGATCGTGGAGAAGCCGGGGGTGTGACCGTCCACGGGGTGCTGGGTGACGACCAGGTAGATGCCGATCAGCATGAACGCGACCAGGGCGCCGACCTTGACGATCGCGAACCAGAATTCCATCTCGCCGAAGTACTTCACCGAGATGAGGTTGGCCGTGAGGACGACGGCCAGGGCGATCAGAGCGAGAATCCACTGCGGGATGTCGCTGAACATGCCCCAGAAATGCGCGTACGTGGCAGCCGCGGTGATGTCGGCCACGGCGGTGGTAGCCCAGTTGAGGAAGTACAGCCAGCCGGCCGCGAAGGCGCCCTTCTCGCCCATGAACTCACGGGCGTACGAGACGAAGGCGCCGGAGGACGGCCGGTAGAGGACGAGCTCGCCGAGCGCGCGCACGACGAAGAAGGCGAAGACACCACAGACCGCATAGGCAATGGCGAGCGAAGGCCCCGCTCCGGCCAGTCGGCCGCCGGCGCCCAGGAACAGTCCTGTGCCGATCGCGCCGCCGATGGCGATCATGTTGATGTGGCGGGACTTGAGGTCCTTGCTGTAACCGGCATCGCCGGCGTCCACGTGGTGCGAGCCCGCCGCCGGTGGGGCGGCAGCGAGCGTTTGGGCCGCAGTGGTGCGGTCACTCATAGAGAGGATTCGCCTTCGTGAGGGGAAGGTGGGCATCCCGGCCTCAGACGGCCGGGTGGTCGTCACCGTGACACGGCTCGACGCTCCATCATCCGGGAATCATGAGATCTTGGCAGTGTGCCACGTCACTCAGGAACGAATCTGAGGTTTTTCAGAGGTTGCGAAGCAGTAAACGAAGGGGTGCGTGTGGTGCGGCGCCTCGGCTCCTTGATTCCGCGGTGCTCCTTCCGTGGGGGATCCGGCCGACTTTTCTGCCGCAGGCCTGCCCGGATGTGGTTGCGATTTCACTCTTGTGAACATGGGAACGCCTTTACGGCTTTCCGTCGGGCGCTGTCGTCGTGCACCCGCCGTGAGCTGCTCAACCGTTCCGAAGCGATCGGCGACCCAGGTCAACTGCCTTTCCGCCGTACTAGGTTGAACGCATGATCCACGTTGAGGACGTGGTTCCCTACGACCGGGCCGAGGCGCGTATCGCGGCCGCGATCGCCGCCGGCGGACGACTGGTGACGGACGCGCATGCGCCGTCGCACTGGGTGCTGGCCGACGCCGAGGGGAATGAGGCCTGCGTCGGCGTGGCCGGCTGGACCGGCCCGGAGCCCGGCCGTCCATGAGAGCCGCTGCCGGGCGGGCTCCGTCGTCGATCAGGTGATCGTGCGGGTCCCGGCGGGGCGTGACCGCACTCAGGTACCGCCCCGTCCGGTGAGAGTGCGGTCGTCCCCTGGGTGAGGAGCCCTGCAGAGAACGACACGCCGAAGCGCAACCATCGGGTTGCTCCTGGGAGAGTGATGTGCAACTCTGGAGTTGCATTCAATGGCATCGACGAAGGAGTCCCCATGAGCGAGGACAGGATCGAACGCGAAACCCTGATCGAGGCGCCTCTGGCGCGGGTCTGGTCGCTGGTCGCCGAACCCGGCTTCTGGGTTGCCGACAAGGCGAGCCTGCCCGGCACCGTGGCCGAAGAAGGCGCGTCGATGGTGGCGAAGAACCCCGAGTACGGCGACTTCCCGGTACGTGTCGAGAAGGTCGAGCCGCCGACCTACCTCGCGTACCGCTGGGCCAGTGCGTTCCCCGGAGAAGAACTGCGGGAGGACAACAGCACCCTGGTGGAGTTCACGCTGACCCCGGAAGGCGACAAGACGCGGCTCCGCGTCGTCGAGAGCGGGTTCGCAACGCTGGCCGGGTCCGAGGAACTGCGCCGCCGGGCGGTGAAGGACAACACCGGCGGCTGGCCCCAGGAGCTCGACGCGCTCAAGGCGCGCGCCGAAGAGTCGTCCGCGTGACGGACGACAGTCGCCGCACCGACGAGGCGGTCGACAGCGTCCTCGGAGCGCTGGCCGACCCGACGCGGCGCCGGCTGCTCGATCTGCTCGGCGCACAGGGCGAGTCCACCGCGACGACCCTCGCCCAACAACTTCCCGTCTCGCGGCAGGCGGTGGTCAAGCACCTCGCCGTCCTGGACGCCGCGGGACTGGTTTCCGGCAGCCGGGTCGGACGCGAGGTGCGGTACGAGGTGCGGCCCGCGGCGCTGAACGCGACGGCGCGGTGGATGGCCGCGCTGGCGGCCGACTGGGACCGTCGGCTGGCGCACATCAAGCGGGTGGCCGAGGAGGCGGAGCGGGGGTCGAGTTAGCGCACTGAGCAACGCCTTCCCGTCACGTGCGAGCCGGTCAGTCGGAGGGGTCGGAGCGGATGGCCGCGATGTCGAACTGAAGGCGGAGCCTCTCGCTCACCATGGCCCCGCCCTCGGCCAGCCGGGCGTTGTAGGTCAGGCCCCAGTCGGAACGGTTGATGGTGGTGGTGCCGTCGAAGCCGACCCGTTCGTATCCGAACGGGTCGGTGACGTGACCTATATAGGTGAGGTCCAGGGCTACGGGGCGGGTCGTTTCCCTGATGGTGAGGTCGCCGGTCATGCGGTACACGTCCTTGGCCGTGAGGTGTACGGCGGTGCTCGCGAAGGTCATCCGCGGATGCCGCGCGGCGTCCAGGAAGTCACGGCCCACCAGGTGGGCGTCGCGTTGCTCCACTCCGGTGTCCACGCTGGCGGTGGACAGCGAGATTTCGGCCCGGGAGCGAGCCGGGTTCCGGCCGTCGAAATAAAGGCGGCTCTCGTACTCCGCGAAGGAGCCGCGCACCGTCGTCACCATGGCGTGCCGCACGGAGAACCCGATCCTGCTGTGCGCGGGGTCGATCGTCCACTCTCCGGTAAGGGCTGCCAGGGCAGGATCCGGCACCACGGCGGCAGTGGGGGTCGGCGGAGCGGCGGGTGCCACCGGGCGTGGGGGTGTGGAGCTGCGGCTGAAAAGCTTCATGCACCATTTAGTTACTTGGGGGTAGGTATTCGGCGCAAGTTGAGATCAAGAAATCCGACGATTCATGGGCAAACATTCACAAGGTGCAGCTCAGGACCTGGCTGTCCACGCACTCCTTGGACGTCGAGGGAAGGGCGCAGCTTCGAATCGCGTCGTCACGGGTGCCCCTTCGCCCCGTCCGGGTTCGAGACCATGTCGACGAGCCCGGCCAGTGCCGCAGCCACCTCGGTCAGTCCGCGCCCCGCAGGGCCGCCTGGCTCGGGCATGTACACGTCTCGACGGATCTCGACCATCAGCGCGCTGACTCGCGGGTCCGCGCCGTAGTGCTTCAGCGGTACGTATGTACCGGCGAAGGGGCTGTTGACGCCCGTGCCCCCGAATCCGGCGAAGGCCTCCTCGGCCTGGGCCAGCAGGTGCGGCGGGGTGTGGAAGGCATCGGTGCCGAGGCAGATCGGTGGGCGCGGGCCCGAGCCGTGGAGTTCGTACGGGAGTGGCGCCGTGGGGTAGGAGTGGACGTCGATGATGACGGCGCGTCCGGTGGCTGCCAGGCGTTCGTCGACGGCGGCCGTCATCGCTGCGGCATACGGGTGGAAGTAGCGGTCGATCAACGGCTGCGGATCCAGGTCCGATGAGCGCAGCAGCTCGCGGTGCGACGTCTGTGTGTAGACCGCGCCCATGCCGACGGCCAGCATTTCCTCGCGTTCGTCGGGGAACCGTTCGGGGTCGATGACGAGCCTCGACAGGCCGTTGACGAATCGCCAGGGGGTGACCGGGGCGGATGCGGCGGCTGCGGAGGCCAGTTCGGCGGTGTGGGAATCCGTGATGTGGTCGAGTTCGAGATTCAGCGCATCGTCGTCCAGCTCGATTCCGGCGCGTATGTGATCGGGGACGGTGCGCGCCGAGTGCGGCACGTGCAGCAGGACCGGTGACGTGGGCGCGCCGGGCAGCAGGCGGAACGGCGGTACGGCATGGCCCATGGAGGGTTCCTTCGGGTGGCTCGGTTCAGGGGTGCGGGCGTGCGCGGCGCGAGTGCCGTCTGTGAGGCCCCAGACGCGCCGTACCTGATTGTCTGCGAAGTCGGCCTCGGCCTCTGGGCGGTCGCGAAGAATAGGTACTCCGCCTCGTCGGTGTCCCGAACCAATCGACGGGTCCTTCACGGAGTTTGCCGTCACGGCGGTGCATCCGCCTGACCTCGATGGAGTTGCTGCATGTCCCTCCAGATCGTCTACGAGACCCACGCCACCACGGCCGACAACGAGGCGAGGATCGCGACCGGGCGGCTGCCGGGCACGCTCTCGGCGACCGGCCGCGCGCAGGCACGCGAACTCGGCCGTCGCCGCCGGGACGACGGCATCGCCGCAGTCTTTACCTCCGACCTGGACCGCGCCGTGGAAACTGCGCGGATCGCCTTCGCCGACACCTCGCTGCCCGTCCACCAGGACGTCCGCCTGCGTGAATGCAACTACGGGGCACTCAACGGCCGGCCGATGGCCCTCATCCAGGCCCGGCGGGCCCGGCACATCGATGAACCCTTTCCTGGCGGGCAGAGCTACCGCGACGTTCAGGCCGCCACAGACGACTTCCTGCGCGACCTCGCCGCTGACCGGGACGGAACCCGCGTCCTCGTGATCGCACACTCCGCGAACCGCTGGGCGCTGGACTGCCTGCTCACCGGCGCCCGCTGGCCGGCCCTGGTCGAGGCACCCTCTCCGTGGCAGCCCGGATGGGAATACACGCTGCCCACGCCCTGGCGCGGATCCGGCTCATCCCGGTGAATGCTCCAGGCCGGAGTGCCAGGTGTCGTTCGTGTGCGGCCATCCGAGGCCCGTGCCGTGGGGGCAGGTCGGACCAGGGGACGCCGCGCCGCAGCCGGAAGCCGATGGTTTCCCCCCGGCCGGGCCGTGCGGGCCGTTCACACCATGGCGCGCCGCGCGTACACCTCGATCTCGATCTTCATACGGGGGTCCGAGAGACCGCACATGAGCATCGTGGCGGCCGGCCGTACTTCGCCGAAGCAGCGGCGCAGGACCGGCCAGCAGCGTTCGAAGTCCTCACGGTCGGGCAGCAGGTAGCGCACCCGCACCACGTCGCCGAAGGTGCACGTGGCCTCGGCCAGAGCGCCCTCGATGTTGCGCAGACACTGCTCGGCCTGCTCCACCACATCATCGGAGATCGTCATGGTGGCGTAGTCGAACCCGGTCGTCCCGGACACATGGACCCAGTCGCCGTCGACGACGGCACGGGCGTAACCGATCTGCTCCTCGAACGTCGAGCCGCTGAGGATCGCACGTCGCTCTCTCATGCGCCGAACGCTAAGCGGCCGGCATGGATACGTCTAATACAGCCGCAGGCATGACCTGATATCTCTAGGCATATGGAGCGCCCTGAACTTCCCCTCCCGCAACTGCACGCCTTCACCGTGCTTGCCGAGGAACTCCATTTCGGCCACGCGGCCGCCCGCCTGGGCATCGCCCAGCCGCCGCTGAGCCAGCAGATCCGCCGCCTCGAGGACAAGGTCGGCCACGCCTTGTTCCACCGTGCACCAGGACGTGTCACCCTCACCGCGGCCGGCCGGGAACTTCTGCCCGCCGCCCGGCGGGCCCTCACCGACCTGGCCGACGGCCTGAGCGCGGCCCGGGCTGTCGGCAGCGGCCGGGCCGGCCGTCTGCGGATCGGCTTCGCCGCCTCCCTCGCCCTGACCGTGCTGCCCGGCATGCTGCGCACCTTCCGGGACCGGTATCCCGATGTGCATCTGGACATCCATGAGATGACCAGTGCGCCGCAGGTCGCTGCTCTGCACGACGGCACCATCGACATCGGCCTGCTGCGCGAGCCCTCAGCCGATGAAACGGAGCTCGCCTTCAAGACCGTGCTGACCGAGCCCTTCGTGGCAGTCCTGCCGGCCGCGCACCCCCTTGCCGCCCAACGGACCGTCCCGCTTGACCAGTTGGCGGACTCGCCCTTCGTGCTGTTGCCCCGGGAGGTCGGCCCGCAGTTGCACGACCGGATCACCGGCCTGTGCACCGAAGCAGGCTTCACGCCCCATGTGACTCAGCGAGCGGTGGAATGGCAGACCGTCTGCGCCTTGGTCGAGACCGGCCTGGGTGTGTCACTGGCCCCGGCGAGTATCCGGCGCATCCGCCTCAAAGGCGTCGCTTTCCGCGGAATCGAGCCCGGCGACGCCCGCACGCGCGTCGCCGTCGCATGGCGCAAGAACGACCAAAACCCGCTCGTCGCGAGCCTCCTGGCAACAATCGGTCACGGTACGCCATACAGACCGTAGCTGATCGACCCCAAAGGGCTGACGAGAAAATGGGTCTCCCGCGGCGCATTGTGGACCGTACTATCGCCCGCATGAAGCTGCTCTCCGTCAATGTGGGCAAGCCCCGATCCAATCCGTGGAAGGGGCTCAACGCGACAGGGATCGACAAGCGGCCTGTTCACGGTCCGGTCGCCGTCACTGCCCCGGGCCCCAAGGGCACCGGTGCGGTCGGCCTCGCGGGTGACCGTGTCTATGACGTGAAGCACCACGGTGGTTCCGACCAGGCCGTCTACGCCTACGCCCGTGAGGACCTCGACGGCTGGGAGACCGAGCTGGGCAGGTCGCTGGCCAACGGTGTCTTCGGCGAGAACCTCACGACCGCCGGCCTCGACGTCAACGGTGCCCTCATCGGTGAGCGGTGGCGCATCGGACCTGAGGTCGTCCTCGAGGTGTCGTGTGCCCGGATCCCCTGCGCGACGTTCCAGGGATGGCTGGAGCGCGACGGTTGGATCAAGAGGTTCACGCAGGCCGCGTTGCCGGGCGCGTATCTGCGGGTCATCGAGCCGGGCGCCATCCGCGCCGGCGACCCGGTCGAGATCGTGCACCGGCCCGACCATGGTGTGACCGTCGCCCTCGCCTTCCGCGCGATGACACGCGAACCGGAACTCCTGCCGGGGCTGCTGATCGCCGACGCGCTGCCCGAAGAGGACAAGGAATCGATTCGCAGGCGTACGACGGCATAGTCGGTCGATTCACCGAGATCATCTGTGTGCGCTGTGGCTTCGCTGCGGCCTACGTCCCGTAGAAGGGGCGTCGGTCGCAGCCGTGCCCAGCCGGACCGGTCTCCCTGCTCTGTCGGGATTCGGCTTCCCGGCGATCGCTGAACTTCCTCCAGTGCCACTTGCCACCCGGGTCGGGACCTGCCCGACCGCGCACCCTGTCGGCTTGCCTGCGGCCTGGCCGTTTAAGCGGTCATGCGGCGCTGAATCAGCCTTTCTGCGCCGACGGCAGCGCGCGACCGTTTCGGGGCTGCGTGTCATCGATGGGCCGGGCGCACACCGTGCGGGATTCCTCGTGGACTCGCGCTCATAATCTGCCCCCCTTCGTCAATACGGAATGCTTTCCCGTTATTACGGTGAGCGAATTGGGTGCCCTCGATATGACGCGGGTCACATGATCTGCGTCACTCTTGTGTCGTTTTGAGGCATTTGCCGTGTGGGGTGAGCCATATGGCCCGCGTCACTATGAAGCCGAATAGTAGACCTGGCGACGCTCGTTCCCCGCGCTGTTCGGCGTCCCCGGATCGTTTCAGATGCCCGATACTAATCCTCGTAGTAGGAGGGGGTCATTGACCCGGGATTCCTTCCTGATTAACAATTCTTGGCATCACCCCCCGACAGAACAGGAATTACCAAGTGCAGATCACCGCGATGCCCACGAAGTTCGCCCGCATGACCCGCACCAAGAAGATCTCGCTGGGCATGGTCGCCGCCGGCGCCGCGGTGATGGCCGGCACTGTCGTCAGCGCCCCGGCCGCCTCTGCCGCCACCCCCGCTCCCGCCCCCGCCCAGTCCAGCGGCGGCAACGTCGACAGCTGGATCAAGCAGTCGCTGGAGATCCTGCACAAGCAGGGCATCCCGGCCACCTACGAGGGCATCCACAAGAACCTGATGCGCGAGTCCTCCGGCAACCCCAACGCCATCAACAACTGGGACTCCAACGCCATGAAGGGCATCCCCTCCAAGGGCCTGATGCAGGTCATCGACCCCACCTTCAAGACCTACCACGTCGCCGGCACCTCGCAGAACATCTACGACCCGGTCGCCAACATCACCGCCTCCGCCAACTACGCGGCCCACCGCTACGGCTCGATCGACAACGTCAACTCGGCCTACTGATCAAGCCCCACGCACCACCCCGGTCGCCCAGCAGACAGGCACCAAGCCCGCGCATCGGGCCGACCGGACGAGAATCACCGCAGGCCGCGTCCCGCGCGACCGGCCTGCCCACGACAGCCACTCCCGCAGCCACCCACGGCACGCCCCACCCCCCGGGCGCACCCCGCACCACGGCTGCGGTCGAGACGGCACACCTGAGGGCCACCGGACGGTGGCCACAAGGGACGACAGGCTCGCCATCCGAGGCGAGCCACTGTCATGTCCGACGTCATCAACGTGCGGACGTGACCGGCACGCGAAGCCGATCAGCGGGTCATGGTCGGAGAGGTTCGTGTACGTGTGGTCCGTGACCCAGCCGGAGACATCGGCCGCTCGCGGCACCCGCCACCTTCGCCTCGAAGGCGGTCAGTGCGGCAGCGCCCACAGCCTTGTCCTGCTCTCCGTTGACTCCGCTCACGCCGACCGCGCCGATCACCTGCCCCTCGGTATCCCGCACATGCGCACCGGCCGTTTCGCCGCCTTCGTAGGTGGCTTCCCGATCCTCGTGCCCGGCAGGGCCGGACCGTTCGGCGGCTGTCCGAATGCGCCCGCGGCAACGTCCTTGGCGGCGCGTGGCTGATAGGCGTCGGCGCACCCCAACGCTGCGTTGCGATCGCCGAGTTCGAACTGCGGGCGGGCTGCGGGGTTGGTCATACTGCGTAGCGCGGCGCCGACCGCGTCCGATCCGATGAACGTCACGGCGCGCACCTGCTGCGCGCCGACCAGCACGCCATGGTGTCGGGCGCGTCCCCCTGGACCACGCACAACACATCACCCCGACAGCGTCTGTACCGCTCCTGCGCAGCTACCTCGCCACCGATCGCACCGTGCTCGCTGCATCCGTGGCGTCATGTTCGGCGGCCTCAGGTATGGGGCCCACATGATGGAGACCAGGTCGAGGACCATCCGCGCCATCGGCGGTCACGTCGGCGACGTGGATCTCGCCGCAGTGACCGTGCTTGTCGAGCCCATCCTGAGCGGGGGCCGTGGTGTCCTGCTCGCCCTGACCCAAGGCGAGCGCGGCCACCCGACCAGTACGACGGGCTCCTCGGCACCGGCGACGACACCGTCCTGCCCATCGCCGTCGTGATCCGTGAGGTCCGCCCGGACATGGTCATCGTTCATTGGGCGTGCAGCATTCACTGCGACCACTCCCATACGTCCCTGCTCGCCGAGCGTGGGCGCTTCCTGGCCGGGCTGCAGCTGGAGCGAGAACTGTCCCGCCACCCGCGGTGGTGCACGGCGAGCGCTGGGAGGACCACGAGGGCTTCGATCCGGACCGGTCCATACCGATCTCTGGCGAGGCGTTCGCCCGGTGGCGCGCGGCCATCGGCAGGCAGGCCTTGCCCCAGGGTGGCGTCGTTCAGGCGATGTGTCCATCTTGATGCCGATTCAGGCGGCTGACGTGGCCGTGGGGTTCGCGGATCGGGCTGGAACGGAGGCAGGCACAGCCTCCGAGTGATCATGAGGTGTCGAGTCCCTGATCACCATGTCGGTGGCCAGTGGGAATCCTCCACCCGCGGCCAGCGATGGGGAGGCGGGTGGCCGCGCGTTTCGCTACCGTCGGTGACGGTCTCCGGTAGCTCAGGCGCGTGCAGTCGTACTCGGCTGCGCTGAGGTCGTGCGGGCGCGGTTCTCGCGGATCTCGTCGTGGTGGGCGGCGGCCCAGCCGACCAGGGACGTGGCGATCTCGTGGAGGCCGCGGCCGAGTGGGGTCAGGGTGTACTCGACGCGTGGGGGCACTTCGGCGTAGGCGGTGCGGGAGGTCAGGCCATCCTGCTGGAGTTGGCGCAGGGTGAGGGTGAGCATGCGCTGGGAGATCCCGGGGACTTGGCGCTGCAGGTCGGTGTAGCGCAGCGGGCCCGGCTCCAGGACGGCGATCAGCAGCAGGCTCCATTTGTCGCCGACGCGGTCCAGGACCTCGCGGATGAAGGCCATGTGCTCGGCGGGGATCGCCGCGCACGGCCCGATCGCCGTCGCCCCGGCCGCCTTCGCCCCACCGGCCGCCTTCGCTTCGCGGGTCTGTTCCATGACGCACATTCCTCTCCGGCACGCACACGGATGTGCCTTTTGTATCGCCTTCCATACTGGTCCACCATGGCGTTACGAACAAGTCGTAAGAATTGGAGGTGCGCGGTGAAGGTGGACATCTGGTCCGAGGTGACGTGCCCCTGGTGCGGGCTGGGCCATCACCGCCTGGAGCAGGCCGTGGAGCGGTTCGAGCACGCGGGCGAGGTGGAGGTGGTCCACCACTCGTTCCCGCTCAGCAGCAGCTTCCCCGAGGACCGCACTTTCTCCGTCCGCGAGGCTCTGCTGCGACGGCACGGTGTCGGCGGCAGTCAGGCCGAGACATCGACCCGGCGGATCGAGGCACTGGCCGCGGCCGAGGGACTGAGCCCCTACCGGGTGCTGGACAACCAGGTCGGCAACACCGACCTGGCCCACGAGTTCCTCGCCCACGCCTCCGCCCAGGGCAAGAACCGCGAAGCGTGGGACGCGATCTTCGACACCTACTTCGGCAAGGCCGAGCCCGTCTTCTCCCCGGACGACCTGCTGGCGCTGTCCGACACCCTGGGCCTGGACCGCGAGCAGACCCGACAGGCCCTCGCCCAGCGCCGCTACCGCGAACAGGTCCGCGACGACGCGACCCACGCTCAGCGCCTCGGCGCGACCGGCGCCCCGTTCATCGTCGTCGACGGCCGCTACGGCGTCCCCGGCGCCCAGGACAGCGACACCCTGCTCGACCTGCTCCGCACCGCTTGGGACGACACCCACCCCCTCACCCCCGTCGCCGGTGGCGGTGACGCCCCGGTCTGCGGCCCGGACGGCTGTGCCGTCCCCGCACACGGCTGAATCCCCCATAGCCCCCGTGATCCAGAACCGAGGAGTCCGATGAACGTCCTGCTGTGGGTCCTGCAGGGACTGCTGGCCGCGGTGTTCGCGATGGCCGGCGTCATGAAGACGACCCAGCCGATCGACAGGCTCGCCGGCACTCTTCCCTACGCCAAGGACCTCGCCCCGGGCGCGGTCCGGCTGATCGGCGCGGTCGAACTGGCCGCCGTGCTCGGCCTGGTCCTGCCCGCCGCCACCGGCGTCGCGGTGGTCCTCACCCCGCTCGCCGCCGTCGGCCTCGCGGTGGTGATGGCGCTGGCCGGCACCTTCCACGTCCGCCGCCGGGAGTACAGCGCGATCGGTATGAACGCCGTGCTGCTGGCCCTGGCCGTCGTGGTGGCCTGGGGCCGCTTCGGCCCGTACTCCTTCTGATCCTTCCGAATCCGTCCCCGGCCGGCTCCCACCGCCCGGCCCTCCGCCCATGAAAGGCGATGACTTCCCATGACCGACCTGCTCGTCCTTGGCGGCAGTGGCCGCACCGGCATCCACGTCCTGGCACAGGCCGCCGAACGCGGCCACCGCGTCCGCGCCCTCGTCCGTGATCCCTCCGCCGTCCATGCCCCGACCGGTGTCGAGCTGATCCAGGGCACGCCCGCGAACATCGACGACATCCGCAAGGCCGCCCACGGCACCCGGGCGGTGATCAGCGTGCTGAACAACGCCCGCGCCTCCGACAACCCCTGGGCCAAGCCGGTCAGCCCGCCGATGTTCATGACCGACGCCGCCCGCAACACCCTGACCGTCATGGCCGAACAGGGCATCCGCCGGATCGTACTGACCTCCTCACAGGGCGCCGGCGACGACTGGGCCCGCCTTAACCCCCTGGTGAAGACGTTCATCAACCTGTCGAACCTCAAGGTCGGCTTCACCGACCACACCGGCGTCGACCAAGTCGTGCGCGCCTCCGACACCGACTGGACCCTCGCCCGCGCCGTCGCCCTCACCGACAAGCCCGCCACCGGACCCCTGCGCGCCGGCGACCCCGGCACCACCGCCCCCGGGCGCTGGATCAACCGGGCCGACCTCGCCCGCTTCCTCCTCGACGCCATCGACGAAGAGACCTGGATCCGCCGCGCCCCGCTGGTGTGGAACGCCCGCGGCTAACTGGCCGTCCGCGGGGAGAGGATCTTGGCCGCTGTCATCACAAGGCGGAAGACCGTGCCTGCCCGATCATCGTCGCCCATCCCCGTCGGCCTGGGCCGGCTCGCCACCGGCCGCCCTGCCAAGCCCGGGGAACACCCGCAGCTGCTGGACCGCCTCGCGACCGTGCCCGATCCACGTAGGGCCAAGGGGCGCCGCCACCCCCTCGCCTTCGTCCTCGCACTCGCCGCGTGCGCGGTACTGGCCGGCGCGAAATCCCTGACTGCGATCGCGGAATGGGCAGCCGACGCCCCGGCCGCCGTGCTCACCGCCCTCGGCGGCCCGAGCCGCGAACCCGCCGGGCCCACCGCCCCGACCGAAGCCACCGTGCGCCGAATCCTGCAGCGCGTGGACGGCGACGCCCTCGACGACGCGATCGGCGCCTGGCTCGCCGCCCGCGACCCCGACCGCCCGCCACTCGACCATGACCTGGGCAGACGCGCCCGCCGCTCGCTGGCCGTGGACGGCAAGACCGTTCGCGGCGCGCGCCGCGCCGACGGCACCCAGGTCCACCTTCTGGCCGCGATGACCGGGACCGGCCTGGTCGCAGCCCAGCGTGAGGTCAGCGCCAGGACCAACGAGATCACCGTCTTCCGGCCGATGCTCGTCGACCTCGACCTGGCCGACACCGTGGTCACCTTCGACGCCCTGCACTCCCAGACAGCCCATGCCCGCTTCCTGGTGGAGGAGAAGAAGGCCCGCTACATCGCCGTGATCAAGAGGAATCAGCCGCTGCTGCACCAGCACCTGAAGCAGCTGCCCTGGCGGGAAGTTCCGCTGCTGGACAAGACCCGCGCCACGGAGCACGGCCGTGACGAGATCCGCCGCGTCAAGACCTGCACCGTCACCCGCGGCCTCGACTTCCCCCACGCCGCCCAGGCCGTGCAGATCGTGCGCCGCCGCCGGACGGTCACCACCGGGAAGGTCACCCTGGAACGTGTCTACGCAGTCACCGACCTGACGGCGGAACAGGCCGATGCTCCCGAGATCGCGCACCGTGTACGCGAACACTGGGGCATCGAGAACAAGATCTACCACGTGCGCGACACCACCTTCGCCGAAGACGCCTCCCGCGCGCGGGCCGGGACCGCGCCCCGGGCCATGGCGGCACTGCGCAACCTGGCCATCGGCGCCCTCCGTCTGACCGGCTGCGACAACATCGCCGCCGGCCTGCGCAAACACAGCCGAGACGCCACCCGACCGCTGGCCACCCTCGGCATCACGTGATCAAACCGGACAGAACCCCCGAACGACGCCGCCCTGGGCCTTGCCCGCGGAGAAACCTTCGGCTTCCGCCACGGATTTCTTGGTTCGCCGGGAGAGGTGGAGGACGTTCCGTAGGCCTACAGCCAGCGGCCAGGATTCGCTGCCGAAAGGCATCGATAATCCGCTGCCCCATCCCACCCCGACGCGAATACGGAATGCTTTCTCGTTATTACGGTGAGCGAATTGGGTGCCCTCGATATGGTGCAGGTCACATGATCTGCGTCACTCTTGTGTCGTTTTGAGGCATTTGCCGTGTGGGGTGAGCCATATGGCCCGCGTCACTATGAAGCCGAATAGTAGACCCGACAGCGCTCGTTCCCCGCGTTGTTCGGCGTCCCCGGATCGTTTCAGATGCCCGATACTAATCCTCCTAGTAGGAGGGGGTCGTTGACCCGGGATTCCTTCCTGATTAACAATTCTTGGCATCACCCCCCGACAGAACAGGAATTACCACGTGCAGATCACCGCGATGCCCACGAAGTTCGCCCGCATGACCCGCACCAAGAAGATCTCGCTGGGCATGGTCGCCGCCGGCGCCGCGGTGATGGCCGGCACTGTCGTCAGCGCCCCGGCCGCCTCGGCCGCCACCCCCGCCCCCGCCCAGTCCAGCGGCGGCAACGTTGACAGCTGGATCAAGCAGTCGCTGGAGATCCTGCACAAGCAGGGCATCCCGGCCACCTACGAGGGCATCCACAAGAACCTGATGCGCGAGTCCTCCGGCAACCCCAATGCCATCAACAACTGGGACTCCAACGCCATGAAGGGCATCCCCTCCAAGGGCCTGATGCAGGTCATCGACCCCACCTTCAAGACCTATCACGTCGCCGGCACCTCGCAGAACATCTACGACCCGGTCGCCAACATCACCGCCTCCGCCAACTACGCGGCCCACCGCTACGGCTCGATCGACAACGTCAACTCGGCCTACTGATCAAGCCCCACGCACACCCCGGTCGCCCAGCAGACAGGCACCAAGCCCGCGCATCGGGCCGACCGGACGAGAATCACCGCAGGCCGCGTCCCGCGCGACCGGCCTGCCCACGACAGCCGATCCCGCAGCCACCCACGGCACGCCCCACCCCCCCGGGCGCACGCCGCACCACGGCTGCGGTCGAGACGGCGTCGCTCAGCGCAACGTATGACCCGGACGATCCCGACCCCGAACCCGGTCGGCCGACACGGTTCTACCGGCCCGCGAAACCGATCAGCGGGTAATGGTCGGAGAGGTTCGTGTACGTGTAGTCCGTGCCCCAGCTGGAGACGGTCCAGGGCGCGCTCTGCTCCTTGACCACCTCGTTCGTCCATCCGGCAGGCTGTGCGTGCCCGGCGCGGTGAAGTACGTAGTCGAGGTCCTCGCGGGCATCGTCGGGGTAGCGGTAGGACGCGATCGAGTTGTCCCGGGTGTCGAAGGAGTACGGGTGCCCGGTGCGGGCATCGGCTCCGGTCAGTCCGGCATCGGCGAGCATCGAGGCGTACTCGGGGGAGCGGGAGTCGACGTTCATGTCGCCCGCCACGATGACCTGTTCGGACGTGGGAATGTTCTTGGCGTCGAGGAAGGCGTCGATCTGCTTGAACTGCCGACTGCGCATCTGCGCCGCCTCACCCGAACCGCATCCGGAGTCGGTCGACTGCGCGTGGGTACCCACCACGTGCACCATGGTGCCGTTGACGTTCAGTTCGGCATAGACGAAGCCCTTGTTGGACCACCAGTCGCTGCCGCAGGCGTCCTTGTAGATGAACTGTTCCTTACGGACGATCGGCCACTTGCTCAGTACGGTGACACCACCGTCTTCCGGAGTCACAGCCGAGTAGGCACCTCCCGTGGCGTCCCAGCCGGCCCTGCTCCTGCCCACCACCGGTGTTCTGTACGGGTATTGAGCGGACGCGTTCCGGGCCAGGGCGTCGGATGCCGAGTTGTCGAATGCCTCCTGGAGCACCACGACGTCATTGCCCTGGAAGAAGGGTGCCTTCGGGATCTCCGCGGCCCGGTGGTCCTGCCCCCAGTTCGGGTAGAGCGTCTTGCTCATCAAGAACGTGTTGTACGTCAGAACCCGCAGCGACGGAGTGTCGGCCGCCGACGCCTGAGAAGCGTTTGTGGCCAGCGTGACGGCGACGAGCGCGACGGTGAGAGTCACGCCGGGGGTGCGACGGAGCGCGGTGAGCGGCACGGGGTCTCCTGCTTCTGCTGATGTGGGGGTGGAACAGGCAACACACATCAAATCAGCGGCAGTTACCCATGGGTAGACGTCGGATGCCGGGACTCTTGCCGTAGGCGTACCAACGAACCAACCCTTGGCGCGCACATCCTCTCCCGGCCACCGGGTGCGAAAGCCCACGCAGCTCGGCCGGTTGCATCACTGGACCGGTCCGGCGTACGCGATCGAATGCGCATCATCGAACGCCGCGGAGACGCCCGCCCGCACAGGCAGAACGTGCCTCTCGGAAGTGCCTTGCCGATTGCGCGTTGGCGAAAGCCCGAAGAACTCCCGTCCGCGCAGGTGACAAGGCACTTCTTCGTTTCTCGAGACCCTATCCACCAGGCACTGGTCGGTGGATCAAGGCTTGACTGGCCGCATCAGAAGACGCGACGAGCCTTGACGCCGTCGGCCTCGAAGTCGTAGACGTAATTGTTGATCCGGAGACCGTCGACAGCGCCGACCCACAGGCTGTCGCGGCCCTTGCCCACTGCGACGCTGTTGATGATCGGCGCCGTGCCGCCGTCGTCGAGGAAATCCCTCAGGTCTGTGAATTTGCACATGTGGGTCTGGTTGCACCAGGGCATGGCGCCCGTGAGGAACCAATGGCCGGACTTGGTGGCGTCAAGGTACCCGCTCCAACGGTTCTTCACCGGGGCCGCATCGGGCACCCACACCAGCGTCGAGTACTCGCTCGGACTCGTGGCCGGATTCAGATTCGGAGCGATCTCGAACCTGATGCTCGGCATGTTCAGTGAGGTGCCCGGGGTGCTGGCGTTCTCCCCGGTCTGGAAGACGTGGAAGCCGACCTTCGTCAGACCCAGCACCGGATCTCGGTAGAAGTCGACCTCGTTGCCGAAGTCGACCTTCTCGGCGGACGACCCCACCGCGATTCCCAGGCTCCCCTTTCCATAGGGGGGACTGGTGACAGATCCCGCCGTGCCGTACATGGCGTACGGGCCGTCCCGCAGGTCGGCCACGGGCGAGCCGGTCGTGTTTCGGGTGATCACGCCCCAGTGTTCCGAGCGTGCCGGGGTTCCGTCCGCGAGAGCAGACGCCGATCCTGAGATGGTCGAGGCGACGATCGCGGCCAGTGCTGCGACGGTAAGCGTCTTTCCCCGGCTCACGCCAAAGCGAGCGTTCACGCTCATTCCTTTCGGGTAGTTGAAGGGCCAGACATGTACCTGGCTGGAGGGCCAGGCATGCGCCGATGCCCGGTCGGCGCGACGCCCGTCACCGTAGCTGCCCGTCAGTACTGAAAGTGACTACGACATACTCCTTATATCTGACTATTCACACCCTTAGTGCAGTCGGTTGACGAGGCAGTATCACTTTCCGTGACTGAGTTGCGATCGTCGTGGCGGCCTGAGGGGCCGGGATCGCGGAGGAGTTGCTGTGGCGGATGGTGAACTGGCCGGGCTGATGAGAGTCAGGCGCGGTGGTTCTCTCCGCGCTCGTCCGCGCCGGCTTCATCTGCTTCGGCATCGCACGGCTCCCGACAGTCCGGTGTTCTGCCGGATCGGCACGGCTGACGCGGCCGATCGGCTTCCGCAGAAGGAATCACACCGAGCGCCGAACAGGGGCGATCGGTTCAGGACGAGGTTGTCGGGGGGACAGACCGGCCATGGCGTCGATGCGCAGTCCACCGTCGGCGCCGGCCGTCTCTCGGCTGATCGGCAGAGCAGCGTCCGCGTGCCGGGGTTCTTGCGGCGCAAGGAATCTGCCGGGGCCGCGCGTCTGGAAGACGAGCCGCGGACCCGATCCCGAACTGCCCTGGAAAGCCAGGGGAGTGGCGCGCAGACGACATGCCGTAGGCATGTGAAGAGAAGCCGCCCCGGCGGTCCGAAACGGCCGCTGCGGAACGGCCCACGTCATCACGACGTACGGGAGTGACGCACACGGAGGTGTCCGCCGCACCGGACGGCTTGCGGAGGCCGAGTAGGCAGCGAAGGCCGTGGGCCGTCGACGCGGCGCAGCGACACACCTCACGAATCCCGGAGGTGGCGACCTCACGCAGCGATCGCCACCGCGTCCTTGCTGAGTGAGGCATCGCGCGCGGGGGTCCGGTCGGCGAAGACGACGACTCGCAGGAGCGCGAACCGTCCGATCCCCGCCAGAGCGGACGCCGACAGATAGACCGTCTGTTCGACCAGAGCCGAGGGCTCCGACCGGACGGCGTACAGGCAGAACAGCGCCCCTGTCGTGAACGCATAGCTCACGGCGACGGTCACCCCGGACTGAAGATGGACCCCCCACCCCTTCCGCCCGCTCCGGAAGGAGACCCGCGCGTGCAATTCGGTGGCGATGACCGTGGAGGCGACGGTGACCAGCGCGTTGGCAACGGCCATCGGTATCCGGTCGTTGAGCAGGACGAGTACCCCGCTGGACGCCAGCCCGACACCGCCACCGCACACGACGAACCGCACGAAGGCCGCGACGAGCGGATGGAGAGTGCGCGTCTGTGGGTGCGAAGGGGCGGTCACGAGGGGCCTCCGTAGGCTGGTGGAACGGTGTTTCGATTCCACCCCAGAACCTAGGGACCGGGCGTCCTCCGAGCGACCGGGTTAATCCCCGACTTCACTGGGGGGCTTCCCCCAGTGATCCTCTGGGGGAAGCCCCCGAGGTATCCCCGCCGAGTTGACGCAGGGGACTTCCTAGTGAGACGGCGGCGGCCGTGGCCGGCGGAGGGGGAGTTCGTCCGCTGTTGCGACAGTGCCACCGGGCGCAGCGTGCGCGGACCGGCGACGATCGCGAAGTCGACGCAGGCGGCGGGGGACAGCCCCTCGGGTTCCGGCCCCGCTGTGTCGGCGATGGCGAGGACGGGGGAGTTGGGCTCGCCGTGCGTGTCAGGCATCTCCACGGGGCGGCGCTGGGGATTGTCCCGCAGCTGGTCCATGAAGAACATGTTCGCCGCGTACGTGCGGTTGAGCCGAGAAGCCATACAGGCCGCGTTCGCGGGCACGGCGGAGCAGGCACGAAACCGTGTAAGCGCAAGGGAAGCCATCGGCGAGTCTGCCGGGGTGGTCACGGAGTGCGCGGACTCACCCGACTGCGACGTCTGTGTTGCCGAATTCGCGGGCAGGCGCTAGCACGCCGGTTCGGCGGGAGCCCTTCTGCTTTTTCCCGGCGGGATTCTCCGAGCAGTGGCGCACTGCCTGAAACGTCCTGGAAATCCCCTGTGCGTTGGAGGTCCTACGCTGGAGGAAGCGGGGAGAAACAGACGGGAGAAGAGCCTGTGGTCGGCGCCCCAGAACCTGAACCGAGCCCGCACCGAGCGGGCCGCCTGCGCTCGGTGCCAGGGCGGGACGTACCGCTGCGTCACCACGTGGTGCACGGCTACCGCCGCGCGTACCGGATCGCCGGAGACGGTCCGGTGATCCTGCTCATCCACGGGATCGGCGACTCCTCCGCGACCTGGGCGGATCTGATCCCCGATCTGGCGCGCAACTACACCGTCATCGCCCCCGACCTCCTGGGCCACGGGGCCTCCGACAAGCCGCGGGCCGACTACTCGGTGGCGGCGTACGCGAACGGCATCCGTGACCTGCTGGGGGTGCTGGACATCGAGCGTGCCACCCTGGTCGGTCACTCGCTCGGCGGTGGCGTGGCCATGCAGTTCGCGTACCAGTTTCCCGAGCGCACCGACCGCCTGATCCTGGTGAGCACAGGCGGTGTGGGGCGTGAGGTCAACCCCGTCCTGCGGGCGGTGTCGCTGCCGGGCGCAGACCTCATGCTGTCCTCGCTGAGACTGCCCGGCATGCGCAGCCAGGTCGACCTCTTCACCCGACTGATCAAGCTTCTCGACACCGACCTGGGTCAGGATGCCGCGGAGCTGCTCAACGTGGTGGACGCCCTCCCCGACGCCACGTCACGCAGCGCGTTCATCAGCACCCTGCGGTCGGTGGTCGACTGGCGGGGCCAGGTGGTGACCATGCTCGACCGCTGCTATCTGGCGGAGGGCATGCCCACGCTGCTGCTGTGGGGATCGCGGGACAGTGTGGTGCCGGTCCGGCATGCCTACGGCGCGCACGCGGCGATGCCCGGCAGCCGCCTGGAGATCTTCCAGGGCGCGGGCCACTTCCCCTTCCACAGCGACCCCGCGCGCTTCCGAGCCCTGGTCGAGGACTTCATCCGTACGACGGCACCGGCCGACTGGAGCCAGGATCGATGGCGTGAGCTGCTGCGGGTGGGGCGGCCCAGCAGTGGGGTGGGGGAGTTGGACTCCGCATACCACCGGGCCGTGGAGCGCGATCGGCGCGAGGCGAGTGAGCGCAACGCCACATGAGGGTGACGGTCTCCGCTTGCCGCGGTTTGCGGAGCAGGTACCCCTAGCACACCGATGAGTTGTCCGGGCCGAGCAGGGGAGCGTGGCTCTCCACGAAGACCTTCAACGCGCCCTGGTGCTCCTCCGCATGTGCCGTGGCAGTGCCGCCCAGCTCCCGCACCCGCTGCATCGTGTGGTCGAAGAAGTCGCGGGAGGACGGCATCAGTTCGGCCAGTCGGATGTCCTCGTAGTGAGGAATAGTCAAGACCTGTGGATCAAGTGAGTCGCGGTGGTGTCGCTGACGCAGTCGGCGACTGGCGTCAGCGCGGACGCGTCGGGTTCTTCCGGCCTCAGCGAGCAGGGTGAGAACGGCGGGTGAGGACAGGGTCTCGACGGCCTTGCGCTGGAACCAGTCGGATCCGGTGGTGACTTCCTCCGAGCCCCACGGCTCGCCCGCGGTGATTGACCGTAGCAGGGTCCATTCGCGCAGACGGCGGGCGAGGAACTCCCGCTCCGCGCTGATCTCGGCCATCGCGCGGGCCCAGGCGGTGAACCCCTCGTCGGTCAGCAACTGCGCCGCATGACGGTCGAGGTGGCGGACTATGGCCGACTGCGCCATCGTCGTGTCCGAGTCGCGCAAGATTCTGGTCACCAGATCGGCTTCGTCTTCGTCACGGACGGCGGCCAGCTCATGCAGGTAGCGGGCGAATCGCTGGTGCTCGTCCTCGGCTGAACGGTCATCGGCGCCGTTGAGGCCATTCACGCGGCGGCCTCCTCGGGGCTCTCGATCAGGTGGCCGCGTTCAAAACGGGCGCCGGCCCGCACCAGCGCCACGAGATGGGGTGCGTTGACCGCGCGCCAGCGGGCCTGGGCGGACTCGACGAGCTTGAAGACCATGGCAAGCGCGGCGGCCGCGCTGCCGGCGCCCTTGGTGACCTTGGTCCTCAGCCGCACCGTCGCGAAGGTTGATTCGATGGGATTCGTCGTGCGCAGGTGAACCCAGTGCTCGGCCGGGAAGTCGTAGAACGCCAGCAGTTCGTCGATATCGTCGGTGATCTTCTTGACGGCCTTGGGCCGCTTCGCGCCGTAGGTCTTCTTGAATGCGGCGACGGCTTTGATTGCATGGTCGCGGTCCTCGGCGTTGTAGATGTCCTGCAGCGCCTTTCGCGCGCTGGACTGGGCCGACGTCGGGATCGCGTTGAGCACATTGGCCGTTTTGTGAACCCAACACCGCTGATGGCGGGCCTCGGGGAACACCTCTGCCAGGGCCTTCCAGAAGCCCAATGCTCCGTCGCCGACCGCGAGGACCGGAGCGCGCATCCCGCGCCGTGCAGAATCACGCAGCAGATCGGCCCAGAACTCAGCGGACTCGCGGTAGCCGTCGGCCATCGCGATCAGCTCCTTGGTGCCGTCCGCGCGCACGCCCATGACGACGAGCACGCAGGACTTCGCCTCGGCCAGGCGGATCCGCAGGTGGATGCCGTCGGCCCACACGTAGACGTAGTCCGTGGCCGACAGGTCGCGCTCGCCGAACGCATTGTGATCGGCCTGCCACTGCGTCGTCAGCCGGGTGACCGTGGCGGGCGAGAGGCCGGCAGAGGAACCGAGGAACTGCTCCAGAGCGGGCACGAAGTCACCCGATGACAGGCCGTGCAGGTATAGCAGAGGCAGCACCTCGCTGATCTTCGGGGACTTGCGGGCCCAGGGCGGCAGGATCGCCGAGGAGAACCGCTTGCGCTCCCCGGTCGTCTCGTCGACGCGCTGGTCATTGACCTGCGGCGCCTTGACCTCGATCGCCCCGGCCGCGGTGGTGACCCTTCTGGGCTGGTGGTAGCCGTTGCGCACGACCAGACGCCGCCCGGACTCGTCCCGCTGATCGGCCAACACGACTATGCAGGCGTTGACTTCGGCTTCCAGTGTGGCGGCCAGCATCCGCCCTGCGCCCCCGCGGACGATCTCGTCAATCAGGGAGCCGTGTGGTGTCGTTCCGTCTTCGTTGACTACCGTGAGCACGGGCGTGCCTTCCCGACCGGCGCGCCAACGTCGGCCTACTCGATGACCATCACAGGATCATTCGGGAAGGTACGCCCTTCGCGCATCAACCCGAGGTTGATCCACAGGACTTGAGCACTGCTCGGCACCCCGGGCTTCCAGGTCGTATGTTGGTGTGTCAAATAGTCTTCCGCTGCACATAATTGGCTCAGGCCCGAGTCTTCGGAGTGTAACGGGGGGCAGCGTGACGGCGGTTTTTGTCGACCGTACGGAGAGTCTGGACGCGCTTGCGCATGTGGCGGACGCCCTTGTGGAAGGGCACAGCGGGGTCCTCGTCATCGAAGGCGAGTCCGGGATGGGGAAGTCGTCGCTGCTCGTCGAGTTCGTCCGGCGCGTCACGGCTGACGAAGCTCTGGGGTGCCGGGTGGTGCTGGTGCGTTGCACGCCCGGCATCGGGACGCGCCGTCCGTACGGACCCGTCATGGACGCCCTTCACCAGCTGTGCCCACCGCACCCGCCCGCTCCTTCGCGACGCGCTTGGTGGGGGAGAGCCGTGGGGCGCAGTGCCATGGCCGCCGCCCCCGATGTGCTCTCCGCCGCAGTGCCCGGGCTCGGCATGCTGTTCGCCGCCGGACGGGAGTTCGCCGAGGCCGCGGTGACCAGCGGGTCGATCCCCGGTGACAGCCTCGGGCCAATTCAGACCACCGTCACGCAGCAGGTTGTTGAGGCCCTGTTGGAACAGGCCAGGGCAGCGGCGCCGTTGCTGCTGATCATCGACGACGTCCAGCTGTGCGATGTCACCACACTGGAGTTGCTGCACCTGCTGCTGCCCCGGCTTGGGGACGAACCGCTCAGCCTCGTCCTCGGGCTTGGATCCGCCCCCTCTACCGCCGCCAACGCGGAGGCCGTCGGGCAGTTGCTGCGGGTGTGGCGCGACGACCACCGCGAGCTACTATCCGGCCATGTGCTGCGGCCCCTGCCGGGCTGGGCTGTTCGTGAGCTGGTGGAGAGCCGGTTGCACAGTTACGACGTACCGGCCGACTTCGCCGACCGGCTCGCGGACGCGACGGCAGGGCAGCCCATCTTCGTGGAGCAGTGCCTCAAACTCTGGCGGCCGACGGACGGTGCCGACGTACCACTGCCGCATGACCTGCCCGCTGCCGTCGCGGACCGCATTGGGCAGCTCGACGAGCGATCCAGAGAACTTTTGGTCATTGGCGCCACCATGGGGGAGTTCTTCTTCTCGCACACAGTGGCCGAAATTGCCGGTCTGCCGCACTCCCAGGTCCAGGACCTGCTGCACAGGATCGAGCGTGAGCACGGCCTGATCCGCGAACGGCACGCCGGCGACGTACCGCCGTGGGCGAGCCACCTGCACACCGACTGGTACGACTTCGAGCACCGCATCCTTCAGTACGGCATCCGTGGTGGTCAGTCCCGCGGCGCCCGGCTTGGCCGCCACGGCCGCCTCGCCGACGCGCTCTGTGAACTGCCGGGCTCTGAACCCTTGCCCAGGGAACTGCGCGTCCTCATCGCCGACCAGCTGTACGAGGCGGGGCGTGCACGCGCAGAACAGAGCGCAGCCGCACACTACGCGCTGGCGCGGTCGGTGGCCGTGAACGAACTCTCCTTCACACAGGCCGAGCAGCACTGCCGCACCGCGATCGAGTCCGCGCGTCTGCTGACCCCCGGCACACCGGAGCGTGACCGCAGACTGCTGGAATCCATTGAGCTGCTGCTGAGTCTGACCGAGGTGCGATGGCGAGGCGGCACCACCGGAACAGGCGGCTCCAACAGTTCCGGAACATCCGACATCGACTCGCTGGCGGCTGAGGCCGAACAAGCTGCCCACCGCCTCGAGGACCCCCTCCTCATCGCCCGCGCCACACTCCAGCGCGGCAAGACACTCATGGCGGTGCGGGGTCTGCAGCCCTCATTGGCCAAGCTCGAAGAAGCTGTTCGTCGGGCTCGCGCGTACGACGGGCCGGGCCGAGCGGCCACCCTGTTCATGACGATGGTCGAGTACGGTCGCCAGCTACCCAAGCGCAACCTTGTCGGCGGCCTGCAGGTCCTATTCGAGGCCGAGGAGCTGTACGCATCCCACCCGGGACTCGGAGCGACCGGAAATCCCGTACTCCAGCACGCCCGCAACCTCAACGAGATGCAGATCGGCGTCAGCCTTTTTGACTCCGGCCGCATCGGCGAGGCCCGCGAGCGCCTCGTACGCTGCGCTGACCGCCTCCGCGCCGAGCCGTTCCGCGCCGAGCTCCCCATCGCGCTGAACTATCTCGCCCAGCTGTACCTGGCGACCGGCTCGTACACTGAAGCCGAAACCGTCCTGCGGGATGCCCTCGGCTTCGAGGAGGACCGAGGCGGCGTCAGCGGCTGGCATGCCTACAACAACGCCCTCCTCGCCCTGTGTGCTGCCCATGATCCGGCCCGCCGCCCTGAGGTATTGGAACGCATTCGGGCCGCTTGGCAGGAAACCGAACAGACCTGGCTGGCCAGCCTCGTCCCCATCGTCCGCAACTTCTATGCGGAAGTACTCCTGCAACTCGACGAGGACCGAGACCTCGCACACCGCCTGGTCGACCACACGCTCAATGAGACCCGCGAGACCGGAATGGTACGCAGCGAGATCGCTGCGTACAGCCTGCGCAGCCGTATCCGTCTCGCCGCCGGAGACACCGATCTCGCCACCCAGGATGCGCGCCAGGCACTCGCGCTGCTTGCCGAGCACGGCGATCTGCCCGCACTGCGCACCGAGGAGATCCTGCACGACGCCGCCCGCGCCCTACTGGCCTCCGGCGCCCGCGACGAGGCTCAAGCCCTCCTTGCCCGGGCGCGTGCGGAGGTCCTGCGCAAGGCGGACACCATCGACGACCCCGACCTGCGGGGCCGCTTCCTGAGCGTGGTCCCGCTGAACCACGTGCTGCTTGAGGAGCTCAACACCCAGGATCCCCGGAGACCCGTTTGAATGACCAATTACAGTGCGGGTTCAACACAGGCCCGACAGCGCGCCGGAGGGCTGAGAGGATTGTTCGGGGGACATCGCCGGCCGGACGGGGCTGGCGGAGATCGACGCGGACGTCACGGTTTTGGGGAAGCGCCGGACCCCGAAGACCTGTGCGGTTTCAAGGAAAGTGACATCTACGGGCCGTCAAGGGTGAGCTGGGCTGTCGCGCCGTGGAAGAGAGCGAGCCTGTCGCACCCGGGCCCCGCTTCCCGGAAACGCGTCAGGGGCTGTCCGACGACAGCCCCTGACGTCGTGCTTGCTACTTGCGCAGCTCGACCGTGAAGCCGCGGCCCGTGGAGACGGACGGTGTCCTGATCTCCGTGATTCCGGTCGCGGGGTCCGTGTACCAGCCGGACTCGGCCGAGGCGAGCGCCGTGGCCGAGTTCAGTCGCTGGAGGCGGCTGCCGTCCATGACCACCTGTGACGGTGCGTCCTTGCCGTGCACGGTGAAGCGGTACGCCCGGGTGGCAGGCTTGCCCTCGTAACTCCCCATGCTCGCGCCGACCTTGATGGTGGTGCTCGCCTTGCCGTGGGTGGGTGCCTGCACGCGTACGCGTTGTGTCGCCGAGGCGCCCTCCGTGAACTTCCTGGTCACGCCGTCGTCCTCGTACAGCGTGTACGTGCTCGTGCCCTGCGGGTACAGGTCGTAGTCCAGCTCGTGCCGGTCCCGGGACTGCCAGGACGTCGTGCCCTTCGGCCACATCGGCACGATGGAGCCGCCCTTCACGAACAGGGGCAAGGTGTCGATGGGCGCGTGGTAGCCGTTGACCGTGGTGGGGCCTTCGTAGGTCTTGCCCGTCCAGTAGTCGGTCCAGGTGCCCTTGGGCAGGTAGATGCCGTCACGGGTGTCGGACTTCCTGGTAAACCGGGGCCACCAGGAAGTCGGAGCCCGCCAGGTACTCGTACGTGGCGTTCGCGCCCAGGGTCTCGGGGTCGTCCGGGTACTCCAGCCACAGCGGGCGCACCGAGCCCACGCCGGTCTTCGCGGCCTCGGCGGACAGGGTGTAGAGGTACGGCAGCAGGCGCTCCCGCAGCTGGAGGTACGTGCGGTTGATGGAGGTGTACGGCTCGCCGTCCACCCACGGCTGCTGGTTGATCTTCTTCTTGGTCGTCAGGTCCGTCGCCCAGCCGTCCATCGTCATCAGGGCCGGCAGGAACGACTTGGCCTGCAGGTCGCGGGCGTACATCTTGGCGTCGTGGCGGTAGATGCTGCCGACGTCACCGGTGTTGTACGCGATACCGGACATGGTGGCGCCGGCGTAGGTCGGGATCTGCCAGCGCACGAAGTCCCAGGACAGGGACTGGTCGCCGCTCCACAGGACGCCGCAGCGCTGCGCGCCTGCCCAGGAGACTGGCAGCCAGACGAAGCCGCGGGCGTCGCTGTTCTCCTCGATGCCGGACTTGGCCTTGTCGCAGGCGTCCAGCGCCATGCCGTATCCCTGGCCGACCCAGGCGACGTCGAGCTTCGCGACCCGCTGGCCGGCCTTCACCTGGTCGACGAGCTGGTCGAGGCCGTTCTGGGTCCACAGGCCCAGTTGGGCGTTGTGGTCCTGGAGGCCCTTAGCGGTCTCCGGCAGGTTCTCGTAGCCGCAGCCGTAACCGTCGTTGACGAGCATCCAGCCCAGCGGTATCTGGTTCTGCGTATAGCCGTCGGCGACCTTCAGTGCGTCCAGGGTGTGGCGCTCGCCCTGGTTGGCGTTGTGCAGATAGCAGTCGGCGTCGCCCGGTTCGAGGCCGTACACCGGCGGCATGAACGGCTTGCCGACGAGGGCGGTGTACTTGCCGATCACCTTCTTCGCGTCACCGATGAAGTAGTAGGCGTCGAGGCGTCGTTCCTGCTGGCCGGTCTGGACCGGGGAGCCGAAGTGGTAGACACCGGGCGCGAAGGTGTTGCGGTAGACGCCGTAGCCGGCGCTGGAGAGGTAGAAGGGCTGGGAGTTGTTGTAGCCGCCCTCGTTCCAGTTGGTGTTGTTGGCGACGTACACCGTCTTGTCGCGGTGCGAGAAGCTGCCGTTCTGCTCACCACCGCCGAAGAACTGCTCGTCCGCGCCGCGCTCCAGGCTCTGCCGCATGCCGCCGGTGGACCAGCGCAGCGGCTTGTCCTCCTGCCAGATCCGGGTGCGGTTGTCGGCCTTGTAGAGGCCGAAGCGCAGCGGCTTCTTGTAGACACGCAGGACGGCGTCGGGGGAGCGGATGCCGTAGTAGTCGCCCTTGTCGAAGGTGCTGGTGTGCTTCTGCACCGTGGGCTGCTTGCGGATGATCGCCGAGCCGGCCGGGTCGGTGAACTCACCCGAGGGGGACGCCTGGAGGCGGAGTTGTCCATCCGCGAGGAAGTCTGCCTTCGCCTTGAGTTCACCGGCTTCGATGGAGTAGCTGCCGTGGTCCCCGCCGAAGGAGGTCAGGTTCCCCGAGTCGGTCGTCTCCGGGAGATATGCCTTGCCGGTGAAGGAGTTGTCGGTGACGTCGTACGGCACGACGATCACGTGGTACGTACCGTCGGCCCGGGGGATCACCGTGGCCTCGGGGTCGGCCGTGCCCGCGCTGGAGGCGACCTGCTTGCCCGCGGAGTCGTAGATGTACATGTCGAAGTCCTCGGCGGGCTTCTGCCATTCGATGGAGATCGGTACACCGCCCTCCGGGTTGTCGTCCCAGTAGCCGTCGGGAGTCGACACGGTGAGGTCGAAGCGGTCGCAGACCTCGTTGTCCGGGTCCTCGGCGGCGGGCGGACAGTCGGTGGGGCCGCCGACCGTGCCCTTCGGGTAGACGGGGCTCTGCCATGTGACGCTCTTGTGGGCCTCGTCGAGCACGGCGCTCGCAGGGGTCGCGGCGTGCGCGGGTTCGGCGGGGGCGCCGAGCAGGGCGGCGGCCAGGGCGGTGGTGAGCCCCACTGCGGCGAGGGCGGGCCAACGGGAGCGGTGGTGAAGTCTTCGCACGGGATGCATCCCTTCGTACCAAGCACCGGATGTTTGCAGATGCTTGAACATGGGTCAGATCGAGCAACTTCTCGCGCGAGGATTCACCATTATGCAGGTGCATGTCAACGGTGGTTGCGGGGCCGGTGGGGGGTGTACCGAGGCGCACCTCGTGAGGGCGGGTCTCGCGCGGGTGGGCTCGGCGTGGGGGGTTCGCCCGCGCTTGTGATCAATCGTGATCGGTTGTCAGGTCTCAGTGGTCAACGATGTAACGAGAATGATCGTGATCAGCACCGGAAGATTCACCCGACATCCCTATAGTGGAGCCGCGTTGACCGTGGGAACACAACGCGAGTAGCCGCCGCCAAAGGAGTCAGCTCGATGACGCGCCCCTCACCCGCCGCGCCCGCGGAACCCCTCGGCGGTGGCTGTCCCGTCGGGCACGGCGCGACCGCCGTGCCCCTCAGTGGCCCCGAGTTCCACACCGAGCCCCAAGCGCTCTACCGCACCATGCGCCGCGATCACGGACCCGTCGTGCCCGTCGAACTGCCCGGCGGGTTCCCCGCCTGGCTGATCATCGGCTACCGGGAAGTGCACCAAGTCACCAGCGACGGCGAGCTGTTCCCCCGGGACGTCGGTCTGTGGAACCAGTGGGAGCACATTCCCGAGGACTGGCCCCTGCTCCCGATGGTCGGGCGGCCCATGCCGTCGATCTACTTCACGGCAGGCGCCGAGCACCTGCGCCATGCCGCGATGGTCGGGGCCGCCCTGGAGAGTTCCGACCCGTTCGAAATCCGCCGCCACTGCGAGGAGTTGGCCGACCGGATCATCGACGGCATCTGTACACGGGGTACGGCCGACCTTGTCGCCGAGTTCGCCGAGCCACTGCCCGTGCTGGTTCTCGCCCGGCTCGTCGGCTTCCCCGATGAGGAGGGAGCGGACATCGCCCGGGTGCTGAAGGACCTGGCCGACGGCGGCCCCGAGGCGCAGAGCGCGTACGGGCGGTTCGGGGAGCACATGCAGCGGCTGGTGGCGGCCAAGCGGGCGGCACCCGGGGACGACGTGACCTCGCGGATGATGGCGTACCACGAGCCCTTCACCGACGAGGAGTACGCCCTCGACCTGATGGCCATCACGGCTGCCGGACACCTCACCACAGCCGACTGGATCACCAACTCGCTACGGCTGATGCTCACCGACGACCAGTTCGCCGACTCGCTCTCCGGCGGCCGGCACAGCGTCGGCGAGGCGATGAACGAGGTCCTCTGGGAGGAGAGCCCGACGTCGATCCTCGCCGGCCGCTGGGCGGCCCGGGACACCCGGCTCGCCGGCCGGGACATCAAGGCCGGGGACATGCTGCTGCTCGGCCTGGGCGCGGCCAACTCCGACCCGCACGTGCGGCAGCATCTCTCCACCGGTCACCCCTCCGGCCAGGGCGGCAACAGTGCGCACCTGGCATTCAGCCACGGGGAGTACCGCTGCCCGTTCCCCGCCCAGGAGATCGCCGAGACCATCGCCCGTACCGGAATCGAGGTGCTCCTCGACCGGTTGCCCGATCTCGACCTGGCCGTGCCCGTGGAGACGCTCGTGCGGCGGCAGTCCGCCTTCCTGCGGGGGATGGAATCGCTCCCCGTCCTCTTCACCCCCGTACGTACGACAGGAGACGTCTCGTGAACTGCCCTCATGCCGCTGCCCACCAGGCCGCCGCGGCCGGTGAAACCGTCGTCATCGATCCGATGGTCCAGGACCTGGACGGCGAGACGGCGCGGCTGCGCGACGCCGGACCGCTCGCCAGGATCGAGCTACTCGGCGTTCCGGCCTGGTCCGTCACCCAGCACGCCGACGCCCGTCAACTGCTCGTCGATCCCCGCCTGGTGAAGGACATCGACGCATGGGGGCTCTGGCAGAGCGGAGAGGTGACCCATGCCTGGCCGCTGATCGGCATGATCGACGCCGGACGTTCCATGTTCACCGTGGACGGCGAGGAACACCGGCGTCTGCGCACCAAGACCTCCCAGGCGCTCACACCGCGCCGGCTCGAGGCGATACGTCCGCACATCGAGAAGTTCACCGAGGAACTGCTCGACGCTCTCGCCGAACAGGGCAAGGACGGCGTGGTCGACCTCAAGTCCGTGTTCGCGCAGCCGCTGCCGATGCGGGTGGTCGGCATGCTGATGGGCGTCGACGAAGCCGAGTACCCGATGCTGACGAAGAAGTACAAGGCCTTCTTCTCGATGCTCACTCCGCACGACGAACGTATGGCGCTGCTGGCCGAGTTGGACGTCTTCTATGCCGAACTGGTACGTGAGAAGACGGCGCGGCCGACGGACGACCTCACCAGCGCGCTCATCCTCGCCGAGGAAGGCGGGGACCCGCTCACCGAGGAAGAGGTGGTCGGCAACCTCAAGGCCATGGTGGCGGCCGGGCACGAGACGACCATCGGGCTGATCCTCAATGCGGTACGCGCGCTGCTCGCCCACCCGGACCAGCTGCGCAAGGTGCTCGACGGCGAGATCCCGTGGGAGACGGTGATCGAGGAGACGCTGCGCTGGGACACCCCCACCACCCATCTGCTCATGCGGTTCGCCACGGAGGACATTCAGGTCGGCGACGACGTGATCGCCAAGGGGGAGGGCGTGGTCATCTCCTACCGGGTCATCGGCCGTGACATCGAGCAGCACGGGCCCGATGCCGACGCCTTCGACGTCACCCGGCCGGCCCCGATCCGGCACATGACCTTCGGTCACGGCCCGCACATCTGCCCGGGAGCCGCGCTCTCGCGCGTGGAAGCGGGCGTCGCGCTTCCGGCGCTGTTCAGCCGCTTCCCCGGGCTGCAGCTCGCGGTGCCGGACAAGGAGATCCGCAAGCTGCCGGTGATGACACAGAACGACCTGGAGTCCTTCCCGGTTCTGCTGAACGGCTGAACGGCTGGATGACTGACCGGCGGCGAGGCCCCCGCCGTCCCGGCGGCGGCCTCGCACCGCCTTGCACGGGGCCCCGGCCGGGACATGGGGGTGCATGAGGGCCGTGGAGCCGGGCTTCGACCTCGTCGACCGGCTCCACGGCCTATCGTGTCAGTGCCGTCAGTACTGCGCCGGACATCGTGGAGGGCGTCCGGCGGTACCGCTCGCACGTGCCGTCCACAGGCAGTGTCGAAGCGCTTCGACACCAGCTCTGGACAGCATTTGCGAGCGGGTCTAGGCTCGCCATGTCCGTGCACGTCACAGACGGAAGAGTCGGATTCGAAGCGGATTCGAAGCGCTTCGCCCAGCCGGTCGACGAACTCCGGCAGCCGCCGTCTGCGTGCCGCCGAGCCGCTGTCGTCCTGTGATGGAGAGCCGAATGGTCACCCTTGCCGAGGTCGCCCAGCACGCCGGAGTCTCCGCAAGCACGGTGAGCTATGTCCTCAGCGGGAAGCGGTCCATCTCCCTGTCCACCCGGGAACGGGTGGAGCGAAGTATCGAACAGCTCGGGTACCACCCCAACGCGGGGGCCCGCGCGCTCGCGAGCAGCCGGACGAACATCATCGCGCTCATGGTGCCGCTGCGCACCGACATGTATGTGCCCGTGATGATGGAGATCGCCATCGCGGTGGCCACCACCGCACGCACGCACGGCTACGACGTGCTTCTCCTGACCGGGGAGGAAGGTCCGGCGGCTGTTCGGCGGATCGCGGGCAGCTCGCTCGCCGACGCCATGATCCTTATGGACGTGGAGCTGCACGACGAGCGGCTGCCGCTGCTGCGGGAGTCCGGACGGGCCGCTGTGCTGATCGGTCTGCCCGCCGACACCGACGGGCTGACGTGCGTGGACCTCGACTTCGAGGCGACCGGGGCGCTCTGCGTGGAGCACCTTGCCGGGCTGGGACACCGCGAGATCGCGGTGATCGGTGAGGCGGCCGCGGTGTACGAGCGGCACACCGGCTTCGCCGAGCGCACGGTGGACGGCGTGCGTGCGAAGGCGCAGCAGGCCGGGGTGCGGGTGCTGCACCGGCCCTGCGAGGGCGGGTACGCGGCGATGGACCGGACGCTGGCCCGGATCTACGACGAGCGGCCGGGCACCACCGGGTTCATCGTGCAGAACGAGTCGGCCGTCGAGCCGCTGCTCAACCTGCTGCGCCAGCAGGGACGAGCGGTGCCCGAGGACGTGTCGGTCGTCGCGATCTGCCCCGAGCAGGTGGCCTCCCAGGCCTCGGTGCGTCTCACCTCGGTGGCCATCCCGGCCCAGGAGATGGGGCGGCGCGCCGTCGAGCAGGTCGTCGCGAAGCTCGACGGTCGCGGGGTGGAGGAAGTCGTCCTGCTGGCACCGGAGTTGACGGTACGGGAGAGCAGCGGGCCGGCTCCGGGCTGACCGGTGCGGGGTAGGTGACCCGTTCGGGTGGCCGGTCCGCCGGAGTTGCGGGCCGCACAGGGGGCCTGTGGTGGAAAAGGAGGTCAACAGGCCTGGGAGCGAATCTGGTTGCTGCAGATTCGACGTGATAACTTCGCGATCAGTTGTGGAGGAGTACCGGCTCGGCGGGGGATGGTCGGTGGTGGCATACGTGCCGCAGAGGCCGGGCGAGGCCGATGCGTATCTGATCGGGGCACTGGTCAACGAATTATGCGCGCTGGACTGCGTGCGCGATCCTGACCAGTGCGTTCAATTCGTGGCATTCGTCGGGATGCAGCTCGGCGCGGAGATCACCTACCTGCGGAAGAGCCCGCGGGTCGACATGCTGTCTCTCGTCATGGACGTGCTGAAGCGCGACGGAGGTCTCGACGCGCTCGTCTTCGGCGTGAGCGTCGTCGCCGGCCCCGAGGACTCGGCCCGGTTGGCCCGGCTGACGGGGAGCGCATGGCCGGGTGAGCCCATTCCGGAACTGCCACCGGAATTCGACGACACCGCGGTGCAGGAGATCGGGCGGCTGCTCGCCGAGGTGCGGGGCGCCGACGACGGCCGTCTGCACGCGGTCCTCAACCACGAGCTGGGTGTCGACGTTCCCTACGGGCACTCCCCCTCCCAGTGCTTCAACTATTTGCGCGAGGTCAACACGCAGGCCGACGGATTACCCCCGGCCCTCGTCCTCGTCGAGATCCTCGCGGTCGAGCAGCAGCCGGCACTTCGCGAGAAGCTGAGGGAGTGGTCGGACCGGTGGGCGAGGGAGGCCGGCCCGGAGGCCATGAGGGCTCTGGACGCCCGCAGGCGCGCGATCGCGGCTCTACCGAGGACCGACCCGGAGGTGCCACGTTGTCTCGTCGTGATGGTGGAGCCCGCCGATGACGGTTCGGCCGATATCTACGTACGGCATTGGGTCAATGCGGCACCGGGCTACTGGGAGCCGGTCGCCGGAGATGTGGAACGCGCGACCACCGGCACCCTGGCGACGGCGGTCGAACGTGCCATCGGCCGCGGCGAGGCGCGCTGGGCAGATGTGGCGGAGATCGACAACGACGCGCCTGTGCAGGTCGAGTTCGTACTGCCGTTCCAGTTCCTCAATCACGACATGGCCCGGCTCGAACTGGGTACGCGGACTCGGGAGCCGCTGCCGATCGGTCTTCGTTACCATATTCACCTGCGGAGCCTCGAGCGCATGAGGACCCGTGACCCCGGGCAGCTGAGACGGTGGCGAGCCCGTTGGCGGCGGCTCAAAAAGGCCGGTGTAGCCGAGGCGTACCGCTGGCACGGCGAGGAGAGCGGGCAACTCGAGCGCTGGCGTGCCACGCTGGCATCGGAGCCACGTCTGACCGCGGTCATACTCGACGTTCCCGCACTGCCCGGCCACGGTCTGGAAGCACTCATCGCCGCAATCACCGAGGGAGTGGGCCTTGCAGCCTGGGACTGCAGACCGGACAGCCCCGACCTGTCGGGCGAGGTGCTGACCTTGCTGCTCGCCCACACACCGTCGCAACTGCCCGCGAAAGTAAGCCAGTTACGTAAGGAAGCTGAGGGAATGGATCGCGGCTCCCTGTTTGTGGGAAGACATCTTGCGTTTTTCTGGGACGACCCCAACCGCCTGGTCGACTGTGAGGAGTTGACGGCATGACCGAGCAGGACTCGGCATCGCGGCCGGCCACGCCGCCCTCCTGGAGGGTGTTCCACGCAACTGGGCGGGCCCCCGCAGGGGAGCTGCCGGATCTTCCGTCGCCGCCGCCCTGGAGAGTGTTCTCCGGGAGTCCTCTGCAGCAGGCCCCGCCCGACGACGCTCAGTCGGCGCTGCGCCGACTCGGTATCGTGCAGGAGGGCCCCCAGTTACGCGACGAGGAGGTCGACGCGGTCAACGCCGCGCTTCTGCTGCGTCGCCCGCTGCTGGTGACCGGGCCACCCGGGGTCGGCAAGTCGACCCTCGCCTACCTGGTCGCGCGGGAACTGGGGCTCGGCCGCGTGCTGCCCTGGAGCATCGTGAGCCGCACGACTCTGCGCGGCGGTCTGTACGAGTACGACGCCATCGGGCGGGCGCAGGCCATCGCGGCCTGGCGCGCCGGAGCGGACACGGCGGCGGACGCCCCGGGCAGTGCCCCCGAGCTCGGGGACTTCCTGACCCTCGGCCCACTGGGAACAGCGCTCCTCGCATATGCACGTCCCCGTGTCCTGCTCGTGGACGAGCTGGACAAGAGCGACATCGACCTGCCCAATGACCTGCTCCATGTGCTGGAGAACGGCAGTTACGAGATCCCGGAACTGGTACGGGCCGGTGCGGCAGACGTATCCGTCTTCACCGACGACCCCCACAGCCGGGCCGTTATCGAGTCCGGCCGGGTCGAGTGCGCGGAGTTCCCCGTCGTCGTGATCACAAGCAACGGTGAACGCGAATTCCCTGCCGCCTTCCGCCGACGCTGTCTGCCCCTGGAGATGCGGCCGCCCAGCCGCGAGCAGCTCGTCTCCATCGTCGTCAGCCATCTGCACCAACGGCCCGAAGGGATCGAAGACCTCGTGGACGACTTCGTCAGGCGCCTGGACGGCGGCGGCACGCAGTCGGTCGATCAGCTGCTGAACGCCGTGCAACTCACCACGGCTCACGGATTCCGGGCCGACAGCGACGGGCGTAAACTCATTGAGATGCTTCTTCGCGACCTCTCGAAAGGCCGCTGATGAACGGCTCGCCACGGGAACGCGCCCCGGACTCGACGGCCACGTCGAGTGGCATCGTCACCCCTGACACGGACGGCGACGCGAGCTGGCGGGACCTCGGCGACGGTCTCTGGCTGGCGGCGGCATGGCGCCGAGCGGGCCGGTCCTCCCACGGGGAGCCGGACAGCGCCTCGGAGCTCTTATCCGACGACGAGCTGCCCCTCCCCGATGTCGCGAGCGCTCCATCGGATCCGGGATCGCCGGAAGTCGTGCCCGCCGGGGGCATGGCCGGCGTGGACACCCGCGATCTCGTGCTGCGCACGATCGAGGAGACGCGGGCCGGCCTGCCGGAGGCTGTGCTCCCGAGAGGGGCGCATCCCGCGCGGCGTGTGGTGCCGCTGCACCTGGCCAAGGCCTTGCGCGGGCTCGGCCGGCGCGTCCCTTCGCGCCACCTGAGCCGTCTCGACGAGGCACGCACCGCCGAGTACGGCCTGATCGACGGATTGTGGATCCCCTACCTCGAGCCGGTCCAGGAGCGCGCCTTCGATCTGATGCTGCTCGTGGACAGCGCGCCCACCATGGCCGTATGGGGCAGTACCGTGAGCCGGCTGGCCGATGAGGCGGTGCGCAGCGGCGCGTTCCGGGACGTACGTACGGTCGATGTCTCGCTGCCCGGCGGAGCGTCGCCGGTCCTGCGCTGGCCGGGCAACCGGCAGGCCGACCCCGCGGAGCTGCTCGACGGCCGCGGGTCACGGCTCTTCCTTGTCGTCACCGACGGGCTGGCGTCCGGCTGGGCGGAGCGCGGGGCCGACGAACTGCTGGGAAGACTTTCGGCATCCGGCCCCACGGCACTCGTCCATCTGCTGCCCCCGTATCTGCGTCACCGGTCCTCGGTCTATCCCTTCCGGGCCCGGCTGGACGCAGCGGGATTCGGCGCCCTCAACCGGCATTTCCTGTGCCATCCGCCGCACGGCGTACCCGACCATGCCCGCACGCTGCCCGATACGGATGACGGATCCGTCGCCGTACCCGTCCTCAGCCTCCGCCCCGGTTCGTTCCGGGCCTGGGCCGATCTCGTCACCGGTGAACGCGGTGTACGGCGGGCGCTGCCGGTGGTCCTGGCCGGAGCCATGGCCAAGGGCGTGTCCGCACCCGGTCTGCGGGCCCCCAGGATCGACGGCCCCCGCGCGGCGGCGGACGCGGTACGGAGATTCGTCGCGCTGGCCAGTCCGCTCGCACGCCAGCTGGCCGTGCTGCTGGCCGTGGCCCCGATGCGCTTCGACGTCATCGAGGAGCTGCGTGACCGGGCCTTTCCCGAGTCCGGCCCCGACCATATGGCCGAGATCATGATGGGCGGCCTCATCGACTGGGAACGGGACGGCGAAGGCGGGCCCGACTTTGCCGACGGCGTACGCGAAGCGCTGCTGGCAACGAGCAACCGCACCCAACTCGCCCGAGCGGTAGGCCTGCTGGCGGAGTCGCGGGCCAGTCGGGCGCAGGGCATCCGGCTCCGGGCGGCCCTGCGGGACCCGGCGCAGGCGGCGCTGCCCGACCGCGAGGGCGGTCAGGCGTGGCTGCGCATCGAACTGGCCGTCCTGCGTGCACTGGGGGGTACCCCCTACCGGCGCCGGGCAGCGCGTCTGAACGGCGAGCTGCTGCACGGCGGCGCGGTCTCGGCAACGGAGGCGACAAGAGATGATAAAGAGGCATTTGATGTGAATGAGAATGCCCCCGCTCTTCGGTCGCATCCGACCGTTCCACCAGGAGGATCCGTGTCGCCCACGACACCCGTAACAGTTGACCAGGATGCCCGGAGGGCCGGCCAGAACATGGAAGTCACAGCACCGGAGCTACGATTCGTCCGCACCGGCCAGCCGAAGATCATGGGCAATGTGCCGCCCAAGAACCCCAACTTCACCGGTCGGGAGAGTCTTCTGGCGGCAGTCGAACGGCAGTTGCGGGAAGATGAGACCACAGCCGTCCTCCCGCACGCGCTGCACGGCATGGGTGGTGTCGGGAAGTCGCAGATCGCCGTGGAGTACGTCTACCGCCACAGCGGCGAGTTCAACGTCATCTGGTGGATCCCGGCGGAGCAGGAGAACCTGATCCTCGGCGCTCTTGCCGATCTGGCCCGCAGCCTGGGCCTGGAGGTGGGCCCGCAGGCCAACGCCGCGGTGCCGGCCGTGCGCGAGGCGCTCCGCACCGGCAAACCGTTCGACAACTGGCTGCTGGTCTTCGACAACGCCGAGGACATCGAGGCGGTACGGTCCTACTTTCCCAACGGCGGTCCCGGCAAGATCATCATCACCTCGCGCAACCGCGAGTGGGAACGCGTCGCCACGCCGCTGAGCGTCGACGTCTTCGACCGGGACGAGAGCGTCACCCTGCTGCAGCGCCGCGCCCGCGGCCTGAGTGCTGATGACGCGGGCCGTCTCGCCGAGGCGCTGGGCGACCTGCCGCTCGCGGTCGAGCAGGCAGGCGCCTGGCACGCCGCGACAGGTATGCCCGTGGACGAGTACCTCGCCCTGCTGGAGGAGCGCCGGCCCGAGATCTTGGAGCTCGACCCGTCCCCCGATTACCCGCTGCCGGTCGCAGCGGTCTGGGACATCTCGCTGGGACGTCTCTCGCAGGACAGTCCGGCGGCACGCCAACTCCTCGAGATCTGCGCCTGCATGGCGCCGGAACCCATCCCGCTCAACCTGTTCAGGGGCGGGCGCAACGTCGAGATCACCCCCGAGCTGGACCCCGTCCTGCGCGACCCGCTGCTGCTCGCCCGCGCCACGCGTGACCTCAGCAAACTGTCCCTGGTGAGACTGGACCACAAGACGGCCTCCCTGCAGATGCACCGGCTGATGCAGAACGTCATCGTGGCCAGGATGGATCCCGAGGAACGGGCCAGGATGACGCGGGCGGCCCACCTGCTGCTCACGACGGCCAAGCCCGGCGCCCCCGCCTCACCGGACCAGTGGCCCGCCTACCAGGCGATCCTGCCGCATGTGATCGCCTCCGGAGCGGTGGAGAGCTCCGACGCCTGGGTCCGTGACCTCATTTACGACATGGTGTTCTTCCTCTACTACTGGGGTGCGCACGAGTCGGGCGCGGCACAGACTCGACTGGCCTGGTCCGCGTGGCGGGCCCAGTCCGGGGACGAGGACCTGCACGTCATCAGGATCACCAAGCTCCTCGGCTTCTATCTGCGACTGATCGGGCGCCCCGACGAGGCGCTCGTGCACAACGAGCGCGCCCTGGCGATCTCGCGCGGTGCGCAGATCCCGGACGAGGAACTCATCGACTCCATGTGGCAGATGGCGGGTGCGCTGCGGTACAGGGGCGAAATCCAGGCGGCCTGCGATCTGGACGAGGAAGCCTTCACCCGGGCGAGTGACCTGTTCGGGCCCGAGGACCCTGCCACCCTGAGCGCGGCGAACGACTACTGTGTGTCGCTCCGGGTGGGCGGCCGGTTCGACGCTGCGAGGGCAGTCGACGAGGAGACGGCGCGCCAGCGCGAACTTCTGTACGGTCCGGTGAGCGGACTCACCCTCAACACGCTGAACGGACTGGCGATGGACATCCGCGAGGCGGGCGACTACCTCGGGGCGCGTGCGCTGCAGGAGTCCAATTACCAGGCCTATGTCAACCACTTCGGCGAGACCAACGCGTCCACCATGCGTGCAGCCCTCAATCTTGCCGTGTGCCGTCGGAGGGCGGGTGTGACCGAGGGGGGCGCCGCTCTGGCAGAGCAGACGCTGGAGCGGTTCACCACACGCTACGGTCTGAACAACACCGATGCCCTCTGCGCGGCGACCCACGCCATGGTCGAGCGACGCCTGAACGGCGACCTCGTGGGATCCCGAGAGCTGGGTGAGCGGACGCTTTCCGCGTATCGCTCGATGCTTGGTGATCACCACCCGAACACCCAGTTCGCCAGGGTGAATCTGGCTGCCACGCTGCGAGCCCAGGGAGACATCGACAAGGCCGAAGCCCTGGATGCCCAGGCGTCGCAGCTGTTGGAGAGCAACCTGGGCGAAAACCATCTCAGTACGCTCACCGCGTCCATGAGCCGGGCCAACAATCACTATGCCCGGCTGGACTTCGCGAAGGCCAGAGCTGCTGACGCGGCCATCCTTCCCAGGCTCATCGAGGCCGCGGGAGCTGACCACCCGCTCACCCTCGTCTGCACGGCCAATCTCGCACTGGACCAGCGAGGCCTGGGAGAGTCGGCAGAGGCCGACCGTCTCAACTCATCTGCAACCGAGGGGCTTTCACGCGTACTGCGGGATGGCCATCCCTGGCACACATCGGCCAGGCTGCACCAGCGCATCGAATGCGATATCGCACCGCTGCCGATCTGAATGGCAGGAGCGACGGAGGAAGAAGCCCTCGGCCCGGTCCGCAGCCTCTGGGAGGTGGTGGGCCGGCCGACGGCAACACGGCGACGGGGGCGCACACATGACCACGGTGGTCTTCACTCACGGCACAGGTGTGCGTGAACCACGCCTCACCACCCTGCTGGCACAGATCGCCTCGGGGCTTGCGACGACAGCGCCCGACGCGCACCTGGTCGCCTACCGGTGGGGTGAACAGTACGGAGCCAGGCTCGCTGCAGGTGGCCTCAGCATCCCGGAGGGACCCGGCGCCGGGACCGGCCGGAGCACCGAAGGCCCCGGCGAGCAGGGCGACGAGGCCGAGGAGTGGGCCCGGCTGTACGAGGACCCCCTGGCGGAACTGGCGACGGCGGCGGCCGGTGCGAGCGCAGGCGTCACACCGCCCGGCGCGGCCTTTCCGGATGAACGCCCCCGGGCCCTCCTCCTCGACCTTGCCGCACACGGTGAGCCCCGGGCCGAGCTGCTCGGACCGGGCTTCTCGGAAGCGGCGGCCGGGCTCGCGCGAAATCCCCTGCTACCGCCCGCTGCCGAGGCCTTGGATCAGGAGACGTTGGCGTGGGTGCTGGCCCGTGCGCTGACCGCCACCGTCATCGCCGCCGCCATCGAAGCCGACAGCCCCGTGCAGGGTGAGGGGGACGCCCGGGACGCCGCGGTTGCAGAGCTTGCCGGGCGCCTCGGCGCTGCTCCGGCAGGCACCGGCCGCGGCCCGCTGCTCCGCATGGCCGGCAAGCCGTTCGTACGCCTCGGCTCCCGCTACGTCGTGCGGCGGCGCCGTGCCCTCACCGACGCCGCCCATCCAGCTGCCGGTGACATCCTCAAGTACCTCGCCCGGGGGGAGGACATGCGCCAGGGGCTGCGGGATCTCGTCACGCGGCAGGAGCCGCCTGTGGTCCTGCTCGGCCACAGCCTCGGAGGCATCATCTCCCTCGACACCCTGATATCGGCCCCGCTGCCCGGCGTCGAACTGCTGGTCACCGTAGGTTCGCAGGGTCCCTTCCTGTACGAGACGGGCGCGCTGCCCGCGCTGGTCCACCCGGATCCGCTGCCCGCCCACGTCCCGTCGTGGCTGAATGTCTACGACCGCCGTGATCTGCTCGGCCACGCGGCGGAGCCGCTCTTCCCCGGCCGCGCCCAGGACGTCGCAACCGACAGCCGGCAGCCCTTTCCCGTCGCGCACAGCGCCTACTGGACCGATCCAGCCGTCTACCGTGCGATCGGGGAGCGCCTGCCGTGATCCGGAGACCCGTCGCACCCGACCGCGTCGTCGCCCTGGTCATCGGTATCGAGCAGTACGCGGCCGGCCCGGACTGGAACCTTCCCGGACCGGTGCGGGACGCACTGCGCTTTCGCGAATGGCTGCTCGCATGCGGCGTTCCGGACCCCAACATCCTGCTCCATCTCGCACCGCTGTCCGGCGCAGACCCGGAAGTCCCGTACCGGCCGGCCGACCACGACACGCTGCGGCGCGCCTTCGTCACCGACATCCCTGCCCGCAGTGGTGACGTGCTGTGGGTGTGGTGGGGCGGTCACGGCGTGCTGGACACGGACGAACACCTGCGGCTCTACTCGAGCGACGCCACCGTGTCCGACCGGCGCAACATCGATGTGGAATCCGCCCGCGGCGCACTCAGGAGCGACGCGGTGCGGGGCTTCGGGCGGCAGATGTGGATGATCGACGCATGTCAGACCTTCGACGAACGGCACAACTTCCCGCACTCACTGCCCGGCGAGCGGCTTCCCGCCGGGCAGAGGATCCAGGCGCACGAGCAGATCCTGATGTTCGCGGCCGGCCGGGGACAGCGGGCGGCCAACGATCCGGAGCGGCGGCTCGGAGTGTTCTCGGACATCGTTCTCAGCGAGCTTCCCGCTGATCCGCTGCCGGATCCCGATGCTCTTTTCGAGGCCGTACAGGCAAGGATGAACGCTCTGAGGACGGCGGGCCGCACCGATCAGGTACCCAGCCTCTTCCTGCACCGGCCGGGACGGACCGAGAACAGCCCGTCGCACCCGCCGGCCGCGCCCGGCCCCGGTGCCACCACGCCGGGCGGGTTGCTGGCTCGGCTCATCGAGTCACTGTTGGCGTATCCGCTGATGAGCGACCGTGACGAACGCCAGGCACTGGTCAACGAGTTGCCGGCCGCCGTCGTCGGGCGGATGCCGCGGCACACGATGCCACGTACGGATGTGATCGGGATCGTACGCACCATCCGAGCGCAGCCGGACAGGCTGTGGGAGTTGTACGACGCGGTGACACTGCTCGACGACGATCCCGGCCGGGCTGCCGAACTCAAGGCAGCTGTACAGGACTTCATTGCCGCACCCCGGCCGGAACAGTGATCAGCTGGCGTGATCACACGGGTTTCGGGAAGGGGTCTGAATCGTCATGATGGAGTAAACGGTGGCATCCTGTGTCACCGCTCGCGAAGGGGGAGCGCGCCTTGTACCAGCCGGTACCCGCCGACGACACACCTGATCACCTCGAGTCCGACCTCATGGATCTGGCCTCCGTGTGCGTCGCCGATCTGCGGCGCCTTGTTCCACTTGCAGGTCCGCGGCTGCTCGAAGAGCTACGTCGTGCCCGGACCAACGCCATGGGCAACCCCGAACCAGGACGGGCCGAATAGCTACCAGGGCCAGGAGAATCAGTCCACGACAGGAGCGATGTGTACGCCCCGATCCGTATGCCCGGCCCGTTGTTCGACGAGCTTGCCGCAGGTGGCGGCTCGCGCGAGGCTGTCGCATTTCTGGTCCGCGGGGAACGCACCCGCCGTCTCCTGTTGCTGCGTGAGCTCCTCCATCTGTTCGAATCGGATCCCGGCGTCCTCGGTCCGCTGGACGCAGGCACGGTCTGGTCCACGCTGGAGGCCGCGGCCGTGCAGGCGCCGGAGCCGGTCGAGGCTCTGCTGCTGAGCCCTCAGGTCGGCAGCTGGCTCGCCCATACCCTGCGCCGGCTGCACGGAACGGCATCCGGTCCGCCGCTGTGGGTCGACGCGGGACAGATCGCGGCCGTGGCCGCGACGGCGGCCGTGCACGCGGGTACGGACTCCGCGTTGCTCCTGCCCGCCCGGGGCGCGACCATCAGCCTGCCCGCGCTGGGGATGATCCGGCTGGCGGGCCCGGAGAACGAGGATTTCCACGCGGTACGAGCCGTGGTGTCAGGCGGGACGCTCACGGTTCGCGGTGCTCACGGGCCGGACGTGATGGTACGCCCTGTCACCGAGCCGGAGTCGGCACACTGGCTGCCGGTACACAGGCTGACCGTCGGGCCCGAAGCGCATGCCGTGCAGCTGGACGACCTCGATCCGTACCGCGATCTGGACGAACCGATCGCCCCCGGCCGTCTCGCCCCCGAGGAACTCCGTGCCTGGCAGCATCTGTTCGACGACGCCGTGTCCCTCCTGCGCCGGGGAGGCACGGGCCCCGGCGTTCTGCGGCCCGAGGAGATCAGCCGGATCGTGCCCTGGCGCGCCAAGGACGGTGGTGACGACCTCCCGGTGCCGCCCGCCGGACTGAGTGCCTCCACCGGCGACGCCTTCGCCTCCATGGTGATCGCGCGCCCCGACGACGGGCTCTCCCTCGCGGAAACCCTCGTCCATGAGTTCCAGCACAGCAAACTGGGCGCGTTGCTCCATCTCTTCCCCCTGCTCGACGACGACCGGTCCGAGCTCTACTACGCGCCGTGGCGCGCCGATCCGCGCCACCTGACCGGCCTCCTCCACGGTGCGTACGCCTTCGTCGGCGTCACCGGATTCTGGCGGGAGCGGATCGGTGACACCGCCCTCGACCCGGACGGGCGGGCGCCGTTCCTCTTTGCGCTGCGCCGACTTCAGACCCGCATGGTGCTCCGCACGCTGGCCACGCGGGCCCAGCTCACCTTGCCCGGACGACGGCTTGTCACCCGGCTGTCCGAGACCGTCGACGGCTGGCTGAGGGACGAGGTGGAGCCGGCGACCGACGCCCGGGCCCGAGCCTCGGCGGTCAGCCACCGGGTGGAATGGCGCCTGCGTAACCTGCGCTGCAGCGAGGACGAGAGGGACACGCTCATCAAGGCGCTGCGCTCGGGCGCCGACCCTGCGCCGGGTGGAGCACCGGTGGTCACCCCGCGCTCGAGCGGTGGGTACTGGCAGGACGACCGTGGCCGGCTCTACATGCTGCGTGAGCCCAGGACGGGTCCCGCGCCGACAGCCGACGAGTTGCTGGTCGCGGGTGATGCCGATGCGGCGCTCGCGAGGTACGCCGCGCAGTTGTGCGGCCCCGGCCCCGGCCCCGTCGACCGGCACGCGCTGGCGGGCTGGCTGCTGGCGTATACCGCGCTGCACCCGCAGGACCGGCGGTTGCTCGCCCGCCCCGAGCGGTTCGCTTCGCTGCTGGAGGCGTGCCGTCCGGACCGATGGGTGGAGGCCGCTCGGTGGCTGGCCGCCTCGCCGTCCCGGAGCGGTGGGCCCGGGGGCGTCTCCACCGTCGTTCCACGCTGAGGACGCGGTCCGTTCCGGCCGACGGGATCAGCCGTGCGGCGGAACGCGGGGAGTTCGCCGCCCGGCGTCGTGAACCTGATGGGTGTGGACCATGTTGGCGGAGGGTGGCTGCGCTACAAAGTCAGCCCTGAAAACTGCGCAGGGCGCGGCCCACCTACCAAGCACGCCGCGCCCCCCTCCACCTGCATGGAGGAACGCGGAATGGCACTACTGAACGCATTCATGGTCCGGAATCTCTCAGCTGAGAGCCCAGTGGCTCACACATCACCACTTCACGCGGTCGGAGTGGGCCGGTGCGCTGTGACGAGCGGACGACATGGCAGGGCTTGTTCCTTGACTCCGCTACCTCCGTCCGGCTCTACCCGATACAGACGGGCCTGAGGTGTGCGAGTCACCGAGTCCGTCAACCTGCCGCCCGTGAAGAGGGCACCGACGCCGTCCTCCACTGCCCAACCGGCCGGAAGTTCGCCGGTTGCGATGGCCGCCTGATAGGACGCTCGACGGCCCGGCTCACTGTCGTAATGGGGGCAGACCGAGCCGGACAGCAGGCCCAACCCGTCAGCGAGGTGGGTCAGCGGCCCGAAGGAGTCGGTATGCGAGCCCTCGGCCCAGCAGTTGGCGCCGGCACTGATACCGCAGAGCAGGGTCCCGCCGGCAAAGGCCTCGTGCAGTATGTGGTCAACGCCGTGCGTGCGCCACACCGCCAGCAGGTTCGCGGTGTTGCCCCCACCCACATAGACGATGTCCTGAGAGAGCAGGAACGTTCGCAGAGCGTCGTCATCGAGCTCCCGCCGGAACAACCGCAAGACACTGGGCTCGCAGGGACGTGACTGGTACGCCGCGAGAAATCGCTCGACGTAAGCGGGGGCGTCGCCACTGGCTGTCGGAACGAAGCAGACCTTGGGCCGAGGAGCACGCACCTGATCTAGCACCCAGTCATCCAGCAGGCCATCGTCATCGGTGGAGAAGCCACCTCCAAGGAGAGCCAGACGACGTTCCGGATCGACAGCCACGCGGATGCCTCCTCAGTTCATGATTCAGACGCGGACGACGCCCCGAACGATGTCAAGCCATCGGCTCCGTCCGCAATCGGATAGATCCGTCGTCCTGTCCACCCAGCACAGGACAGGGCTCACCCACGGACGGAGAACGGCTGCAGGGCGACCAGTTTCCGATCCAGTCCTTGGTCCGGAAAAAGACGGACAACACGAACGAGCCGGCCCCGAGCAGGGCCGGCTCCCTCCGTCAGCAGGTCAGCTGGACGAGACACTGAACCCGTTCGTCATGAAGTCCAGGCCGCCCGCCGACGAGGTGATCTCGTAGCCGAACTGGACGTCGCCGATGGTCTCGTTGCCCCACCAGCCCTTGGTGTCCTTGATCCACTTCAGGATCGGCAGGATGTTCACCGTGCCCGAGGTGGAGTCCGAGGTCCGCAGGAACGAGAAGACCTGGTTGGAGCCGTTGTCGCCCTTGTAGACGGTCCACGTGTGACCGCCGAGCGTCACCGTCCCCTGCGAGGTGCCGAGGGCGCCGACGGCGCCGTTGTAGTTGACCCAGAGCATCACCTCGTAGTCGTAGTCGGTGTCCCAGATGTCGTACGAGGTGTTGTAGTCACCGGCCGACGGGACGGTGACGTTGTAGTTGCTGGAGAGCGATGCCAGGGAGGTGATGGACTTGCCGACGACCTTCTTGGCGTTGGGGTAGGACTTGATGCCGCCCGTGTGCGGGTGGTCGGCCCATACGCCCCAGTTGCTGGAGGAGTTGGCCCAGATGGTCTGGGCGCCCGCGCCCGAACCCCAGATGTTGTTGTACAGGGTGTAGCCGTCGCTGGTGGTGTAGTTGCCCCACTGGTCCGAGGAGGACCAGATCGCGGCCTGGGCCGGAGCGGCGGCGAAGCCGATCAGGGCGGCCACCGCGGCCGCGGGTGCCAGTACGAACCTGCTGAGGGTGCGTCGTGCCATGGGTGTCCCTTCCATGGTGCGGGGGGGGGGTGGGTGGGGGGAAGTGCTACCGCGGTCTCAGAGCGAGGGTGCGGTCCACGCCGGCCGTCAGGTCCAGTAGAGCCACGGGAGTTCCGGCGGAGTTCTTGGTGGGGGGTTCGGTGGAGCGCCGTGTCACGGATTCGGAGAGCGTGAGCCCGTCGCCCGCGCGCACATCGACGCGGGCGTCACGGGTGGGGTGCAGGACGGCTGTGGCATGGCCGTCGTCGGACCAGGAAAGATCCAGACGGGCCCCGAACCTGGTCCGTACGCCGCGCAGTTCACCGGCCGGATATCCGGCGGGAAGAGCGGGCAGCAGGACGAGTCGGTCCGGTGCGGACTGGACGAGCATCTCGACGACCACCGCGGGCAGCGCATGGGCGGCATCCGCGTTGTAGACATTGCGGGCCGGATAGTGGGCGCTCATCAGCGAGGTGTGGAAGTAGTCGCCCGCCAGTACGGCTCCCAGCGCGTCCTGGACCCGCCGGCCGTCCCGGAGCCGGGCCGCGATCAGGGCCTGGTGCAGATGGCCGTGGGCGGAGTCGTTCTCCGATCCGCGCAGTTCAAGTGCGCGGTGTGCGGCGTGGGCCAGCTCCGGGGTGTCGTACGGGTTGATCGTGGTCAGCGGCCACACCGGGTAGAGGTGGCTGAGGTGGCGGTGGTCGTACGTCTCGTGCAGGCCGGGCCACGACCATTCGGCGAGGGCCCCGTCCTCGTTGACGAGAAACCGGGGGAGCCGGCCGGCGAGGGTGCGCCATCCGGTGGCGGCGGGGTGTCCGGGGGAGCGGTCGGCGGCTGTCGTCAGGGCGTGACGGGCTGCCGCGATGTCCATGGTGGCGTTGACCGTTCCCCAGCTCGCGTTGGCCGGGCGGTTCTCCGGTGAGTACGAGGGAACCACCACAAGGGCGCCGTCCGGGGTGTGCCGGGTGAGGAAGTCCTCGTAGAACTCGGCGACTTCGACCAGTGCATCGGTCAGAAGCGGGTCGGTGACGCCGGTGGTCTCCTCGTGTTCGAGGAGCGGTTGCAGCAGCCAGTCGGCACCCGCTGTCCACAGATGCAGCGGATAGGCGCGCTGGAAGTGGCGGGTGTGGCCGGACGCGCCGTCGGTGTGGGACGGGGCGACGATCCCCCTGGCGCCGAAGATCGCGCGCGCATTGTCCCGCCAGTCGTCCAACTGGCCGTGGACCAGACGGGCATGGGCTTCGGAGACCTCGGGAAGCGCAGCCGCTGCGGCCGATGCGATCTGCAGGTTGAGATTGGCGTTGGTGGTGAACGCGCCGGACCAGGCCGTGTCCCAGTCGCCGGTCCAGAGACCGGTCAGACGCGGTGGGAGCTCCCCGGAGGCGGAGAGCAGATGGTAGCGGCCCGCCGCGAACAGCCGCTCCAGAAGTGCGGGGCTTCCGGAGAGCCGGATCAGCTCGCTTCCGGGCAGCTCCCGTTGGCATGCGCCGGCATGCAGGGTGAGCGTGGTGCGCTCGTAGGCGGTGCGGTGCAGGGGCTGATGCCGGGCGAACAGCGTGGCGAAGTCGTCGTCCGGCAGCGCCGCCCATTCCTCGCTGAGGTCCAGGTCGCCCGCATGGCGTCGCACCCGGGTCAGCAGGAGCAGGCTCCGTGCCCCCTCGATACGGATGCCCTCGCCGGACACCGTCACCGTGCCGCTGTCCACCCGGGCCGTCGTGACGCCGGTGTAGGCGAGCTCGCTGTCCGGGTAGCCCACCCGGAGTGCCAACCGGGCACCGTCGGCGGTCAGTACGGTGCTGCGCCCGATGGCGAGATGCGGCGGTGCGCCGGGCAGCGCGTGGTCCAGGGTCACCTCCGCGGCCGGCCCGAAGCCGGCGATGCGCTGGACGACCACATCATCGGCCCGCGAGACGAAGACCTGGCTGCGCCAGTCGTCGTGCGACGCGCGGATCTCCCCGGTGGCGAAGTCGACGGTGCGGCGGTAGCGGGTCGCCCCCGCGTGGTGAGCGGCGGGGTAAGGAGTGCGGCGGACCCGGGTCTGGAACGCGGGGTGGAACGGCTGGACCCACAGCAGCGGGTGATCAGCCCCGAACCGCTCGGCCGCCGCCGTGTCCCCGGCCAGCAGAGCATCCTGCAGCTGCTTCAGCCCGTCGGCGAGCTCGGGCGGGCGGGCGTGCTCGCTGCCGTTGGGACGGACCAGGGTGTGGTGGTTGACGATGACCCGGTCGTCGACGGGATCCCCGTACACCATGGCGCCGTGCCGGCCGTTGCCGCCGAGGAAGGCGTCCTCCCAACGCACGGCGGGGCGTGGTTCCCACGTACCGTCGCGGCCCGGGACATCGGCCGCCGCACGGCTCCTCACGGTGTCGCGCCACGCAGTACGGCCACGCCGTAGCGGCCCAGCTCCACGTTGCCGTCGACGGTCTTCCCGGTCAGCAGGTCCACGTACGCGCCGGGAACCGGCACGGTGACGCTGCCACGGCCGTGGTGCAGCAGGAACAGCAGCTCGCCTCGGCGCACCGCCTCCACACCTTCGGGCAGCCCGGCCAGCACGGGCGCCGCCCCCGCCTCGGCCGCCACCCGGCCTAGCAGGGCACGCAGGGCCTGCGGCTCGGGGAGCGTGGACACGTAGTACGCGCGGTCCTTGCGCAGCACGGCGGGCAGTCCGTCCAGCTCGCCGCCCCGGTAGGCGGAGACGACCTCCGCACCCGGTTCCGCCTCCAGTTCCTCGGACCAGACCGTGGCCCGGAAGCCGTCGCACTCCACTGTCGTGTCCGCGTCGAGCGGCCACCACTCGTGGAGCGTGCGGATACCGAACAGCGTGCGCAGCCGCGCGTCCATGCCGCCCGGGCGGATCCGGTCGTCCGGGTCGGCGACCCCGGTGAAGAAGCCGCAGACCAGTGTCCCGCCGCCGCGTGCGTAGGAGACGAGGTTGTCGATCGCGGTGTCCGTCAGCAGATACAGCTGGGGTACGACCACCATCCGGAAGCGGGTCAAGTCGTCCTCGGGGCGGGCGAATCCGGTGGCGACACCGCTCTCCCACAGAGCCCGGTGCCAGCTCTGAACCGTCTGCGGGTAGTCGAGGAGGGAGGAGGGCCGACCCTCCTGGGAGCCCGCCCACCAGGAGTCCCAGTCGTGCAGGACCGCCACATCGTCCGGCACGTCCGTGCCGCTCACCGCTGTCCCTATCGTTGCCAGTTCGGCCCCGAGCTGCTTGATCTCCCGGAACGTGCGGCCGTGCTCGCCGGCGTGCGTGACCATTCCCGAGTGGAACTTCTCGGAGCCCTGACGGGACTGGCGCCACTGGAAGTAGCAGACGGCATCGGCGCCGCGCGCCACGGACTGGAGCGACCAGAGCCGGTTGAGGCCGGCCGGCTTGGGATGGTTGACGCCCCGCCAGTTCACCGCGCCCGCGGCCTGTTCCATCAGCATCCACGGCCCTGCGGCCTGCGAGCGCGTCATATCGGCGAGCATCGCGTTGTACTGGCCGCCCAACGGGTCCTTCGGGTCGGGATAGACGTCGACCGAGACGATGTCCTCCTGCGCGGACCACGCCCAGGCGTCCTGCCCCGACCACAACGGCATGAAGTTGGTCGTCACCGGAATGTGGGGGGTGTGCCGGGCCACGATGTCGCGCTCCGCCATGTAGCACTCCATCAGGGCGTCGGACGTGAACCGCTTGAAGTCCAGCACCTGCGCCGGGTTGTGCATGTACTGCGCCTTCCGCGGCGGCAGGATCTCCGCCCAGGTGTCGTAACGCTGACTCCAGAAGGCCGTTCCCCAGGCCTCGTTGAGCCCGTCGACGGAGTCGTAGCGGTCGCGCAGCCAGTCACGGAAGTGCGCGGCGGTCGCGTCGCACCAGCAGTGCGTGCAGTACTCGTTGTTGATGTGCCACACGGTCAGCGCCGGATGGCCGGCGTACCGTGCCGCCAGGTCCTCGGTGAGGGACGCCGCGTAACGCCGGTAGACCGGCGAACTCGCGCAGAACTGCTGCCGCGACCCGTACCAGACGATCGCCCCGTCCTCGGCGCGCGGCAGCGTCTCCGGGTGCTGCGCCCCCATCCACGGCGGCGGGGACGCGGTCGGTGTGGCGAGCACGACGCCGATGCCATGGGCGTGCAGCAGTTCCATCAGCCGGTCAAGCCAGCCGAACTCCCGTGCTCCGGGGCGTGGTTCGATCTTCGCCCACGAGAACACCCCGAGGGTGACGGAGTTGACCCCGGCCTCCTTCATCAGCCGGACGTCGTCCTCCCACACCTCCTCGGGCCACTGCTCGGGGTTGTAGTCGCCGCCGAAGAGAATGCGGCCACGGGCTGCGTCGCGCAGGGACGGCATGGACTTCTCGATCCTCATTCCGGGTCCGCGTACTGGATGCCGCGGCCGTTGGTGCCCAGGTAGACCCGGCCGTGGACACGGGGGTCGCCGGTGATCACTTCACCGGTCCAGCCCCACTGGTGGCTGTCGTCGTTGATCCGGACCCAGGTGACGCCCGCATCGTCCGAGCGCAGCACCGCCACCCCGTCGAAGGTTGCGGAGACCCGTCCGGTCTGGAAGACCGCCGGGTAGCAGGCGCGTGCCCCGCGGCCGGAGTGCCTGCCGGCGGCGGGCGCGGCCGCGCCGAAGCCGAGCGTGTGCGAGGCCTGGCAGCCCGGCACGGAGGTGAAGGTCATTCCGCCGTCCGTGGAGCGGAACAGGCCGTTGTCCTTCGCCGACAGCCACAGGTCGCCGCTGCGTCCGGGTGCGGCGGCGATTTTGAACTGGACGTCACCGGAAGGAAGGTGACTCGCACCCCGGGTGAAGGTGGCACCGGAGTCCGTGGAGCGGAAGACCGCGCCGGTGTCCGTGTCGTACACATAGAAGCGCGTCGGGTCGAGCGGATCGGCGACCGGTGTGCCTCCCTTGGGGAAGGTGGTCACCTCGGTCCATGTCGCGCCGTTGTCCGTGGAGCGGTGCGCCGGATACTTCGTGCCGTCCCAGTGGATGAACGACCAGAGCAGGGTGGCTCCGTCCGCCGCGACCGCGACCGGTCCGGGCGCCGAGGCCGCGATATCCGGCTGGGCGGCGAACGGCTGCCAGCTGCTGCCGCCGTCGTTCGAGTACGCTCCCGCCGCGGCCGAGCCGGACGGCCAGCCCGTCCGTACGACATAGGAGGGCTTGAGGGCGGCCAGAGCGAGACCGGTGGCCGTACCGAAGACCGGGTTCGACGCCATGCCGCGGGACGGGGACGCGGTCAGCGACTCGTGGTACATCACGCCGATGTCGCCCAGCCCGCTGAGCAGTCGGGCGCCGCCCGTCGGCGGGGCGATCAGGAACTTCACCGCGGACTCCTCCAGGCCGCGGATCTGCGGCGCCCAGTGGACGAGATCGCGGGTCCCGAAGACCGTGGCGCCGGTGCCGAACACGATGTGCCGCGAGTCGTACGGGTCGACGGCGACGGCCTGGATCCACCAGCCGAACTTGGCGGAGTCCCCGCCCCAGCGCAGATACGGCGTCTCCGACACATCCAGGACCGCCGTGTCCTTGAGGGACGTCCAGGTGGCGCCGCCGTCGGTGGAACGGAACACGGTGTCGATCTGCGACCACCGGTTGTTGGTGGTGACGACCACCGTGCCGGCCCGTCGGGCGTCGACGGCGACCCCGCCGTATCCGAAGCCGTCCCCGGAACCGGAGTCCGGCGCCACCGGAGTGACATCCGTCCAGCTGCCCGTCACTGTGTCGAGGCGGTGCACCGAGCCGTCGGACTGTCCGTTGGGTCCGGGCGCATCGGCGTACGTGACGTACAGGGCATGGGCCTTGGAGTCGTACGCCGCCCGGATCGGTACCCGGGACGCCGCGGCGCCACCGGACGGCTGACCGGGCACCGCCTCCCAGCCGCCGGAGGCATTCGTACGGTAGAGCGGGGTGCCGCCGTCGCCCCAGCCCGCGTACACCGTGCGGCCCGCGGCGACCAGGAACGTGATGCCCTGGCCGGTCGCCGACGGCGTGGCGGGGAAGTCCGCCGCCGCCCAGGTGGCACCCCGGTCCGTGGAGCGCAGCAGTCCGTCGTGACGCGTGCCGAGCCAGAGCTGCTCACTGTCGCGCGGGTCGACGAGCAGCCGCTCACCGGCGCCCCGGCCGTCCTCGTTCGCCCCGAGCCGTACGGTCAGGTCCGTGCGCACCCACGTCGTCCCCCGGTCCTCGGACCGCAGCACCGCACCCGGTCCGGCCCACGACTGGGCGTACGTACCGAGTGCGAGATACAGGCGATCGGGGTGGGCCGGGTCCACGGCCAGGGCCTCGACACCGAGCAGATTCCAGTCGTCCCAGCCCACCTGGTCGGTGAGCGGGATCCATCGGGCCTGCCGGTCGTCCCAGCGGTAGGCGCCGCCGATGTCGGTACGGGCGTACGCCAGGCCCCGGACCGTCGGGTGGAACAGCAGGCCGGTGACGAAGCCGGTGCCGCCGATCGCGGCCGTGCGCCACAGGTGGGCCTGAGCGCCCTCGGCCTTGTGCCGGTTCGCCGCAGCGGCGGGTGCCGCGACCGGCAGAGCCGCAGCCGCTGCGGCGACAGCTGCTCCGGCGAGCACGGTACGACGGCTGGGCGTGGGCGCGGACGAAACGCGCATGGCGGACACCTTCCGGTGGGGAGGGGGGAAGAGGGTGAGCTGTGCGATGCGGGGTCCGTGCTGCGGGTCAGCCCTTCACGGCGCCCGTGAGCATGCCCTTCTGGAAGTGCTTCTGGACGAACGGCGACAGCACCGCGACCGGGATCAGCGCCAGCACCATCACCGCCATCTGCACGGCAAGGCTGTTGATCTGCCCACTGCTGACCGCCGCACCCATGGCGCCCGGCGGCACCTGGTGCTGGAGGACGAGCTGACGCAGGATCATCTGGAGCGGGTACTTCTCGCTGTCCTGGATGTAGAGCATCGCGTTGAACCACTGGCTCCAGTAGCCGACCGCGTAGAAGAGCGAGATCACCGCGATCACCGCGCGGGACAGTGGCATGACGATCTGCAGCAGGATCCGCCACTCGCCCGCGCCGTCGATCCGGGCCGCGTCGATCAGTTCGGGTGCGGTGTCCATGAAGAAGCCGCGCAGCACCAGGATGTTGAAGACGCTGATCGCGCTGGGCAGGATCATCGACCAGTAGCTGTTGCTCAGTCCGATGCCCGTGACCAGCAGATAGGTGGGGATGAGCCCGGCGCCGAAGAACATCGTCGCCATCAGCGTCATCAGCAGCTTGCTGTGCGCGAAGGAGTCCCGCCGGCTCAGCCCGTAGGCGCAGAGCACCGAGATCACCATGCTGAACGCCGTACCGACGACGGTCAGGCCGACGCTCACCAGTGCGGCCCGGGTGACGGTGCCGCCGCCGAGCAGCTCCTTGTACGCGACGAAGGTGACGGTCTTCGGCCAGATGACCAGACCGCCCGCGTCGTTGATCGTCTTCGTGTCGGAGAGGCTGGTGACGATCACCACCCACAGGGGGATGAGCACCACCGCGCAGATCGCGACGAGACCGAAGCCCTTGAACGCGATGCCCGCCTTGGTGGGTTCCTCCTCCCACACGGGGCGGGGTTCGATCCGCAGCGCGCGTTGGAGGGGTGTCTCGGCGGGGGCCGTCGCGGGCCCTTCCGTACGGCCGCTGTTCTTGTCCGTTTCCAGGAGAGTCGTCATTTCTTGGAGTACACCCCCTGTTCGCCCAGCATGTGGGCGACCTTGTTCGCACCCAGCACCATGGCGACGCTGAAGAGTCCCTTGAAGATTCCGGCGGCGGCCGCGTAGCCGAAGTCGCCGGTCTTGATGCCCGTCCACCAGATGTAGGTGTCGAGGATTTCGGAGGCGCCCGGACCGACCTGGTCGCGCTGGAGCAGGATCTGTTCGAAGTCGAGATTGAGGGCGCTGCCGACCCTCAGGACGAGCAGCAGCGCGATGACCGGGCGCAGCGCGGGCAGCGTCACGTGCCACATGCGGCGCCAGCGTCCCGCACCGTCGACGGCCGCCGCCTCGTACAGATCGGTGTTGACGGCTGCGAGAGCGGCGAGGAAGACGATCACGCCCCAGCCCGCGTCCTTCCATACGGCCTGGGCGGTGACCAGGAACTTGAAGAAGCTCGCATTGGTCATCAGGTCGAAGCCCTCGTGGCCGTGTTCGCGCAGCCACTGGGCGACCAGGCCGGCCCCGCCGAACATCTGCTGGAAGACGGTGACGACGAGCACCCAGGAGAAGAAGTGCGGCAGATAGACGACGGCCTGCACCCAGGCCCGCACCCGCGCGCTCATGATCGTGTTGAGCAGCAGGGCGATGGCGATCGGGATGGGGAAGAAGAGGAGCAGCTGGGTCAGGAAGATGACCAGCGTGTTGATCAGGACTTCCCAGAAGCGGTAGTCCTGGAAGATCCGGGTGAAGTTGTCGATGCCGACGAAGGGGCTGCCGGTGATGCCCAGGTCGTACACGTCGTAGTCCTGGAAGGCCACGATGTTCCCGAGCAGCGGGATGTAGTTGAAGATCAGCAGCAGGGCGATGGCGGGCAGCGTCATCAGGATCAGGGTGCGGTCCCGGCGCAGCCGTTGCCGCCAGGTGATGCCGCCCGCGGGTGGAGTCCTCCCCGCGGCCCGCGACTTCCCTGCCTTGCCGCTCGTGGCGCCGATGTTGTCCCGGCTCCTGCTGTGCCCGCTTTCGCCGTCGCCGACCGGACCCGTCGCCCGGTCGGCCGCGCGGTCCGTTTCGGCCGCGACCATGGCCCGTGGCTTCACCGTGTGCTCCCCATGTCGTGCTCTCCGCCCTGGCCGCCGGGGATCCCTGTACCCGGCGGCCGTCCTGCTGTCGTACGTACCGGCCCGTGTCCGCCGTACGCTCAGTTGCCGGAGCCGTTCTTGTCGAGAATGTCCTGGTACCAGTCGCGCAGCTTGTCACCGCCGCTGTTCTTCCACGTCGTCACCGCGGCGTCGATGTCGCCGACCTTCTTGCGGCCGCGCCGGATGTCCTTCTGCAGGTCGTCGAAGGGCGTGTACAGGGAGGCGTACCGCTGCGGTTCGACGATCTGCATGCCGAAGAAGAGCGGCTTCTTGATGTACGGGGCCTGCCGCGCCATCCAGTCGGCGTAGTCCTTCACCAGCTGCGGCTCGTCGGGGTACGCGATGGAGGTCGGCGGCGAGGCAAGGAAGAGGAAGGTGGAGGGCTGAGCCTCCTGGACGCCCTGCGGGGTGAAGGTCGGCACCCCGTCCTTGATCGTGTAGTGGGTGTCCTGCACGCCGTAGTTGGTGAGCATGAACTCCTTGGTGCCGTATGGCGCCGCGGCGTAGTCGGCGATCGCGAGGAACTCCTCGATCTGCGCCTTGGACATCTTCTTGCTGAGGAAGGTGAAGATGCCCGCCGGGTCGTCCTGCCACAGGACCGGCTTTCCGCCGTCATGGTTGAAGAGGTCCAGCGCCTGCATGTCGAACTTCGGGTTGGCGGCGGCCTGTTCAGTGACCATTCCCTTCCAGCCGCCGGTGCCGTCGTTGTACATCAGGACGTGCCCGCCGGTGAATCGGATCTTGGAGTCGGCGTCCTTGCCGGCCTCGGCGTCCGGGTGGACATAGCCGCCATCGTGGAGCTTGCGTGCGAAGGCGAGGGCTTCCCGGTACTCCTGCGTCTCGATCTTGTGGACGAGCTTGCCGTTCTCCAGCTTCCAGTAGTGCGGGGCGTCGGGCAGCAGCCCGAAGATCTTCTGGATGCAGGTCCACAGGTCGTCGAAGGCCCAGACCTTCTTCTTCGCGTCCGTGTACTCCTTGCCGAAGGCCAGCAGATCGTCGGCGCTCGCAGGGAGGGCTCCGGAGCCGATCAGGTCCTTGCGGTAGAAGATCGCGTTGCCGATGATCGGCGTCGGCATGGGCAGACCGCGGAGCTTGCCGCCGAAGACGGAGTACTGCCAGGCGCCGGTCGGGATGTTCGCGAGGTTCGGGTACTTCTTGACCGCGTCACCCGCCAGATACGGGCTCAGGTCGGCGAACTTGGCCGTGATCGCATTACGGATCTGTCCCTGCATGTTCCAGCCGGGGATGGTCACGACATCCGGGATGTCGGAGCCGGCGAGCACCGCGCCGATCTTGTCCTGGTACGTGTTGCCGTCCTGCGGGTCGAAGTTCAGCGTCGCGCCGACCGCCTTGTTCACGGCCGTGTAGTACGGGTTGTTCTTCTTCGGGACGGTTCCCCACAGCGGGGTCATGATGCGGAACGTGGAGCCCTTGCCCGGTGTGGACTTGACCGAGGTGGCCAGCGGATCGGGCAGCTTGGTGAAGCCGGGGCTCGAACCGTTGACGCTCGCCACGTCGGGCTGGACCAGGTTCGACGGGGCGTAGTCCGGAAGGACCTTCTTGAGTGCCTTGCCCGTCGTCGTACCTTCCTTGCTCCCGGAACCGGAGCCACCGCCGCAGGCGGCGAGCAGCGGCATCCCGCCGGCCACGGCGACCGCGGCAACTGCGCCAGAGGCCAGGAAGCTTCGCCGGCTCGGGGCGGTGGAGGCGGGGGAGGAATTCGGCGTCATTGCGTCAACCCTTCGAGGCGCACCAGGACGACACGCGGCGGGCGACCGCCGTTCGGCTCCTGTGTCTGAGGTGGGGCGTTACTGGCTGGGGCCGGAGTGACCGGCGGAGCCGGACGGACCGGCCCCACCGGCCTGGACCGGCCGATGTGAAGCGGTTCAACAAGGAGGTGACACGGTGACAGGGGGTGTCGCCGTCCCGGTGATCAAGGGCGATCGGCGCCCCATCGAAACTCTGTCGAAGCGCTTCGATGTTGCAGCGAGATTAAGTGAAGGGTTCCGGAGGCACAAGACTCCGTTTCCAGATTCCTCCGACCTGTTTCCGAACCGTTTCCCGGGTCGATCAAGCCCAGTTGGCGGCGAATGGCGCCGAGCGCGGCCTTGACACCCACGGGGTTCGACGCGGAGCATCGAAGCGCTTCGAAAGATCTTCCGAGGGCTGGACGGATCCTCGGCAGGCCCCGAACAGCGCAAAACCTCCCACCTCTCCAAGGGGACCCGCACGTGACGGAACAACCGCAGCCCTTCCGCGACCCGCAACTGCCCTTCTCCCGACGCATCGACGACCTGCTGCAGCGGCTCACCCTCGACGAGCGGATCGCGATGCTGCACCAGTTCGCGCCCGCGGTGGACCGGCTCGGGATCGGCGCCTTCCGCACCGGTCAGGAGGCACTGCACGGCGTTGCCTGGATGGGCCCCGCGACCGTCTTCCCCCAGGCCGTGGGCCTGGGATCGACCTGGAACGACGAACTGGTCCGCCGGGTCGGCGAGGCCGTCGGCAACGAGGTCCGGGCCAAGCGGGCCAAGGACGACCGGGTCGGTCTCAACGTCTGGGCCCCGACCGTGAATCTGCTGCGCCATCCGCTGTGGGGGCGCGGCGAGGAGGGGTATGCGGAGGACACTGCCCTCACCTCCGCCCTGGCCGTCGCGTACACCCGGGGACTGCGCGGCGACCACCCGCACTACTGGCGTACCGCACCCGTGCTCAAGCACTGGCTCGCGCACAACAACGAGACGGACCGGGACATCTCCTCCTCGTCGGTGCGCCCCCGGGTGCTGCACGAGTACGACCTCCGGGCGTTCCGCGACGCCGTGCAGGCGGGCGCCGTGGCCGGCGTCATGCCCGCGTACAACCTGGTCAACGGGCGGCCCAACCATGTGTCCCCGCTCCTGTCCCAGCAGTTGCGGAGCTGGACCGAACAGTCGCTCGTGGTGTGCTCCGACGCCGGGGCGCCGTCCAATCTGGTCGACTCCGAGCACTACTTCGACACTCACGAACAGGCCACGGCCGCCGCCCTGAAGGCCGGAGTCGACAGTTTCACCGATCACGGCGAGGACTCCACCGTCATGATCGGCCGCATCCAGCGCGCGCTGGACCAGGGTCTGATCGACGAGACGGACATCGACACCGCTGTCCGCCGGCTGCTCGAACTGCGCTACTCGCTCGGTGAGTTCGACCCCGAACTCGACCCGTACGCCGGCACCGTCGCCTTCGACACCGCCGAACACCGGGCGCTCGCCCAGGAGGCCGCCGAACAGGCCGTCGTCCTGCTGAAGAACGACGGCCTGCTGCCGCTCGACCCCGGGGCGTCCGGGACGATCGCGGTCGTCGGCCTTCTCGCCGACTCCTGCAAACTCGACTGGTACAGCGGCACGCTGATCCACCGGTCCACCCCGCTCGACGGGCTGCGGGCACGGTTCGGCGCGGACCGTGTCACCTTCGCGGAGGGCGCCGACCTGGTCCGCCTGAAGTGCGCCGCGGGCTGGCTGCAGATCCCCGAGGCCGGCGACAGCACCGGCGCCGGGCGTGGTGCGGAAGGCGCCCTCGACCCGGCGCGGCTTGTCGGCCGCACCGACCTCCCGCCGCTGACCTGCGGCGACACCCCGTCCGAACTGGCACTTGTCGACTGGGGCGACGGCGTACTCACCCTGCGGGCCCCCGACGGCCGCTACCTGTCGGTCGCCGAGGACGGCTATGTACGCGCCTCCGCGGACGAGCCCGGCGGCTGGATCGTCCAGGAGACCTTCCGCTGGGAGGAGGTGGCAGGTCACGCCGGGGGGCACCGCCTTGTGCACATCGGAACGGGTGGGTACGTGTGTGTTGCCGCCGACGGCGTAAAGGTTGCCGCGGCGGACGAAAAAACTTCCAGCCACGGATCAGCGGGCGCCGCCACCGTCTTCGAGCAGGAGGTAGTCGAACGCGGCGAGGACGCCGTCGCCCGCGCGGCGGCCGCCGCCGACACCGTGATCGTCGTCGTCGGCAACGACCCGCACATCAACGGACGCGAGACCGAGGACCGCACCACTCTCGACCTGCCCGCCCACCAGGAACGCCTGTGGCGCGCCGCGCACGCCGCCAACCCGCGCACCGTGCTGGCGGTCACCTCCGCCTACCCGTACGCACTCACCGGCGCGGCGGCCGCACTCCCCGCCCTGCTCTGGACCGCGCACGGCGGACAGGCCGCCGGGACCGCGCTCGCCCGGATCCTGTCCGGTGACGTCTCTCCGGCCGGCCGGCTTCCGCAGACCTGGTACACCTCCGACGCCGAGCTGCCCGGCCTGCTCGACTACGACATCATCGGCTCACGGCAGACGTACCTCTACTACGACGGCACGCCGCTCTACCCGTTCGGCCACGGACTCTCGTACACCGCGTTCACGTACTCCGGACTGACGGCCGAGCGCGACGGCGACCTGCTGCGGGTGTCGGTGACCGTCACCAACGCGGGCGCCGTCGCCTCCGACGAGGTCGCCCAGCTGTACATACGCGCCGTGGCACCGTCCGTCGTCCGTCCGCTGCGCCGGCTCGTCGGCCACCGGCGCCTGCACCTGGCGCCCGGCGCCGGCCGGCGCGTCGACTTCGCGGTGCCGGTGAGCGAACTCGGTCACTGGGACGTGGCGCACGGCCGGTGGACGGTCGAGCCCGGGGCGTACGAAGTCCAGGTCGGAGCCTCCGCCGCGGACATCAGACTCATCGCCGGCGTCACGGTCGACGGCGAGCCGTCAGGGCCCCGCCCCGTCCTGGACCGCGGCCTCGAAGCGGCCGACTACGACGAGCAGTCGGCCACCGGGATCGTCGACCGTACGAAGACGGACGGCGACGCCGTCACCGCCACCGGCCCCGAGAACGCACTGCTCTTCCGGCACTGCGACTTCGCGGCCGGGGCACGTACGGTCACCCTGTCCGCGGCGGGCGAGGGCTCCGTGGAGATCACGGTCGACGGCCGCACGGCGGCCGTCGCCGTCCCCGCGACCGACGGGCCCTACGACTACCGCAGCCACGAGGCCCCGCTGACCGCCTCCGGTGTGCAGGACGTGCGCGTCACGCTGCGGGGCACGGTACGGCTCGCCCGGATCGACTTCACAGGAGTGACCGAGTGACTCCGCCGCGCACCCGTCCCGACCGTTGTCCCCGAACAGTTGTCCCTGGCAAGGAGTCCTCATGAAGTTCACCGACGGCTTCTGGCTGATGCGCGAGGGCGTCCGCGCCTGCTACGCGACCGAGATCCGTGATCTCCGGGTCGACACCGACCGGTTCACCGCCTACGCGGCGGTCAAGCAGGTCCACCAGCGCGGCGACACCCTCAACACCCCTCTCATCACCGTCGACTGCTTCTCCCCGGCGGAAGGGATCATCGGCGTACGCACCACCCATCACGCCGGCAGGGCCGGCCATGGACCGGACTTCGAGTTCCCCGGACTCGACACGGCGACCGCCGCCGCCCGCACCCGCAGGGACGGCGCGGTCACCGAACTGACCAGCGGTCCCCTGACGTTGCGCATGGACGGCGACGGGCCGTGGGGCATGACGTTCCTCGATGCCGAGGGCCACCGCCTGACGGGCGTGGACAGCAAGGGAACCGCCTTCGCCACCACCCCCGACGGCGCCCACCACATGATTGCCCAACTCGCCCTGGACGTCGGCGAGAACGTCTACGGGCTCGGCGAGCGGTTCACGCCGTACGTCAAGAACGGCCAGACCGTCGACATCTGGCAGGCGGACGGCGGCACGAGCAGCGAACAGGCCTACAAGAACATCCCGTTCTACCTCTCCTCGCGCGGCTACGGCGTCTTCGTCAACCACCCCGGCAAGGTGTCCTTCGAGATCGGCACGGAGTCGGTCGGCCAGGTGCAGTTCAGCGTCGAGGACCAGTCGCTGGAGTACTACATCGTCGCCGGCCCGACACCGAAGGAGATCCTCGCCCGCTACACCGCCCTCACCGGCCGGCCCGCGCTGCCGCCGGCTTGGTCGTTCGGACTCTGGCTGACCACGTCGTTCTGTACGTCGTACGACGAGGAGACGGTCACCTCGTTCGTCGACGGCATGGCCGAGCGGGACATCCCGCTGTCGGTCTTCCACTTCGACTGCTTCTGGATGCGCGAGTACCAGTGGTCCGACTTCCAGTGGGACCCTGACGTCTTCCCCGACCCGGTCGGCATGCTGGCCAGGCTCAAGGAACGCGGTCTGCGCATCAGCATGTGGATCAACCCGTACATCGCCCAGAAGTCGCCGCTCTTCGCCGAGGGCGCCGAGCACGGCTATCTGGTGCGACGCCCCAACGGCGACATCTGGCAGTGGGACCTGTGGCAGCCGGGCATGGCGCTCGTGGACTTCACCAACCCGGCGGCGCGCGAGTGGTACAACGCCAAACTGCGCGTCCTGCTCGACCAGGGCGTCGACTGTTTCAAGACGGACTTCGGCGAGCGGGTGCCGACGGACGTCGTCTGGCACGACGGCTCAGACCCGGAGCGGATGCACAACTACTACGCGCAGATCTACAACCGGACCGTCTTCGAACTCCTGGAGAAGGAGCGCGGACACGGCGAGGCGGTACTCTTCGCCCGCTCGGCGACGGCGGGCGGCCAGCAGTTCCCCGTCCACTGGGGCGGTGACTGCTTCGCGTCGTTCACCGCCATGGCCGAGTCGCTGCGCGGTGGCCTGTCTCTGTCGCTGTCCGGCTTCGGATTCTGGAGCCACGACATCGGAGGCTTCGAAGGCACTCCCGACCCCGCCGTGTTCAAGCGGTGGCTCGCCTTCGGCCTGCTCTCCTCGCACAGCCGGCTGCACGGCAACGTGTCGTACCGCGTGCCGTGGGCCTTCGGCGACGAGGCCGTGGACGTGGCCCGGAAGTTCACCCTCCTGAAGCACCGCCTCATGCCGTACCTGTACGGGGTGGCTGCCGAGGCCCACCGCACGGGCATCCCGATGATGCGACCGATGCTGCTGGAGTTCCCCGCGGACCCGACCACCCGGATGCTGGACCGCCAGTACATGCTCGGCCCGGACCTGCTGGTGGCCCCCGTCTTCACGGCGGATGGCCGGGTCGAGTACTACGTCCCCGAGGGCACCTGGACCCACCTCCTGACCGGCGAAACGGTCACCGGCCCGGCCTGGCGCCAGGAGACGCACGGCTTCGACAGCCTTCCGCTGCTGGTCCGCCCCGGCGCGGTGCTCCCGTGGGGCGCCGACGACCAGCGTCCGGACGGCGACTGGCTGGACGGGCTGACGCTTCGGGTGTTCGGCCCCGCGGCCGCGACGGCCGAAACGCCGGTCGTGGTGGTCGACCGGACCGGCGGCACTGCGGCGACCTTCCGGGTCGTACGGGACGGTGCCGCGGGCTCGATACGGGTGACGGCCGACGGTAGCGACCGTCCGTACCGCGTGATCGCTGAAGAGACCGGGGCGACGGGGGAGGGCACGGGGACGGTCGAGGTGCCGGTGGCCTGAGACGTGCGGTGCGCCGCCGGTGCGGACCCGGCCTCACCCCGTCCTACGGGTGCGCGGTGAGGCCGGCACACTCAGCCCAGCGCGGCCACCAGCGCCGAGTCCGCGGCGGCCGCCGACCCCAGCCACAGCGTGGTGACCGGCTCCCAGACGTGGATGCCCTGCGGCATGCCCACGGAGGCCGCCGTGAAGGTGACCCCGTAGTGCGACGGATCGGCTGACACGCTCACGCTGCCGACGAAATGCCCCTCCCTGCTCGCCGGGTCCGAGGTGCGGAAGGCGGCGTACGCCCGCTCGCCGCCGGCAAGGGTGTAGCGGCCGCTCCGGGCCGGCGGTACGGTCTGCGCGGAGCCGTCGAGCCCGGCGAAGGTGATCGTGGGCGTCCTGTCCAGGACACAGCTGCGACCGCCCTGATTCGTGACCCGGATGCGTACCTCGTTCTGCTGTTCGCCGGGCGACGCCGTCACGCTGAGGGCCTTCTCCTGACACGTACCGGGGTGGACGGCCGACGAGGCGTGTGCCGTGCCGGCCGTGGCGCAAGCGCCGGTGGCCGCCAGCATCACGGCGGTCGCGGCGGCGGCCGGGACGGTCCAGGCGGAGGTGGGTGTAAGGCGCAGGCGCATGGATCTCTCCGGGTGCTCGACGGCCTGTGGTCGGGGCTGGGGCTGGTGCGGCACGGACCTGATCAGTATCTGCCGCCCGGTTGCGACCTGCCCGTTGTGCGGGCCACGAACCTCGGGAGCACCGGCCGGCACCCGGATGGGCGCGTCGGCCGGTGCCCGCGTGACGCGTATCGGCCGACGCGCGCAGATCACCGACCGCCTCGGCGACCGGTGATCACTCCTTGTGACCGGTGATCGATCAGCGGCTGAACCGTGGCAGCCATTTCGCCTGGTAGTCGGGGTGCCCGGCGTCCTCCGCGGCCAGCTGCCGCACGACGAAGCCGAGTCCCACCGCGCGTCCGGAGGCGAAGTCGTGGTGGGGGCGGTCGGTGTCCAGGGCGGCGACCTCCTCGTACTCGTCCAGGAGGACCCTGCTCGTCTCGATGCGTCGCAGCGTGCGCGCGGGATCCTGCAGCGCGATGTGACGGTCGTAGCCATGCGTCCGCAGGCTGAACGCGATCGCGCCGGTCCGGTCGTGGATCTCGCCCGGCGATTCGGCCGGGCACCGCCACCTCTCGCCGCCGGCTGCTCGCGCGACCTGTTCCTCCTCGGCCAGGCGTGCCCGGACGAAGGCCACCATCTCGGAGTTTTCAGTCATCGGGTTCCGCATCCTCCGCCGTCAGGTCCTGATCGTTCGGCACGAGGATGCCGTACGGCGGAGGGCGACAGCACATCGCGACTGCACCCGTTCCGCCATACGGACATACGCCGGTGGGCTATCGGGCCCGCACCGTGGCCAGCACATCCCGGTCCGGCTGAAGTGTCAGCGTGGGCACGGGGTTGACGTCTCCCGGGTCCACCTCCAGTACGAACCGGCGTGCCAGCACCGCCAGGATCAGCACCGCCTCGACCATGGCGAACCGCGTGCCGAGGCAGACCCTCGGGCCGCCGCCGAACGGGAACCAGGCGTACTCCGCGATGTCGTCGCCGTTCTCGGCGTCCCAGCGTTCCGGGCGGAACGCCTCCGGTTCCGGGAACCACCGCTCATCGCGGTGCGTCGCCCACTGGCTGCTCCACACCCGGGTGCCCTCCGGCATGTCCACGCCGCCGATCCGGGCACCCTGCTTGGCGACCCCGGTCACCAGCCAGATCGTGGGGTAGAGCCGCAGCGTCTCCTTGACCACGGACTGGGCGTACGTGAGCCGCGCGTAGTCGTCGAACTCGGGTTCCCGGTCACCGAGGACACGGTCCAGCTCCTCGGTGAGTGCCGCGCGTGCCTGTGGATTGCGCGCCAGCAGATACCACGCCCAGACCAGCGTGGAGCTGGTGGTCTCGTGACCGCCGATGTAGAGGGTGACGGTCTCGTCGCGGATCTCCTTGTCCGTCAGCTGCGCGCCGTTCTCGTCCACCGCGGTCAGCAGCCGGCTCAGCAGGTCGGGACGCTCGTCGTCACCGTCACGGTGCCGGGCGACGACCCGGCCCACCTCGGCGTCGATGACCGCGGCGGCCTTCTTGATCCTGGCCCGGCCCGGCGTCGGCACCCAGTCGGGGAGCAGCGCACCGATACCGCTGAACTCCTTGCCGATCTCCTGCTGGGCGACATCCATCGCCCGGCCCATCGCCTCGGCGTCCGCCGGGGTGTCCACCCCGAAGATGGTGCGGACGGCGATCTTCTGCGTCAGCGCGGCCATCTCCCGCTTGATGTCGATGCGCTGACCGTCCGACCAGGTGTCCGCCAGCTTCACCGTGCTGCCGGCCATCGTCGCCGCGTAGGACCGGACCTGCTTCGGCCGTACCGACGGCTGCACCAGCGACCGCTTGCGCCGCCAGTCCGGACCGCGCGCCACCACCACACCGTTGCCCATCACGGTGCGGAACGCGATGCCCAGCGCCGGCTGGTCGAAGGTGCGTTCCGTCTCGGTGAGCAGCTCGCCTATGCACTCCGGATCGGCGATGAACACACAGGAGTTGGGTCCGAAGCGCCAGCGGACCATGTCCCCGTACCCGCGCAGCTTCTCGAAGAAGGCCAGCGGGTTCTTCCCGAACTGCGGCAGATTCCCGAGGAACGGCAATCCCCTGGGGCCCGGTACGGGCACGTGGCCGCTCGGCTCGGGATCGACGGCCGGGCCGGTCTCCGTGGACATGAAAGGTCTCCGCTCCCTCGTGGCGCACCCGGATCCGGTACGCGGCGACATGGCCGGACTCCACCGCCGGCCGATCGACCGTAGAACTCATCGGCCTTGTGGAGTACGTGAGTTGTCGAGGGTAACCGTGCTGAGTCACAGCTGTGCGGTCGGGCGTGCGCCGGACGTCCTACGCGGACTTCGCCGGCTGCAACCCCGCGTACACCCCGCCCCGTCCCACCAGTTCCTCATGGGTCCCCACCTCGGCTATCCGGCCCCCGTCCATCGCCACGATCCGGTCCGCCGCCCGGATCGTGGAGAGCCGGTGGGCGACGACGAAGACCGTGCGGCCATGGATCAGCCGGGCGAGTGCCTCCTGGACCAGCGCCTCCGAACGGGTGTCCAGGGCCGAGGTCGCCTCGTCCAGGATCAGTACCCGGGGGTTGCGGATCAGCGCACGGGCGATGGCCAGCCGCTGCTTCTGCCCGCCCGACAGGCGGGCCCCGCGCTCTCCGACGACCGTCGAAAGACCGTCGGGCAGGTCGTCGACGAAGCCGAGCGCGTTCGCGTCACGCAGTGCCTGACGGACCGTCTGCTCGTCCGTATCGCCCATGCCGTAGGTGACGTTGTCCCTGATCGTGCCCTCGAACAGGATGGACTCCTGCGGTACGACGGACAGGAACCTGCGGTAGCTGCGCAGATCGAGGGTGGCCATGTCGGTTCCGTCCAGCAGGATGCGGCCCGACGTCGGGCGGATGAAGCCGATCAGGAGGTTCAGCACCGTCGACTTGCCCGCCCCCGAGGCGCCGACCAGCGCGACCGTCTCGCCGGGGCGCGCCGACAGGGTGAAGTCTTCCACGGCAGGGCTGTCCACCCCCTCGTAGACGAAGCCGACCCGCTCGAAGTCGATGCGTCCCTGCACCTCGTCGACCAGGTCCTTGCCCGCGTTGCTCTCCAGGTCCGGGGCCTGAAGGACCTCGCCGGCCGACCGCACGGACTCCAGGCCCTTGCTGATGATCGGCGCGAGGCTGAGCAGTGTGGTCATCGAGCCGGTGAGCGTGGTGAAGAAGGCACTCAGCATGACCACGTCGCCCGCCGTGATCGGCAGCCAGCCGTGGTACGCGACCAGAGCCGATCCCGCCAGGCAGGCCACGCCGAGCGAGTTCAGCAGGATCCAGGCGAGCGCTCCGAAGCGGCCGTTGAGCAGATCGAGGCGCAGTCCGGCCGTGAAGACCTGACGCAGCGAGCCGTCGACGCGGCCGAGCGCGGTGCGTTCCAGGCCGTGGGCCCGGGTGATGGGAATCAGGCTGGTCATCTCGCTGACCCGGGCGGAGAGTTGCTCCACCTCCTGGCGGAAGGACTCGTTGTGGCTGCGCAGCCGCGCCCGCAGCCGCTTGACCAGCAGGGCGGCCGCCGGGACGACCACCAGGAACACCGGCAGGAACGAGGGAACACGGACGGCGATGACGGTGAGCCCGCCGATCAGCGTGATGACAGCGGCCAGCCCCATGTCGGCGGACTGCTGCACCATCTGCTCGACGCTCTCCACATCCCGGACCACCTTGGCCTGGAGCACGCCCGCGCTCGTCCGCGAGTGGTAGCCGATGGACAGCTGCTGCATGCGCCGGCAGAGCGCATCCCGCAGTGCGGTGCCCATGCGACGGACGCTGCCGCCGAGGCAGCGCACGTAGAGCAGATGCATCGGGTAGTTGAGGAGGAGCACGCACAGCAGCGCGCCCGCGTTGAACCAGAGCTCCCGTTCGGGGCGGTGCTGGACGACCACGTCGATGATGTTCGCCGTGATCAGCGGAAGCAGCCACACGGGGCTGTGCTTGACGACGAAGACGGCTGCGGCGGTCCCGATGCGCCGGCGGTCGGGGCGCAGGAGGTACCCGAGGGTGCGCACCGGGTGCTCGCCCCGGTACCGGTGATCGAGGGTGCCCGGTCGATGGGATGCGCGGTCGTACGCATGGTGGTGGGAAGACACCGTTCGCTGCATGGGATCAGCGAATCCCGGTGGACCACGCAGCACAAGCCCCTTTCCACCAGCTGGATCCGGACCGTCCCCGGGCTCGTCCGTGAGCCGGTGGAATCCTGGTCGTCCGGCCCACATGATGAGGGGCGTCCCGCCCGAGCCGACTTCCGGAGCACGTGATGCCGTCGCGCGGTCCTTCGAGGATCCTCGTCTTCACCCGTACCACCGCCTACCGGCACGACTCGATCCCCGACGCGGTCACCGCGTTCCGCGAACTGGGCGCCGAGCACGGCTTCGCCGTCGACGCGACGCAGACGCCGGACGTCTTCGAGAGCGGACTCGCGTCCTATGCCGCCGTGGTGTTCCTGTCCACCAGCGGTGACGTCCTCACCCCCGCCGGACGCACCGGACTTGAGGCGTACTGCGCGGCGGGTGGCGGGTTCATGGGCGTGCATGCCGCGGCGTGCACGGAGTACGGCTGGCCGTTCTACGGCGAACTCCTCGGCGCCAGGTTCGACCGCCATCCCGCCCTGCAGCCGGGCTCGGTGACCGTCGAGGACCACGACCACCCGGCGACCGCGCATCTGGGCGCCACCTGGGACTTCACCGACGAGTGGTACGACTTCCGCGAGAATCCGCGGGGCACCGTGCGGGTGCTCGCCTGTGCCGACGAGACCTCGTACGAAGGCGGCGGGATGGGGGCCGACCACCCCCTCGTCTGGACCCGTGAACACGCCGGCGCCCGGGTCTTCTACACCGCGCTCGGGCACAGCAGCGAGGCGTACCGGGATCCCGGATTCCGTGCGCATCTGCTCGGCGGGCTGCGCCACGTCGCCCGCATGCGCCACGGCGCCCCCGCCCCGGCGGCGGGGGACGGGGGCGCCGCGGACGGGCCCGGTGGGTGGCCGGAGGGCGGTCAGGCGCCCGGCGGGACCCTGGAAGGACGGCCGTTGCCGCGGGTCAGGGAGTAGCCGAACACGGCCGCGAGCGCGCCGAGGACGCCACCGCCGACGGTCCAGATCCAGCGGTCCGTCCACCAGCCGGAGGCCCAGCCGTCGTCCGGCTCGCTGCCGAGCGACACCCGGGTCGTGGCATCGTCGCCCGAGGCGGCGTCGTCCGACGTCTGCTGCACCGAGGACGCCCCGGGCACCAGCGGCTCGCCCAGCGTGCCGTCGACGTCGTGGGCGCCGCCCTTGTCCGCGGCCGTCACCTCCACCTCGGTCCGCACAGGCTGACCGAGGTCGGCCGCCGGCAGATCGACGACGGTGAGGCGTACGTAGTAGCTGCCGGGGAGCGGGTCGTCGGCCCACGGCTCGGACCAGGCACGGACGGTGCGCAGAACGCAGGAGAGCTCGACCGTCGACGAGTCCGCGGCGGCCTTCACGGTCTGGTGGCCGTACATGCAGGCCTGCCGGCGCCGCAGCCCGTCGTACACATCGACCTGCCAGGTCGACGCACCGTGCCGGGCGGAGTCCTCGGGCAGCGTGACCGTCGCCTTCACGGTGGGCCGCTGGCCGGCGTCGGCCGGGAACACCCAGTACAGGTAGTCGCCCGTGGACGCCCCGGCGGTGGCGCGCTGGTTCTGCTGGATCGCCGTCGCGGTCCGGAACGTGGTGCCCGCCTCGGTGGGACCCGTACTGCCGTCGGACGCGCTCGGGCTCGGGCTCGCCGACGGATCGTCGGCCGCGGCCGCCCCGGCCGAGGTCAGCAGCGCGAGCCCGGTCAGCAGGGCACCCGCGAGCACTCGTCTTGTACGCACCATCAGTTGGTCCTCCATACAGCGATGCGCCAGCGCGAGATCCAGCCGAAGAGCAGACCCGCGACCAGTCCGGTGAGGACCAGTACGCCGAGCAGCCACCAGCCACGGCCGAGACCGAACGCGGCGGCATCGGCCGCGTCGTCCGGCGCGGCCACCACGTCGACGGTCAGCTCGACCGGCATGCCCGGCGAGGTCTTGACGGAGGCGGGGGCCGAGAAGGAGTTGCTCAGCTGGAGGCAGACGGTCTCGGCGGCCGGCTGGTCCTCGCCGTCCGTGGCGTCCTGTTCGGGCTTGGGGTAGCGCAGGCCCGACGAGATCGCGTCGGTGCGACCGGTGCCGGACTCCGAGCCCCTGACGATTTCGCGGCCGTGCACGGTCACCGCGCGCAGCAGCACGCCGTAGTCGTTGTTGACGGCGCGGTCCGCCGACACGCTCACCGAGGCGCGCAGCTCCTGGCCCGGCAGCACATCCACCCGGTACCAGCGGTGTTCGCCGAACTTCTGGCGGTCCGTGTAGAGACCCGCCTTGAGCTGCGGGGCGGCGGAGCAGCTGTCCGCGCCCTCGGTCGCCACCGGGGTGACTACGGGTTCGGCCGCCCGGTCCACCAACTGGGTGACGCGGCCGGAGAGTTCATCGGTGTGCTGGACGGCCGTGTACGTGCCGCCGGTCGCCTCGGCGATACAGGTCAGCTGCTCGCGGATCTTCGCGTTCGGCACCAGGCCCAGCGTGTCGATGACGAGGTGGATGCCACGGGCCGCGATGTCGCGTGCCACCTCGCACGGGTCGAGCGGCCCGCAGGTGTCCTCGCCGTCACTGATCAGCACGATGCGGCGGGTGGAGTCGCCGCCCTCGAGGTCGTCGGCCGCGCCCAGCAGGGCGGGGCCGATCGGGGTCCAGCCGGTCGGGGCCAGGGTCGCGACCGCGGTCTTCGCCTCGGTGCGGTCGAGCGGGCCGACCGGGTAGAGCTGCTTGGTGTCCTTGCAGCCGACCTTCCGGTCGTCGCCCGGGTAGTCGGCGCCGAGGGTGCGGATGCCGAGCTGCACCTGCTCGGGCACGGCGTCCAGGACTTCGTTGAACGCCTGCTTCGCCGCGCTCATCCGGGACTGGCCGTCGATGTCACGGGTCCGCATGGAGCCGCTGACGTCGAGCACCAGCTCGACCTTGGGGGAGGCCTTGGTGGGGGATTCATCGGCGGCGGCGGGGAGGGCCGTGCCGAGCCCGGCGGTCAGGGTGGCAAGCAGGATGCCCACCCCGACCGTCAGCCTTCTTCTTATGATCATCGCCGGATACTAGTGAAGATCACATGGCATCCCCAAACCGGTGGCCGGGTCTGCCCGGTGATCCGAGGCCGCAACGCGGCCGGAGGCGGATCAATCCGGCGAACGAGCGTGCTCTCCGCGCTACTTGCCGCCGCCGAGCAGCGGCTCCGAGGCCTGCTCCAGCACCGAGACGACCCGCTCCCAGGTCTCCATGTCCCTGTCGACGGCGGGCAGCCGGGTGTCGTCGCCGGTGTTCCAGGCGGTCGCGATCGCGACCGGGTCCTCGCCGGTGGCGGCCGCCATGGCGAGCGCGGCCGCGCCCAGCGCCACCAGTTCACCGCTGCCGGGCACGATCACGGGCCGCCCGGAGAGCCGGCGAACCGTCTCCACCCAGACGTGCCCCTGTGCACCGCCGCCGATCAGCCGCAGCGGCCGGGCGGCGACCTCGGGGTCGGCCGGGTCGAGTCCGCAGGCCCGCAGCAGTTCGTCGAGGGCGCGCAGCACGGTGACGACCGCTCCTTCGTAGGCGGCGCCGAGGATCTGCTGCGGGGTGGTGTCGTGGCGGAGCCCGGTGAGCAGGCCCGAGGCCGTGGGCAGATCGGGGGTGCGCTCGCCGTCGAGATAGGGGAGCAGTACGGCCTGGCCGCCGGGTGCCGCGTCGTTGCGGTCCAGGCCGAGCAGGGTGGCGACCTTGTCCACGGCGAGCGTGCAGTTGAGCGTGCAGGCCAGCGGGAGGTACGTACCGTCCGCCGCGGCGAAGCCGGAGAGCGCCGCCGAGGCAGGCCGGGCCTGCGAGGAGGCGAAGACGGTGCCCGACGTGCCCAGGCTGAGCACGGGGTGGTCCAGCAGTCCGGCGCCGCCGAGACCGAGGCCGACCGCCGCGCTCATGTTGTCCCCGGTGCCCGCCGCCACGGCGATGCCGGCCGGCAGGCCCAGCGCCTGCGCCGCTTCATCGGTCAGTGAACCGGCCGGGGCCGCACCGGTCGTGGCCACCTCGGGCAGCAACGCGGCGTCCAGGCCCAGCAGTTCGAGCAGCTCGGGGTCGTACGCGCCGGTCGCGGTGGAGTACCAGCAGGTGCCCGAGGCGTCGCCGGGGTCGGTGACGGCCGTGCCGGTCAGCCGCTCGGTGAGGAAGTCGTGGGGGAGGCGGATCGCCGCGGTCGCGGCGGCCGTCTCCGGCTCGTTCTCCCGCAGCCACTGCCACTTCGACGCGGTCATGGCGGCCACCGGAACCGATCCGGTGCGGGCGGTCCACGCGTCGGGCCCTCCCAGCGCCGCGGTCAGGGCGGCGGCCTGCGGGGCGGAGCGGGTGTCGTTCCACAGCAGGGCGGGGCGCAGCGGGCGGCCGGCGGAGTCGAGGACGACCAGGCCGTGCTGCTGACCGGCCACCGCGATGCCGGTCACGGCCGAGGCCGGCACACCGGCCTCCTTAAGGCCGGCGGCGACGGCGGTGCGGAGCGCCTGCCACCACACCTCGGGGTCGCTCTCGCGGGCTCCGCCCTCACCCGTGACGACGTGCGGGGCACGTCCGACGGCGAGCAGCCGGCCGGTGGCGGCGTCGACGAAGGCCGCCTTGGTGGACTGGGTGGAGCTGTCCACGCCGATGACGACGGTACGCGGCGGCATGGGTTACCTCATTCTCGCGGGGTGTGCGGGGTGTACGGATGCACTGGTGTGCTGGTGGGCACGGGTGTGATCGATTTGGTCGTGCTGAAAACAAATTACGCGATCGCGTCGGTTCGGGCCAGGGGTGCCCCCCGATTCCCGGACGTGGGACGTGACGAAGGGTTACGCCGCCCAGGGAGTCCGTGCATCATTAATCATGACACTAAACAAATAGGGGTTCATGACACCTCGACCGTCGCGGGCCCCGCTGCACCGAAGGTGGTCAGACGATGACGGAACGCTTCACGCCCACCCCGGGAGACCGGTTCACTTTCGGCCTGTGGACGGTGGGCTGGCAGGGCCGCGACCCGTTCGGTGACGCGACCCGCGCGCCGCTCGACCCGGTCGAGAGCGTGCAGCGCCTCGCGGAGCTGGGTGCGTACGGTGTGACCTTCCACGACGACGACCTGATCCCCTTCGGATCCTCGGACACCGAGCGCGAAGGCCTCGTGAAGCGGTTCCGGCAGGCGCTGGACGCGACCGGCCTCGTCGTGCCCATGGCGACGACGAACCTGTTCACGCACCCCGTGTTCAAGGACGGCGCGTTCACCGCCAACGACCGCGACGTGCGTCGGTACGCGCTGCGCAAGGTCATCCGCAACATCGACCTCGCCGTCGAGCTCGGCGCCACCACCTATGTGGCGTGGGGCGGCCGGGAAGGGGCCGAGTCGGGCGCCGCGAAGGACGTGCGGGTGGCGCTGGACCGCATGAAGGAGGCCTTCGACCTCCTCGGTGAGTATGTCGTCGAGCAGGGTTACGACCTCCGGTTCGCGATCGAGCCGAAGCCGAACGAGCCCCGCGGCGACATCCTTCTGCCGACCGTCGGTCACGCTCTGGCGTTCATCGAGCGCCTGGAGCGCCCGGAGCTGTACGGCGTGAACCCCGAGGTCGGCCACGAGCAGATGGCCGGGCTGAACTTCCCGCACGGCATCGCGCAGGCGCTGTGGGCGGGCAAGCTCTTCCACATCGACCTCAACGGCCAGTCCGGCATCAAGTACGACCAGGACTTCCGCTTCGGGGCCGGCGACCTGCGCCAGGCGTTCTGGCTCGTCGACCTGCTGGAGAGCGCAGGGTACGAAGGCCCGCGCCACTTCGACTTCAAGCCGCCGCGGACCGAGGGCTACGACGGTGTGTGGGCCTCGGCCGCGGGATGCATGCGCAACTACCTGATCCTCAAGGAGCGCGCCGCCGCGTTCCGCGCCGACCCGGCCGTGCGGGAGGCGCTGCGCGCCTCCCGCCTCGACGAGCTCGCCCGGCCCACCGCCGAGGACGGCGTGGCGGGGCTGCTGGCCGACCGGTCGGCGTACGAGGAGTTCGATGTGACGGCGGCGGCGGAGCGCAGCATGGCGTTCGAGGCGCTGGACCAGCTGGCCCTGGACCATCTGCTCGGGGTCCGCTGACGCCGGGGGGCGGGACGGGGCCGGCGGACGGGTGACGGTGACCCGCCCGGCGGCCCCGCCTCCGGTTCAGCCCCCCGCGCCCTCGATCCGGCCCGTCCCTCGGGTTCAGCCGGCCGCCCGCGGTGCGTACGCCACCGGGTCGGCCAGCACGTCCTGCATCACCAGCGCCGCCGCGCCCCGCGCCGCGTCGCCCGCGACCGACGAGGCGCGCAGCCGCCCGCTGCCCGGCGACCAGAGCCCGGACACCACCCTGTCCGTCAGCTCCTCGTCGGCGGGCACCGACAACCACGGCATCAGACCCCGGTAGATCCCGCCGAGCACCACCGCGTCCGGGTCGAGCAGATTGACCGCCCCGGACAGCACCCGCCCCAGCATCCGGCCGGCCTCGGCCACCGCGGCCACCGCCCGCTCGTCGCCGGCCCGTGTGCGCCGGTCCAGCTCGGCCACCCCGATGCCGCGGCCGGTCTCCTCGATCCCGGCCGCCCGCAGGAGCGCCGCCTGGCCCGCGTACTGCTCCAGACAACCGTGCGAACCGCACCGGCACTCCGGCCCGTCCGGGTCCACCACCACATGGCCGATCTCGCCGGCGAACCCGTGCGCACCGCGCAGCAGTTCGCCGTTGATGACCAGGGCGCCGCCGACGCCGATCTCGCCGGTGAGGTACAGAAAGCTGCGGACCTCGTCGAGTCCGCCGAACCAGAGCTCGGCCAGTGCCGCCAGATTGGCCTCGTTCTCCGAACTCACGGGCAGCTGCGCACGGCCGGGGCGCAGCGCGGCGAGCGAGGCTGCGAAGAGCTCCTCGGCCGGCACCTGGTTCCAGCCCAGGTTGGGTGCCTGGCGCACCGCGCCGCCTGACACGAGACCGGGCAGCGCGAGCGCCACACCGACCGGGAACAGCTCCTGCTCGGCCGCCGAGTCCAGGGTTCGCGCCGCGATCCCTGCGGCCCGCGCCAGCACCTCGGCGGGCGGTGCGCCCCGGTTGTCGAGATGTTCGGTGAGCCGGACCCGTCCGGTGCCCGCCAGATCGACGACGCACACCGACACATAGTCGATGTTGACCTCCACGCCGAGCCCGGCGGGGCCGGTGCGCGCCACCTTGAGCGCCGTGCCGGGACGCCCGGCCTGGCCGCTGAAGGTCTTGCCGGACTCGGTCAGGAACCCGCTCTCGAGCAACTGCTCGACCAGTGAGGAGACGGCAGCCCGGGTCAGCCCCACACGCGCGGCCACCCCGGCCCTGGTCGCCTCGCGGTCGCCCTCGTCACGGACGGCCCGCAGCACCAGGCTGAGGTTGCTCCGTCGCACGGTGTCCTTGTCGGCCTTGGGCCCCAGCGTCGGGAGATTGCTCTTCATATCGTTGCTGAGCCTATGCGATGCCGTACGCCAGTACGGTCCGCGGCGGACGCCGGCCCGGGTGGCTGCAGCCCCGCCCGTACCGCATCGTCGCGCTTTCGACGCGTATGCGGAAGCTGTGGATGTGCCGGACGGGGGTTCCGTTGTCGGACCGGCGGGATAGTGTGCCCCGGTGACAACGCACTCGAACGTATCTGCGGGCTGGTATCCGGATCCGCACGGCGCGCCCCAGTTGCTGCGCTACTGGGACGGCTCCCAGTGGACCGAGCACACCAACCCGGCCGGCGGCGGGCAGCCCCAGGCGCCCGCCCAGGGGCAGGTGCCCCAGCAGCAGGTGGCCCCTCAGTATCAGCAGCAGGCCGCTCCCCAGCAGGCCGCCTTCCAGCAGGCTGCTCCCCAGCAGCAGATGGCGCAGCCTCAGCAGGGTGGCGTTCCCGGGGGCGCCTCGCTCTTCAACCAGCAGGTCCTGGTGGTGAACCAGAAGGCCAAGCTGATCGAGGTGACGAACGAGTACAGCGTCTTCGATCAGCACGGGAACACCATCGGCTCGGTCATCCAGGTCGGCCAGAGCGCGCTGCGCAAGGTTCTGCGGTTCGTCTCCAGCATCGACCAGTACCTCACCCACAAGCTCGAGATCCGTGACGCGTACGGCCAGCCGCAACTGCTCCTGACCCGCCCGGCGAAGTTCATCAAGTCCCGGGTCGTCGTGCAGCGCCCGGACGGCAGTCCGGTCGGCGAGATCGTGCAGCAGAACGCCATAGGCAAGATCAATTTCGCCATCATGGTCGACGGCCAGAAGGTCGGGGCCATCAAGGCGGAGAACTGGCGCGCCTGGAACTTCGCGATCGTCGACCACAACGACGCCGAGATCGCCCGGATCACCAAGACCTGGGAAGGCCTCGCGAAGACACTGTTCACGACGGCGGACAACTATGTGCTGCAGATCCACTACCAGCTGCCCGAGCCGCTGCTCAGCCTCGTCGTGGCGACGGCACTGACCGTGGACACGGCCCTCAAGCAGGACGCCCGCGGCCTCGGCTGACCCGGGAAACCCTTCCGCACGGCGATCCGCCCGCGCCCCCGTACCCACGTGTACGGGGGCGCGGCCCGTTCCGGTGGCGGGGCCGCGGCTGCGGGGACGGGCGGTGCCCCGGTGGGACGATGACCGGCATGCCCTACCTGGTGCCGCCCCACATTCCGTCCGGCCGTATCGCGGACGGCGCACAACCCGCTCTGACGGCCGACGGCGGTCTTTGCCTGAGACCGTGGGAGTACACGGACGCACCTGCCGTGCTCGCCGCCTTCTCGGACCCGGTGATCCAACGCTGGCACCTGCGACGGGCCGACTCCGAGGACGAGGCCCTCGACTGGATCGAGCAGTGGCAGGAAGCCTGGCTCGCCGAGACCGGTATCCACTGGGCGGTCGTCCGCCCGAAGGGCGGCACGTCCGACGGCGCCGAGCAACTGCTCGGCCGGGTCTCGCTCCGCTCGCTGATGCTCGGCACCGGCCAGGCGGAATGCGCGTACTGGACGCTGCCCGCCGCCCGTGGGCAGGGCGTCGCACCCCGGTCCGTGACCGCCGTGGCGCGCTGGGCCTTCGACGAGATCGGTTTCGAGCGTCTCGAGCTCGCCCACTCGGTCATGAACGCGGCGTCCTGCCGCGTCGCGGCCAAGTCGGGCTTTTCGCTGGAGGGCACCCGGCGGCGGGGCCATCTGCACGCCGACGGCTGGCACGACATGCACATCCACGCCCGGGTCAGGGACGACGAGGCGAGCTGCGTTCCCGTGGAGGGTGCCGGTCCTGGCGCGCCCTGACCGGCGGTCCGGGGGCGCCGAGGACGTGTCCTCGTACGGCTCGCGGCCGGTTCACCGCCGCAGACCGTGGGCGACCGCGACGGCCGGGCCCGGTGCACGGTGGTGCAGCGGGCCCGGCCGTCATCGGCGGTCCAGCGCGCGGCCCGTGAGGAGGCTCGCGGAGCCGGTGTACCGTGCCGGATCGGTCAGTTCGGCCAGATCCAGCCCGGCCAGCTCGGGCTCCTCGTGGAGGACGTCGACGAGCACATCGGACAGGTCCGTCGTCTCGGAGCGGGCCCGGGCCGCCGCGCCGACCAGGACCTCTCTGGCGCGGGCCCGGCCGATCCGGTCGGCGAACACGGCGACCAGCCGTTCCGAGACGATCAGGGCATCGGTGAGGTGCAGGTTCTCCAGCATGGCGTACGGGACGACCCGGAGCCCCGCCGCCAGGGCTGCGCCGTCGCGGGCGGCGCCGCCGACGAGCCGCAGCAGATCGCGCAGCGGTTCCCACTCGGCGTGCCACGCCCCGGCGGGCCGCTCGTCCTCGGCGGCCAGCGAGCCGTACAGCGGGGCCGCCAGACCGGGCGCGCGCCGGGCGGCCGCCGCGATCAGCGTGGCGCGTACCGGAATCGCCTTGTGCGGCATGGAGGACGAGCCACCCTCCTCCTCGACTTCGCCGATCTCGGTGCGCGACAGCGTGAGCACATCGGCGGCCATCTTGCCGAGGGCGCCCGCGGTGAACGCGAGCGCACCGGCGAGATCGGCGACCGGGGTACGCAGGGTGTGCCAGGGCAACAAGGGTTCCGCGAGGCCGAGTTCGCGGGCGTACGCGGCCATCAGCGCAGGCCCGTCGGCGGGGGCGTCGGCGGTGGCGGGGGCGAAGGCGGAGAAGGCCGCCAAGGTGCCCGCAGCGCCGCCCAGTTGAACCGGCAGCGAGTCCCGTACCGCAGTCAGCCGGTCCCGCGCGTCGAGGATCAGCGCACGCCACCCCGCGGCCTTCAGCCCGAAGGTGGTCGGCACGGCGTGCTGGGTGAGCATGCGGCCCGCCATCGGGGTGTCGCGGTGCGCCGCGGCGTGCCGTGCCACCTCGCCCGCCGTCCGTTCCAGATCGTCGAGCACCTCCGCCAGCGTCCGCGAGGCGACCAGCATCGTGGCCGTGTCCAGGATGTCCTGGCTCGTCGCGCCGCGGTGCACATACGGCCGGGCATCCTCCGGCACGGCCGCCGCGAGGTCCGCGATCAAGGGAATGACCGGGTTGCCGTCGGCGCGGGCCCGCAGCGCCAGATCCCGTACGTCGAAGCGGTCGGCGTCCGCCGCCTCCGTCACCGCAGGCCCGGCCCCGGCGGGGGCGAGTCCGCAGGCGGACTGGGCGCGGGTCAGTGCGGCCTCGGCATCGAGCATCGCCCGGAGGAAGGCGCTGTCGCCGGTGCTCGCCTCGGCAGGGGTGCCGGCCCGCCCGGGGGCGAGGAGGCCGGCATCGCTCTCGTACATCAGCTGAACTCCAGAAGGCCGTGTCGCCGGCGCCCTGCAGCGGATGCCGAACCGGTGGGTGCCCCGGTCCCCGGGCGCCGCGATCAGTCTGCCCGGCGCTCCGCGTCCAGCGACTCCACCGCGATCCTCCCGCGTGTCACCACCGGTCCCCGTCGGTGCCGGGACGTGCCGGGGTCCCCCTCGCTCCTGTTCGCGCCGGGACGGCTCAGCCCTCCTCGCCCGCCCGGTAGATGCCGAACACCGCTCCCTGCGGATCACGGACAACCGCGATCTGCCGGCCGCCCGGGAGGGTCGTCGGCGGCATGATCATTTCGCCGCCCGCACTTTGCGCGGTGGCCGCGGTCGTGTCGACGTCCGCGACGGCGAAATAGGGCAGCCAGTTCGGCGGCGCCTCGGGCGGGAGCATCTCGTCGCTCGCCGGCATGCCGCCGAAGGCGGTGCCGTTGACACCCCACTGGGGGTACGTGTTCGACGCGGTGACGGTCCAGCCGAAGACCGCCGGGTAGAAGGCGAGCGCGGGAGCGGCCTCCCGGGTGACGGGCTCGACCCAGCCGAGCGAGCCCGGGTCGTTGAGCAGGTCGGCGCCTGGGGAAATATTTTACAGGTGTAATACCTGTTAAGATGTTGGAGTGAGCGATACAACCCTCCGAACCCGGCAGCCCTCCGTCCGCAGACTCCCGCTGGTCGGCCCCTTGCGCCTGACCCGTCCCTCGGACACGTGGTTCAAGCCGGCGCTGAGCGTGGTCGTCGCCTCCGCCGTACCGAACGTGCTGCTGTACGGCTTCGACCGGCTCGACCTCGTCATGTACACCATGGCCGGTTCGCTCTGTGCGCTGTACGGCCACAGCCTCCCGTACGCCCGACGCGCCCGTGCCGTCGCCGCAGTCGTCGTCGGCATGCTCGTCGGCATGGCGATATCCCTGGTCACGGCGTCGCTCACCGACTCGACCGCCGTGCTGATCGCCGTCGGCGCACTGCTTGCCGCCGGGCAGAAAGCGCTCTGCGACGCCACCCGCATCGGACCGCCCGGACCGGTGATCTTCACCTTCGTCACCTCGGCCGCCCTCTTCGCGCCCCAGCACCTCGGGCAGGTGCCCGCGCACCTGGCGCTGACCCTGGCCGCGGGCGCGGTCTCCTGGCTGGTCACCGCCGGCCCCGCGCTGATCCGGCGGGAAGGGCCGGAGCGGCGCGCGACCGCCCGCGCCCTCAACGCCGCCGCCGCGTACGCGGACGCTCCCGGACACCGCACCCGGCGCGCCGCGGTCGCCGCCATTCACATGGCCTGGCAGGCACTGCTCGCCGCCGGGCGCCCCACCCCGGTACGCCGGGAACTGGAACGCCTTCTCGTCCACGCCGAGGCCACGCTCGCCCGGGGCGCCCTGGGCGCACACTCCGGCGGCCACGCGCGCACGACGGACCGCGACGGTGGCCTCGCCGCGGCGGCGGGCGACCATGCCGGTGCGGACGGCCGCACCGGCGACCCCGAAGCCGGCGTGAGCCACCCCGACCGGCTCCGCGCCTGGGCCCGGCAGACGCGGGCCCGCGGTCCCGTCCCCACCCCGCTGCCCGCCCCCGGCGCCGTCGAGGAGATCTTCGGGGCCGACGCCGAGCGGGCCGCCCACCGGACCGGAAGCCGCCGCGACGCCCGCCGGGCGCTGCTGCGTGCCCTGGCCCCCGGCTCCCCGCTCCTCCCCATCGCCGCCCGCGCCCTGATCGGCTGCGCGCTCGCCGGCTACGTCTCCATGGCCTTCGGCGTCGGACGCCCCTACTGGGCGATCGTCACCGCCGCCTCCCTCTACCAGGCCAATGTCACGCTCTCCTGGAACCGGACCCTGCAGCGCACCCTCGGCAATCTCCTCGGTGTGCTCGTCTTCGCCGCCGTCCTGCCGGTCTCCCGGACGAGCCCGCTGGCACTCATCGGCTGCTGCCTCTTCTTCAACTTCGCCGCCGAGGCCCTGATCACCCGCAACTACTGGCTCGGCTCCATCGCCGTGACCCCGATGGCCCTGCTCGTCATCGAGTTCGGCGGCACCCACCCGGCCGGCGAACTGATCGGCGACCGGGTCCTGGACACCGTCATCGGCGCCGCCGTCGGACTGCTCGCCGCCATGGCCGTCACCAACCGCCGGGCCACCGGACGCCTGGAACGGGCCCTCGCCGCCACCGAGCGGGCCCGCGCCCACGCCGTGCAGACCCTCGCCGCCGCGGCGCCCGCGCCCGCCGCCCTTGATGCAGCCCGTCGCAGGCTGACGGGATCGCTCGTCGAACTGCACGAGGCGGGCGACACGGCAGCGGGAGAATGGTGGCAGCGCGCCCTGCCCGAGGAGCAGCTTCTCGCGGCCGAGCAGGCCGGACACCGTACGCTCGCCGCGACAGCAACACGGCAGGGGCTGATCGCCCCCGCCCCGGAGAACGGAGCGGTGTGACCGACGACATCGTCGCCACGGTGGTACGCCAGTGGCAGGCAGTCAACCCGGAACTGGACACCGGACCGATGGAACTCATCGGCCGCATCAACCGCTGCGCCGCACTGCTCCAGCAGGCGGAGGACGCCCCGCTGCGCTCCGCCGGACTGACCCGCGCCGAGTTCGACCTGCTGGGCGCCGTACGGCGGACCGACCGCGAACTCACCCCCGGCGAACTGGCCCGTGAGACGTTCTCGTCCGGAGCCGCCGTCACCAAACGCCTCCGGGTCCTGCAGGAGCGCGGCCTGGTCGACCGCCGCAGCGACGCCCGGGACCGCCGCGTCGCCCACGTCCGTCTCACCGACGAAGGCCGCAGCCTGGTCGATCAGCTCCTGCCCCGGCAGCTGGCGTACGAACGCTCCGTGCTGTCCGGTCTCGACGACCGGACCCGTGGCGAACTCAGCTCCCAGCTCAGCGAGTTGCTGGTCCAGCTGGAGGGGCGCATCGGCGGGGGCCGGCGCTGACCCGTGCCGACGCGCCGACCGGGTCACGCACGGGGTCCGTCGGGCGGCTGCCGGGCGGACACCAGCTGTGCGGCGGACCGGTGCAGCTCGTCGGCGCGCCGGGCGAGCGCCGCCTCGTCGCCGCGGTCGGCAGGTGCCGACGCCGTGAGGGCGAGACGGTCGCGTGGGCAGGAGCCGGCCAGCGGTACGGCGACGGTGTTCACACCCCGCACCGACTCGCCCAGGCTCATCGCATGGCCGCGTTCACGGATGCCCTCCAGCTCCGCGAGCAGGGCGGCACGCGAGGTGAGGGTGCGCGGGGTGACCTCGGGCAGCCGCTCCTGCGGGTAGAGCGAGCAGAGCTGTTCCGTCGTCATCCGGGAGAGCAGCATCTTGCCGCCCGCGGTGGCGTGCGCAGGGTGCGTACGACCGGTCGTCAGCATCACCCGCACCGGATGTGACGACTCCCGCCCGTCGGTGACGATGATCTGATCGCCGATCAGGGTCACGCTCTGCACCGTCTCGCCGGTGCGTCGGGCTGCGTCGTCCAGTACGGGCCCGAGCCGTTCGCGGAAGGCCGTGCCGAATCCGGCCGGGTGGCCGAGCCGAACCAGTTCCGGGCCGGCCGCGTAGCCGTGCCCGGAGGAGTCCCGGACCACGAAGCCCCGCCCCTCCAGGGTGCTGAGCACGCGGTGGGCGGTGGAGCGTCCGACGGAGAGCAGCGCGGCGGCCTCCGAGACGGTGAGCGAGTCGTAGGTGCGGAACAGCTGCATCAGCTGTAATCCGGTGTCCAGTGATGCGATGGTGTAGCCGCTCGTCGATCCCATGGTGTGCTCGTCTCTCCCTCGATCGACGGTTCTTCTGCCGGTGCGTCCCGTTGACGGCCTGCCCGACCGGCTGCGACGGCCTGTCGGCCTGTGACGACGGTTGCGCCCTGCGAGGCTCAGGACGCCCCAGATCACCGTGCCGATCCTGCCCGCCACGCCCCTCACTGCGGTGACTTTGTCGCGCGCCCTTCCTGCGGTCAGGAATCCGCTCCCTTCGATCCACTTCGATCACACGTGCCTTCGTCCCGTAGGGCGGGACGGCATGACGTGCATGTGATCCATTCCTCTCGAAAACTCTGCAGGTGTCCCGCGGTGAGGTACGTGAAAAGCCGGGCCCGCCTCCTTCCCGACGCTCGTCACTCCTCGCGTACGGCCGGCGGCGGTGCGTGCAAAAACTCGTGAGTGTATTACCGCCCGAGCGCTCGCGCAGAGGGTTGGGTGAATATGCCGAACCAGTGTTTCGATCTGGCTAAGCTCACGCGCAGTGAAGTCGAGTTGATACGAACTTCGAGCGCTCGTTCTCGCGCGCCTTGGATGCGCGCACACCTCCGAATCAACCGCCAGAGGTCTTAGATGGTTCGAGTTGAATCACCGCCGATCGACCGAGAAGTCCCCCTTGCTCGCGCCGCGTTGCTTCCTGTGCTGGTGATGGCCGGCGCGACCGCCGGCGCCGCGGCACTGGTCTCCGAACCCGCGCGGATACCAGTCGTCTGGTGCGGTGCGGTCTCCACCGTCGTGGTCGCCCTGCTGACGGTCGCGCTCGCCCGCCGCTCCCGCGCGCTGCGTCGGCAGCGCGCCGAATACGAACGCCGCGTCGCCGTTCTGGAACACCGCCTCGCCATCCATGACGAAGAGGCCGTCCGGATCAACAAGGAGCTGCTGCCGGCCGCGATCCACCGCCTCCGGGTGGGCAACTCGCCCGACGAGGTGCTGCGCGACGTCGTCGACGGCGACGAGCAGTACCGCGACCTCCCCGACGCCCAACGTGCCCTCGTCCGCTCCGTGCTGGACATCATCGACAACGAGGAGGCCGCGCGCGACTCCGCACAGCGCGCCTTCGTCAACGTCGCCCGGCGCGTCCAGGCGATCGTCCACCGCCAGGCCAGCGAACTTCGGGAGATGGAGGAGCACCACGGGCGCAACCCCGACGTCTTCGACGACCTGCTCCGCATCGACCACGGCACCGCGCTGATCGGCCGCCTCGCCGACTCCATCGCCGTACTCGGCGGCGCCCGGCCCAGCCGCCAATGGCCCAAGCCCGTACCGCTGTTCAGCGTGTTGCGCGGCGCCATGTCCCGGATTCTCGAGTACCCGCGCGTCGATCTGCACTCGATCGCCAAGGTCGCCATCATCGGTACCGCGGTCGAGCCGCTCATCCACGCCTGCGCCGAGCTCCTCGACAACGCCACCCGCTATTCGCCGCCGCAGACCCGCGTGCACGTCACCGCGGTCGAGGTGCAGACCGGCATCGCGATCGAGATCGAGGACGGCGGAGTCAGCCTCAGCGAGGAGGCCCGTGCGCGGGCCGAGAACATGCTCGCCCGGGCCCAGGCCGGATCGAGCATGAACGACCTCGGCGAGTCCCCGCGCCTCGGCATGGCCGTCGTCGGCCGGCTCTCCCGGATGTACGACCTCCAGGTCTCACTGCGGCAGTCCGCGTACGGCGGGGTCCGCGCCGTGCTCATCGTGCCCCGCGCGATGATCACCACCGGTCCCGCCCCCGGTATCGCCCACGGCATCGGCGCCACGTCCAGGCCCACCAGCGATATCGACCTCGCCAACTTGAAGCACGTCGTGCCGCCGCGCAGCAAGCGACGCGAGCCGCTCCCGGTGGACTCCCGCCCCGCCACCGGCCCGGTCGCCTCCGACTCCCGGCCGGGACCCCGGTCGGCCACGGAGGACGACGTCCCCGTGGTGACCGAGTGGACGGCGGGCGGCCTCCCGCAGCGGCGCAGCCGTGGCCGCGCCCCGTTGGGATCGCACAACCTCCCCGCGCAGCCCTCCGCCCCCACCGCAGCACAGCGCAACGGTCACAGCAACGGCGGCGCCGGCAGCAAGGAACCGCCGCCCGGGCTCTGGCTGGAGGCATTCACCAACGCCGTCAACGGCGTGCCGCAGGAGCCGAAGACCGGCGAAGACTCTGACGATGCGCGGGACAAGGGAGACCTGAAGTGATCCAGCAGCGGGGCAACATGGACTGGATGCTCAAGGAACTGGCCGATGACGTTCCGGACATCCATCAGATCGTGGTCCTCTCCGCGGACGGCCTGCGCATCGCCCGGCACGGCGGCGATCCCGACGTCGCCGACCGGCTGGCGGCCGCTTGCGCAGGACTGCAGAGCCTGGCCGCCGCCGTCGCCTCCGAAATCCCTTACAGCGACGGACTGATGCGGCTCGTCGTCATCGAAGTCACCGGCGGGTTCTTCTACTTGATGGCCGCCGGAACCGGTGCCTACCTCGCCGTACTCGCCGGAGAGACGGTGGACGCGGGACTCGTCGGAGCACGGATGCGCGACATGGTCGTCCGGATCGGCGCCCATCTCACGAGCCCGCCCCGCCACGACGGGCAGGCCGGATGAGTTCTCCCCGACGAGAACGCCGATCGGCCGATCCGGCACTGAGCGATCCGGAACGGCTGTACGTGATCACCGGCGATCCCGACGGAAGTGAGCGGGCGCCGCTCGACCTGGTCACGATGGTCGTAGCGAAGGAACAGCCGACCCCGACGGTCCAGCCCGAACAGGCCGTGATCCTGCGGCTCTGTCAGGCGCCCTTATCCGTCGCCGAGATCTCGGCCTACCTCAGCCTGCCGTTCAGCGTGGTGACCTCGCTCCTCACCGATCTCCTCACAACCGAACTGATCGAATCGCGCGCGCCCATTGTCCGCGCCACTCTCCCGGACAGGTCTCTTCTCGAAGCGGTGATGCATGGACTTCAGAAACTCTGACACGATCACCGGTCCCAGGACCGAGGACATCCTTCCGACCACGGCCACGGCGGCCGTGAAGGTGGTGATCGTCGGTGGATTCGGGGTCGGCAAGACGACCATGGTCGGTTCCGTCAGCGAGATCCGGCCCCTCACCACCGAAGAGACCATGACCCAGGCCGGCGTCGGCGTGGACGACAACGTCGGAGTGGAGAGCAAGACCGCCACCACCGTCGCCATGGACTTCGGCCGGATCAGCATCAGCGAGGAGCTGATTCTCTATCTGTTCGGCACCCCGGGTCAGGAACGCTTCTGGTTCCTGTGGAACGGCCTCTTCGAGGGCGCCCTCGGCGCCGTCGTCCTCATCGACACCCGGCGCCTCGAGGTCAGCTTCGACGTGATCGGACGGCTCGAGGAGCGCGGAGTGCCGTTCGTCGTCGCCGTCAACACCTTCCCGGACGCACCGAAGCACCCCGTCGAGGCCCTGCGCAGTGCACTGGACCTGCCGGACGAGGTCCCGATGATCGACTGCGACGCGAGACTGCGCGCGTCCAGCCGCGATGTCCTGATGACCCTGATGCGGTACCTGCACAGCCTGGCCGTCCCGCTCGGCTGACCGCGACCGCGCCCCCGCCCGGCGCATCTGCTCCACCTCACCGGACACCCGCACGGCACCTGCTGAAGATCCGCTGAAAACCCGCCCGGTCCTTCGCCCGTCCTCATCCGACCTCGGCAGCCTTATCCCTGGAGCGATCGTGACATCCCCTTTCCACTACGAGCCCGGAGCGGCCACGGGGCCGGTTCCACCCCCCGAGTGCCCGGCCCATGGACTCGGCATCGGACCCGGCGGGCTGCGCCGTTACTACGGCCCCGAGGCCGAACGGGACCCCGCAGGGCTGTACGACAAGCTGCGCGCCGAACACGGCACGGTGGCACCGGTCCTGCTGCACGGAGACGTACCCGCCTGGCTGGTGCTCGGGCACAGCGAGAACCTGCACATGACCCGCACCCCCTCGCAGTTCTCCCGCGACTCCCGGCGCTGGCGGGCCCTTCAGGACGGCAGCGTCGCCCCGGACCACCCGCTGGCCCCGATCTTCACCTGGCAGCCGGTGTGCGTGTTCGCCGACGGCGCCGACCACGAGCGGCTGCGCGGCGCGGTCACCGACAGCATGGCGCGCATCGACCACCGCGGCGTCCGCCGCCACATCAACCGCTACAGCAACCGGCTCGTCAACGAGTTCTGCCAGGAGGGCCGCGTCGACCTGGTCAGCGGGTTCGCCGAGCGGCTGCCGATGATGGTGATGTGCGCGATCCTCGGCATGCCCGAGGAGTACAACGACCGGATGGTGCAGGCCGCCCGTGACATGACCCGGGGCACGGCGACCGCCGTCGCGAGCAACGCCTATGTGCTCGCCGCACTGAACCGGCTGGTCGCCCGGCGCCGCAAGGAGCCCGACACCGACTTCGCCACCTGGCTCGTCGAGCATCCCGCGGGCCTGACCGACACGGAGGTCGCCGAGCATCTGCGGCTGATCCTCATCGCCGCGTACGAGGCGACCGCCAACCTGATCGCCAACGTGCTGCGGATGGTGCTCACCGACCCGCGGTTCCGGGCCCGGCTCAGCGGCGGCCATATGACGGTGCCGGAGGCGGTCGAGCAGACGCTGTGGGACGAGCCGCCGTTCACCGCGGTGTTCGGCCGCTGGGCGGTCGGCGACACGGAGCTCGGCGGCCAGCGGATCAAGGCGGGCGACGCGCTGATCGTCGGCATCGCACCCGCCAACACGGACCCGGTGGTACGCCCCGACCTCGCCGCCAACATGGAGGGCAACCGCGCCCACCTCGCGTTCAGTGGCGGCCCGCACGAATGCCCCGGCCAGGACATCGGGCGCGCGATCGCGGATGTCGGTGTCGACGCCCTGCTGATGCGCCTGCCGGACCTCGAACTGGCCGTCGAGGAGAACGAGCTGGAGTGGGTCGGGAACATCATGTCCCGGCACCTGGTACGGCTGCCCGCGGAGTTCGCCGTCCGCGAGCCGCAGGACGACGACGAGCCGCCGACGCCGACGCCGGCGCGGCGCAACGCGGCGCGCGACGACTGGGAGGTGCAGTCGCCGGGCCGGCACACGCCGCCGGCGCCCTCGCGGGCTCCTGCCGGTGCGGGTGCGGTCCATGGGGCAGGGGTGCAGACCGAGACCGCGCCCGACGGCACGTACACCGGGGAGCCGACCGCCGGCCGGATCCCGCAGCAGCGCAGGCCTGCCGCCCCGGCGAGGCTGTGGCGCGCGGTGACGCGCTGGTGGAACGGATACTGACCCGGCTGTTCGCACCACACCCCGGCACAGCCGTCGTCACGGGCCGGTGGCGCAGGACCTCGGAGTCCGTCGCCACCGGCCCGCGCGTTGCCGTCGTGCCGGTGGCGGGCACAGGACGAAGGAGCGATGCCCCGTACCATGCGGAAGCGTGAAGCTGACAATTCTGGGCGGCGGCGGATTCCGGGTTCCTCTGGTGTACGGGGCGCTGCTCGCCGACCGTGCCGAGGGCCGCGTCACCGCGGTCACCCTCTACGACACGGACGCCGACCGGCTCACCGCCGTTGCCCGCGTCCTCGCCGATCAGGCCGAGGGGGTGCCGGACGCACCCACTGTCCTCGCCACCACCGAGCTCGACGAGGCACTGCGCGGCGCCGACTTCATCTTCTCCGCCATCCGCGTCGGCGGCCTCGAAGGCCGTGCCGCCGACGAACGGGTGGCCCTCGACGAAGGCGTGCTCGGCCAGGAGACGGTCGGCGCGGGCGGCATCGCGTACGGGCTGCGCACCGTCCCCGTCGCCGTCGCCCTCGCCCGGCGCATCGCCGCCGTCGCCCCTGACGCCTGGGTCATCAACTTCACCAACCCGGCAGGTCTGGTCACCGAGGCCATGTCACGCCACCTCGGCGACCGGGTCATCGGCATCTGCGACTCACCGGTGGGCCTCGGCCGCCGTATCGCCCGGCTCCTGGGCGCCGACCCCGGCCGGGCGTGGATCGACTACGCCGGTCTCAACCACCTGGGCTGGGTGCGCGGTCTGTACATCGACGGTCGCGACGAACTGCCGCGCCTGCTCGCCGACCCGGAGCTGCTGGGCTCGTTCGAGGAGGGGAAGCTCTTCGGCGCCGAGCTGCTGCGCTCGCTCGGCGCGATCCCCAACGAGTACCTCCACTACTACTACTTCAACCGGGAAGCCGTCCGCGCCTACCAGGACGCCGAGCAGACTCGCGGCGCCTTCCTCCGCGACCAGCAGGAGGGCTTCTACGCCCGGATGAGAGACCCCGCCACCCCCGCCCTGACGGCCTGGGACCGCACCCGCGCCGAACGCGAGGCCACGTACATGTCGGAGAACAGGGATGTCGCCGGGGCCGGCGAACGTGCGGAGAGCGATCTGGAGTCCGGCGGGTACGAACAGGTCGCCCTCGCCCTCATGCGGGCCGTCGCCCGCAACGAACGGACCTCCCTCATCCTCAACGTCCGCAACCGCACCACGCTGTCCGTGCTCGACGCGGACGCCGTCATCGAGGTGCCCTGCCTCGTCGACGCGAACGGCGCCCACCCCGTAGCCGTCGCCCCCCTCCCGTATCACGCCGTCGGCCTGGTGACCGCCGTCAAGGCCGTCGAACGCGCAGTCCTGGACGCGGCGGCAACCGGTTCACGCGCCACCGCCGTACAGGCCTTCGCCCTGCATCCGCTGGTCGACTCGGTGGCGGTCGCCCGCCGGCTCGTCGACGGGTATACGAAGGCCCACCCCGGACTCGCCTATCTGAACCGGGCCTGACCGGGACACGGTTGCTCACCCCGGAGCGAGCGTCATCAGCTTTCGGCGGCCCGCAGCTCGCTGCTGACCAGGAGGTGGAGCTGGGCCTCCAGCCAGGAGGCGGTCCGCCCGCTCTCCGACTGCCCGTCCAGCGCGTTCAGGAACGCCCGCAGCAATCCCGCCGCGCGGACCAGCCCGGTCCGGGACAGGGCGGTCGCCGTTGCGTCGATACGGGACCGGACCGGGGCGGTCGGACGGGACAGCCCGCTGTGGGCCGCGGCGGCGAGAGCGGATATCGTCTCGTCCAGCGCTGCGGTGAGCGGATCCGGTGAGCGGTTCCCGGCCGCCGTCAGGGCGGCGGAACCGTCGCCGGGGGCCAGGTCGGGCACCGTCACGCCGTCCGGGGTGAGCACCGCGATCGGGTCGATGACGATCCCGCCGCCCGAGCGGTGCACCGCACCGCTGATATGCGTGGCGCCACTCCCCAACGCGTCGGCCAGAGCATCCAGCGCCCCCGGGCACTCCGGGCGATTCGAGCTCCTTCGTGGCCCGTTTGACCAGGCCGCGGTTGGCGAGCGCGGCGGGCGTGTCGGGGGACAGGGCCAGCAGATCGGCGCGGGGCGCGGGCCCGGTGGTCGTGTTGGTCATCGGCCCAGCCTCTCGGCGACGAATTCGGCGAGCCGGCCCGGTGCCATCGCGCCGACGCGTACTCCTTGCTCTGCGTGCGCCCGTCGCTTCCGCACCGTCCGTACCGCACCGTCACCACTGCGCCGTCGGTCCCGGTCTCCCAGAACTTCGACGCACTGCCCTCGACGTACTCCCAGCGCCGCACCGGACCGCCCCCTCCACACCCCGGACAGCCCGCTCCCGGCGGCCTTCTCGATCAGTGCTGCCACCCTAGATCGCGCCACTGACAACGCAGCGTGACGGTGACCGAGCGAGAGGAACCCCAGGTCAGGGTCGGAACGAAAGGAGTTGGGGCTCAGCCTGCGGGTACCGCGGGGGGGCCATCGGCCGACGCCGCCCAGGACGGCGCCACCCCGGTGATCTGGCACACCATCAGGAAGAGCGGAATGGGCGGGGTGTAGGGGGTGCGGCTGTCGGGTGCGTGGATCAGCCGGGGCCGCACCGCGGAGACATAGGCGCCCCTGGCGTACGCGACCTGAGCCGGCCAGCCCAGATCCTGGTCCGAGCCCGCCGGTACGATCCACCACCAGCGCTCGGCGTCCGCGAAGACGCAACCGGTGCGCGGAAGGTGGGACATCAGCCGGAAGCCGTACCCGGCCGGGACCCCCACGGCGTCGCAGCCCAGACTCGCCGACAGCGCGGGCGGCACGGGGAGCTGCACCCCGCCGTCACCGGCGCCGGGCGGCTGGGGCTCACGGGAGCGGCGCGTTCCGAGCAACTGTGACATCGCGTTCCTCAACATGACTGCTCCGTGCTGTGCGGCAATTCGGCCCAGACGATGCGGCCCGAGCCGTCACCGGCGTCGCGGGATCCCCAGGCGCTGCTCATCGCGTCGACGAGCCGCAGGCCGCGTCCGTGTTCGTCATCGGCGGTACGGCACAGCTTCGGGCCGCCGGGCTGGTGTCCTTGGTCCTGTACGGCTATGCGCAGCCGTCTTTCGAGGCAGCGCAGCTCGCACACGACGCGTGCGCTCGCGGTGTGCACCACTGCGTTGGTGACCAGCTCCGAGACGATCAGAACCGCTGCTTCGTGGGCATCCGCGTCCAGCCGCCACTCGTCCAGCCGGGTTCGCGTCAGCCGCCGCGCGCCTGCCACCGACTCCGGTCGGGCGGGCAGCGCGAAGCAGTACCGGAGCGCTTCCGTCCCGGGGCTGAGGTCGATGTGCCGGGGGATGAGCGCACTGCCAGGTGCCACGACCGATTCCTCACAGTGGGGGGAACGTCACGCTTCGCGTCTCGGGGGAGAGAGCGGGCATGAGCAAGTGAACTGCTTCACTCACCAACTCTCCCCCTGTCACGGACACTTGGCAAGGGGCACTCTGAAAATTCCAGAGTGGCTGTGTCTTTGACAGCATACGCATGGCACACTGCTCGCAAACAGCGCATCGGGAGGTCTGAAGTGAGCGAACCGCGGTCCGCCCCGACCGTGGGTCAGGTCGTTCTCGGCAAGCGCCTGCAGGATCTGCGGGAGCGTGTCGGCCTGAGCCGTGAGCAGGCTGCCAAGGTGCTGCGGGTAGCTCCTGCGACGATTCGCCGGATGGAGACCGCGGAGGTCGCGCTCAAGATCCCTTATGTGCAACTGCTCCTGAAGGCCTACGGGATCGCCGACGAGGAGGCAGACTCCTTCGTCGAGCTCGCCGAGGAGGCCAACAAGCCCGGCTGGTGGCAGCGGTTCCACGACGTCCTGCCCGACTGGTTCAGCATGTACGTCAGTCTGGAGGGCGCCGCGAGCCTTCTGCGCATGTACGAACCGCACTTCATCCCCGGACTCCTGCAGACCGAGGACTACGCACGTTCGGTGATGCGCACCGGAGCCATCGGCCAGACCCGGCCCGAGGACATCGAGCGCCATGTGGCGCTGCGGATGGAACGCCAGGCCCTGCTGACGCGGCCGGACGCGCCGAGGCTGTGGGTGGTGATGGACGAGACGGTCCTGCGCCGGCCCGTCGGCAGCGCCGACGCCATGCGCGAGCAGACCGACCGGCTGCTCCAGGCGACCGAGATGCCCAATGTGACGCTGCAGATCGCGGAGTTCGCTACCGGCCACCACCCGGGCACCTACGGTCCGTTCGTCCTCTTCCGCTTCGCCGTCCCCGAACTGCCCGACATGGTGTTCAGCGAGTACCTGACCGGTGCCGTCTACTTCGACGCGCGCCCCGAGGTGGCCTCCTACCTCGAAGTCATGGACCGCATGGCGGCCCAGGCCGCAACTGCACAACGCACGAAGGAAATCCTCCGGGACTTCCGCAAGGAGCTGTGATGATGGAACCCATATACAACGGCATGCCGGCCGCCGAACTCGGCTCCGAAGGCTGGTACAAGCCGTGGAGCGGCGGTAATGGTGGCAACTGCGTCGAGGCCATGAAGCTGGCCGACGGCAGAGTCGCTGTACGCCAGTCCGCGGATCCCGACGGCCCCGCCCTGATCTACACCCCCCGTGAGATCGCCGCATTCATCCAGGGCGCCAAGGCCGGTCAGGCGGACTTCCTCCTGACCGGAACCTGACGCGCACACCGGACACCGAAGAGCCGGCGCCTGTCCGCGCCGGCAGCCTCTGTTCGCCGATCCACGGACCCAAGGAGCGCGCTATGACCGGGCACGACCCGCAGCCGATCGAGATCGACACCAGCAAGCCGCATCCCGCCCGGATGTACGACTGGTTCCTCGGCGGCAAGGACAACTACCCGGTCGACGAACAGATGGCCCAGCAGCTCCTCGCCCTCGACTCACGGGGCCGCGACATGGCACGGGTGAACCGGGCGTTCATGCACCGTGCCACGCGCTGGCTCGCCGGGCAGGGCGTACGCCAGTTCCTCGACATCGGCACCGGCATCCCCACGGAGCCGAACCTCCACCAGATCGCCCAGCAGACCGCCCCGGACGCGCGCATCGTCTACTGCGACAACGACCCGATCGTCCTCGCGCACGCGGCCGCCCTGCTGCGCTCCACCCCCGAGGGCGCCACCGAGTACATCCAGGTCGACGCCCGCGAACCGGAGGCCATCCTCGAGCAGGCGGGCAAGGTCCTCGACTTCAGCCGTCCCATCGCGCTGTCCCTGCTGGCCCTGCTGCACTTCCTCGACGACGAGGACGGTGCGGCCGAGCTCGTCGACCGGCTCGTGGCGCAGCTCCCCTCGGGCAGCTATCTGGTGCTCTCGCACACCACCGGGGACTTCAACCCCGAGGGTGCGGCTCAGGCGTCCGCCATGTACAAGGCCCGCGGAATGACGCTGCGTCCGCGCTCGCACGCCGAACTCAGTGCGTTCTTCGGCGGGCTCGAGCTCGTCGAACCGGGTGTCACCCTCTCCTCGGACTGGCACGCGGAGCTCGGCGAGGCCATCGACGTCCGGGGCGACGAGCCGATCCCGGGGTACGCGGGAGTGGCCCGCAAGCCGTGACCCCGGCCCGGCGAGGCCGCGGCGGGGTCACTGCCGGCTGACCGACCGGGTGATGCCCGCGGCGATCGTCGTCGCGAGCAGCCACCCGGTCACGATCAGCAGGTACGACAGCCCCTGGTACCAGCCCTGCGGATTGAACGCCTTCTCCTGTCCGAAGTCGATGATCGGCAGCAGCAGGTCCAGCGTGTAGAACAGCGCGCTGAACGGCGGCGCCTCGTCCGCCTTCAGCGGCGGCGGATGATGCAGTCCGTAGGCCAGTGACCCCGCCAGCAGCAGCGAGAAGAGCCAGGCGGCGGCCCGTACCGGCCGGAAGCCGTATCCGACGGTGACATCCTGGAGGTACCCCCACACCCGGGCGTACCCGGGCAGTGTGGCGCGGTGTCTGCGCTGCTTGGCGAGCAGCACCGTACGCGCGGCGTCGTCGTCGCCGATCCTCCGGTACGCCGCCGTCAACTGCTCGTACGCGTACGGCACATAGCCCTCCGCGTCCCGTTCGAGCAGGGGCAGCCGCTGACCGGCCGGCAGATGGGGGAGCAGGACCGTGTAGGTCAGCCCGTCCAGCTGGGCCGACTGCGGCCAGACCGCCGGGTCGGCGTGGATGAGATCGACCTTTGCCCGGCGCAGATTCATTCCGCCGCTGACCGGGGTGGCCTCCCGCAGCCACAGCTCGCCGATCGTGGCACCGCTGGCACGCAGCGCCATGCCGCCGGGATTGGACAGCCGGGCGTACGCGAAATTGAGCTGCCCCGGTATCCGGGCGCCGCGCAGATCGACCCGCCCCTGGATACGGATCCGCATCCCGTGGACGTCGGAACCGACACCGAGGTTCTCGGCCTGCAGCGCGGTTGCCCCGGGGTGGTGCAGTTCGGCGTCGTCGAGCCGGATCTGCCCGCTGACGGCGACTCCGTCGAGCCGGACCTCACCGTGCACCACTAGCCCCGGCCACCACAGGTCGTCCTCGACGACCGCGTGGTTCAGCTGCAGAACGGCCTCGTCATTGAGGGCCGTCGTGCCGTTCGCGTCCACCCCGATGCGGGCCCGGTCGAAGAACAGCGCCTGGGTGATCTTCGAGCCGCCGAGCCGGACCGGACCGGAGATCCGGCAGTCGGTCAGCCGCAGCACTCCGTCGATCCGGACGGTCGCGGCCGTCAGCCCCGGCAGCACCGAATTGCTCAGATTGAGCTGGCGCAGCTGCGCGCCGTACAGATTCGGGGTCTCCTCGAAATGACATCCGGCCAGCAGCACCGCGCACTCGGCGATCACGTACCGCACATGGAGCGCGCCCGTGATCCGTGCCCCCAGGATGCGCAGGGCGGGCACCTGGCCGTCCTCCCGCGCGCCGCAGACCAGCAGGGCCCTCAGTACGTCGGCGCGCACGGTGCGCTCAGGGCCCCAGCCCTGCCCGGTCTCCGGGTCGTCCTCGGCTTCCACTCCGGTACGGAAATCGACAGTGGCACCGCGCGGGAACGCGTCCCGGACACGGCGCTCGGCGGGGGTCAGCGCGGTGATCTCCATCGGCGGGACTCTGACCCGTGGCCCGACAGAGTGTCAAGCCCTGCCTTTCCCGGCTTTGCCGGGGCGCGGCTGCGCCGCCGCGCGGGGCTCGGGCCCACCGAATGCCGCCGCCTCACGGGGACGCGGTGACACGCCGGTCCCGTACAGCTGCGTCCACCCGGGCCCGCCGGCCCGATCCCGCCGCAGGCCACAATGGATCCATGTCCCGACGCAGCTCACGCCCCCGGCAGACCGCCGCCGCACGCACCCGCACCGCCCCGGCCACCGCGATCACGCCGGCCTCGCCATGCCCGTGCGGCCTGCCCGCCACGTACGCCGACTGCTGCGGACGGCTGCACGCCGGGAACGCCGCCGCGCCGACCTGCGAGGCGCTGATGCGTTCGCGGTACGCCGCCTTCGTGGTCCAGGACGCGGCGTATCTGCTCCGCACCTGGCACCCGGACACCCGGCCGCCCGCCATCGACTTCGATCCGGGCATGCGCTGGGTGCGACTGGAGATCCTCGCGGCCACGGACGGCAGCGCCTTCCACACCACTGGCACGGTCACCTTCCGGGCCCATTACACGGACCGCGGCCGAGCGGACTCGCTGCACGAGCAGAGCCGGTTCGTCCGGTACGAGGGTGCCTGGGTCTACACGGAACCGGTCTTCGTCGACTGATCTGCGGATGACGGCGCCCGGCTCAGGCCGGGACACGTACCCGGGTCGCCCCGTCCGTGCCCGCCGGGGACAGCTCCTGCTCCAGGTCCTCCGCCAGCAGCCGTTTGGCGATCACATCGACCGCGGCCCGCAGCTGCCTGTCGTCGGGGCGTGTGCCGTCGCGGTCCAGCTGCCCACCCAGCCAGTCGGCCCAGGCGCGGGAGATCGCCGCCGACTCACGGCGGCCCGCCTCGGTCTGCGTGAAGAGATGGCCGTCCCCGCTGAGATACCCCTCCTCGATCATCCGGTCGAAGACCGGCACCAGCACCTCGGGCGGAATCCGGTGCCGGGTCGCGATCAGACCGAGGCCCGCATGGCCGACCATCCTGGTGAACAGTTCGACCTGCATCACCGCCCAGGCGCCCGCCATGTCGAGCCGGGTGTCCGAGGCGGTGACGATCCGCCGGGCCGTGTCCGGGCCCATACCCCGCACGATCTTCGCCACCGAGAACTCGAGCAGCTTCGCCGAGTCCCCGTCGCTCGGGGAGGCGAACCCCTCGCCCATGTCGGTCGAGCCGGCCCGTGCGGTGTCCCGCAGTTTCACCTCTTTCAGGCCGAGGGCCACGACGAATCCGAGCAGCGCGACCGGCACGGTCCACAGGAACACGGTGTGGAGCGTGTCGGTATACGCCTGGATCAGTGGCGCGGACTGCCCGGGCGGCAGGCTGTGCAGTCCTTTCGGGTTCTGCGCCGCCTGGGCCAGAACCGCGGGATCGCCACCCGCCCGCGCGGCGGCGGCGACCCCCTCGGTCAGGTTCGGCCCCAGCGTGTTGGCGTAGATCGTGCCGAAGACGGCGGTACCGAAGGAACTGCCGAGCGTACGGAAGAACGTCACGCCGGACGTCGCCGTGCCGAGGTCCGCGTAGTCGACAGTGTTCTGCACGGCGATCGTCAGCACCTGCATGGACAGCCCGATGCCGATACCGAGCACGAGCATGTACACCGACTCCAGCCAGACCCCGCTGTCCGGCCCCATCCGGGACAGCAGAAACAGCCCCGCCGCCATGATCAGCGAACCGACGATGGGGAAGATCCGGTACCTGCCGGTCTTGCTGACGACATTGCCGCTGAAGATCGAGGCGACGAGCAGAGCGATGATGAGCGGTAGCGTCCGCACGCCCGACAGGGTCGCCGAGTTCCCGTCCACGAACTGCAGATACGTGGGCAGGAAGATCATCGCACCGAGCAGCGCGAAGCCCACGATGAAGCTGAGCACCGAGCAGACGGTGAAGACCGGGTTCCGGAACAGCCGCATCGGCAGCATCGGTTCCTTCGCCCGGAGCTCCACCAGGCAGAAGAGGGCGAGCGCGACGACACCGCCGGCGAAGAGACCGATGATGACGGGCGACGACCAGGGGTACTGATTGCCGCCCCAGCTGGTCGCCAGGATCAGGGCGCTCGCACCGACCGTGACCATGGTGATGCCCAGATAGTCGATGACCGGCCGTCCGGACGCCTTGACCGCCGGGATCGTCCGGGCGGCGGCGATCACCACCACGATCGCGATCGGCACATTGACGTAGAACGCCCAGCGCCATGAGAGATGGTCGGTGAACAGCCCGCCGAGCAGCGGCCCGACCACCGTGGCCAACCCGAAGACCGCTCCCATCGCGCCCTGGTACTTGCCGCGTTCGCGCAACGGGATCACATCGGCGATCAGCGCCATCGAGGTGACCATCAGTCCGCCCGCGCCGATGCCCTGCAGCCCTCGCCAGATGATCAGCATCGTCATGTTGGTCGCGAGACCGCACAGGAACGACCCGGTGACGAAGATGATCGCCGAGACCTGGAAGACGATCTTCCGGCCGAAGAGATCACCGAACTTGCCGACCAGGACCGTCGACACGGTCTCGGCGAGCAGATACGCGGTGACCACCCAGGACATATGGGCGGCGCCGCCCAGATCCGAGACGATCGTGGGCAGCGCCGTGCCCACGATCGTCTGGTCCAGAGCGGCCAGCAGAATCCCCAGCACGATCGTGGTGAAGACGATGTTCCGGCGACGCGGGTCGAGCACGGGCGGCGCGACGGCACTCTGCGCGGCGGATGCGGTCTCGCTGGCAGTGGTCACGCTTGCACCCTCACACCGGCCCCGGCACCCCGCATGCGGGGGACGGCCGGACGGGTCAGCGGATCAGCTCGCGTACCGATGCCTTCATCCGGGTCACGAACGCCTCCCGTACCGGCTCGGCCACCCGGTCGAGCGAGAGATACGGATTGAGGTCCTCCAGCTCGACGAGCAGCAGCTCGCCGTCAGCCGTTCGGCAGGCGTCGACCCGCTGGATGCCGTGCGCGAGGTCGTTCCACTCCACGAACCGCCGGGCGAATTCCAGATCCTCCGCCGTCGGCTCGTACGGCTCCAGCACCCAGCGCCGGTGGGTGTGCGGTGCGTACAGCGCGTACTGGAAGTCCCTGTCGATGAAGTAGAAGGACACCTCGTAGCGGAAGTCGATCTTCGGCTGCACGAGCACGGTGCCGTCCGGTTCGGCGCCGACCTCGGCCGCGAGCCGGTCCGGCGCGACGAACCGCAGCCCGACCGAGTCCGCGCCCAGCTTCGGCTTGATCACGTACTCCGCCGCCTCGGGCAACAGGCCCAGGTCGCCGGCCCGGTCCACGGTCGCGATCACCGGGTACTTCGCGGCGCTCAGGTCGACCAGATACTGCTTGCCCGCCATGTCACCGCGCCCGGTCAGCGGGTTGTACACCGCCACGTTCCGCTCGCGTGCGCGGGCACAGAACACGTCGTACGCCTCCTGGTAGTGCAGCACCGGGCCGCTGTTGCGTACGACGACGGCATCGAAGCCGTCCAGCAGCTCGGCGGCGTCCCGCGGATGGCAGAGTGCGACATCGAATTCCTCGCGAAGCCGCGACGTCAGGAAGATGTCCTCGTCACAGTAGCGTCGCCCGCGCGCCTCGTAGGCAAGATCGGTGACGAAGAGGACGGACGGGCGCGGACCGGCGGGCATGGCGTTTCCCAGGGGGTGTGTGCGAACAGTGGATCGGCAGCTTTGCCGCCGTCCATTGTCTCGTGGCCCGTTGCACCCCGATCACCGCGGTCCGGCGCGGTCACCAGGAGCTTCCGGCGCGCACCGCCAGCCCGGGGTGGTGCGCGGCAAGGATCTTGTTGGCCCGTGCCAGCTCGGACAGGGCCTGCTCGCGGTCGGCCTGGTCCTCGATCCCGAGCAGGGGCCCTCGGAACCGGCGGATCTCACGGGCGGCGCACGCGGCGTCGATCTCCGCCTGCAGGATGTGCGGCGGGATGCAGGACCCGATCAGCGCGGCGACCCGGTCCGGGATCGGCACCGGGACGAGGAGGTGCGAGGCAGTCATGGGGATTCCCTCTCGGATGGTTGACCAGGAGGTGGTGCTGGGCGGCCGCCGGGTGGGCGGTCGCCTCCTCCCTATGTAACGGGACGCAGTTCCAGGTTTCTTGTTGAGTACGTCTCCGTCTGGCAACCGTTCAGGAGTGACCGGCTATTTCCCCTTACTCGTAAGTAAGTTGACTCCTTGTGGGGTACGTGCTCGTGTCGGGATCCGCTCTGCACCGCGTCGCTCAGAGCGGATCTTCGCCGCCTCGGACGCGTAACTGCATCGCGCGGAGTACGGCCTCGGTCGAGAACCGGGACTCGGGATCGACGAGCTGGTCGCCGAAGATGGTCTCCAGATTGCGCATACGGTAGCGGACGGTCTGTGGGTGTACGGCGAGCAGCGCGCCCATCTGGGCGGCGGTTCCCCGGGTGTCGAGCCAGATCCGCAGCGTCTCGATGAGCCGTTCGCGCCGGCCGGCACCGATTTTAGCGATCGGGGCGAGCTCGCGCCGGGCGAGCTGGTCGAGGAGGACCGGGTCGGAGAGAAGCCACAGGGTGATGAGGTGGTCCTCGCAGAGGACGATCGGAGCGTCGTCGATGATGCCGGAGGCGATGAGCTCGAGTACATGGCGGGCCCAGCGGATCGAGTCGGACGCGAGGGCGGTCGGAACGGTCAGGCCGATGGCGGCGTGGGTACCCGGGAGCGCGTGGTCGAGCATGCGTCTTCGCACGTCGGTGAGCGGTCCCGAACAGTAAGTGTGGCTGCGGGTCGGTGAAGTCGGCCAGGATGTCGCGGTCCGCGGTGAGCCGTTCGAGGCCCGCAGGTCCGCGCACCGCGGCCAGCGTCACCTGTTCGGGCAGTACCCAACCGGTCTGTTCGCACAGTTCGGCAATGGCGGTACGGGGCACCGGCGGGCCGGCGAGCAGCAGATGCAGCAGGCGCCGCCGCAGAGTGTCCGTGTGGTCGACGGAGGCGGCCCTGACCTCCAGGTAACCCTCACGGGACAGGGCTTCGAGCTCGTCGACGTAGGTGAACAGCGCGTCGGCGAAGCTGAGCACCATGGTGGGGGAGAGGTTGTAACGCCGGCCGACCTTCTTGGCCCGACGCAGCGAGATCCTGGCGCCGAGCCGGTACGCGCCCTGCAACTGGTCCAGGCTCCGGCCCTCGTACGCCTCGAACCGGCCGAACCTCCGGCACATTTCGTCGCGCAGCGGGGAAGGCGCCGCGGGTTCGGCGACCTGGTCGACGAAGACGGAAATGCTCTGCTCCACGCCGATGCGAATCCCCTGTCCGTACGGCCCTTCGAGCAGTCGCGCGTACTCCGGGTAGGCGCGTGTCACCTCCAGCCCGATCTCCTTGATCAGACTGGGAAGTTCGGGCCGCACGAGCGCGGCGAACTCCTGCGGCAGTGGTCCCAGTGGTTCTCCGATGTCGGAGGGTCGTGCAACGCCTGGCATACCTGTGCCCCCTTGCTCTCCGGCGCCCGATGGGAGATGGGCCATGGGAGAGCGCTCCCATGCGCCGTCAGGTGCGTACCAGCGTGGGCTGTTGAAGATAGTCCAAGGCGGGGCCCCTGCACACAGGCGTGACAGGACGAAATGCATGGGGCATGTATCGCCGGGCCGAGGCCGGGCCGCTGCCGCGCCGGGTTCCGGCGGACGGGAGCGGGCGCGTCGGCAGGAGCATCATGCGATGGCAAGAATTTCCGGATTGTCGGGGAAAACCTGGGCTGCCGTCACCCGCAAGGGAAAGTGTCGCAGTCGGTATTCCGGTGGTAATTCGACTGCGTGGGCGCGGTGAAGTCGAGGGGCGCTGCTGCGGGCGGCTGCGCTGCCCGTGCTCCGGGACCGGCGCCGCCTTCCGGCAGGGGCTGTGACGTGGGGAGTTGCCGAGACTTCGGTCGCCGATCGGTCGATCCGGCTGGGGGGCCGCATGACGCCCCGGGCCGGAACTGCTCACTTCTGGATAAGAATCCACGGAACGATACTCGCCCCGGAACAATTTATCGGTCGGTGAGCGCGCTTTCGCGAATTCTTCGCCCGAGTATCGCGAAGCAGAGTTACTCGCCCGTAGCGTCATCGCCGAACGCAAGCGGTCGCGCAGTCGTCAGGTCGGACTGCCACTTCTCTGTCCTGTGACCCCGTCCGGGAGATCCGCCTGAACCGGCCGGAGGCGAGTCCCCGAACCCGGGTCACACATCCTGAGGCGTCGCCCTGGAAGATCAACGCCATCGGGCAGAACGCCAACCCCAGCTGGGTCGACGGCAGCGTGAGCCTCTGATGCCGACGGCACTCTCGAGACGGGTTCAGGACTTCAAGAGGCAGAAACCGGTTTCATCGACGATCTCAAATCCAATGCCTGTGATGTGGTCGGTGCGGAAATTCAAGGGATGTCATCGGAACGGCACCGTCCGCCGACTCCGAAGCAGAACAGAAGGCTGGATTCATGGCTCGCGTCCGAGGGCGCCTGCACCGTCAGCCGATGGTCCGTCTTCCCGGTGCGCAGAACTATGGTGGTACACGGGACACGTAAGAGCGCCCCGGAGGGGCCATGCGCGGACACCGCACCACCCACGCCGACAACACCCACGCCGACAACACCCAGGAAGCCCTGCTCACCCTCGGGCGTCTTGTCGACCAGGCGCTGGAGCGGATCAGGATCCAGCGTGCCCGAGTGGAACTGGCCATGGCCCTGCAGCGTCATCTGCTCCCGCCCCGGCTTCCCCAGCTGCCCGGACTGGCCATCGCCGCCCGCTACGCTCCCTCGCGCGACGGCCTCGACGTGGGGGGCGACTGGTACGACGCCTTTCCGATGGCGAACGAGTCGGTCGGGATCGCCATCGGTGACGTACAGGGCCATGACGTGGAGGCGATCGCGTTCATGGGGCAGGCCCGCACCAGCCTGCGGGCCGTCGCCAGTTCCACGACCGACCCGGGCGAGGTGCTGAGCCGCGCCAATGATCTGCTCATCTCCATGAGCTGCGGCCTCTTCGCCACGTGCTGCTTCATGAACTTCGACCCGGCGACCGGCGCGCTCGCCGTCTCCCGGGCAGGGCACGTTCCGATGGTCTGGGCCAACTCCACCGGCCGCTCCGGCATCGTGCTCGCACAAGGTGGCCCACCCCTCGGCATCCTGGCCGGGGAGACCTATCCGGTGACCCGGCGATGGCTGACGCAGTCGGGATCGCTGGTCCTGGTCACCGACGGGGTGGTGGAGGGGCCGTCCTGCCCCATCGAGGAGGGGCTGAAAGCGGTGGCCCGGCTGGTGCGCAAGGGGTACGACAGGGATCCCGACCAGCTGGCCGGCGACGTGATCGAGGTGGCCGACCTGACGGGCCACTCGGATGACGCCGCCGTGCTCGTAGTCCGATATGCCGGTCTCCCCGGGCACTGCAAGGATTGAGTACGCCCGTTTCCTCTCCGGCGCGTCCTCGCTGGGAGGGCCCTTCCAGGTGGTGTCTGATGGCTGCCGTGGTGACCGATCGGAATCTCCGGCACAGCGCGGCCGTGACCCTACTGATCCTCGCCGTCGCCGCCGTCTACTACGGTGCTGCCCGGCTGGGCCTGCTCGAGCAACTGGTGCGCGGACAGGTCACACCGCTCTGGCCCCCGACCGGCATCGCACTGGCCGGCCTGCTCGTCTTCGGACTCCGGGTCTGGCCGGGTATCGCGCTCGGCGCCTTTCTCGCCAATGTCGCCATCGGTCCGACGGCTCTCACCGTCCTGGCCATCGCGGCGGGCAACACGCTTGCGCCGGTCTGCTCCTACTTGCTGCTGCGGCGTGCGGGGTTCCACAACGACCTGGACCGGCTGCGCGACGCGCTGGCACTGGTCTTCCTGGGCGCCCTGGGCGGGATGCTCGTCAGCTCCTCCGTCGGCAGCAGCGTGCTCGTGCTCTCCGGCGCCGTGCCCGCGGGCGACTTCTGGCCCACCTGGTCGGTGTGGTGGACGGGGGACGCCATGGGCGTACTGGTCGTCGCGCCGTTTCTGCTCGTCCTGCGCGAGGCGCGGTGGCCACGGGGTGTGGCACTCCGGCGGTGGGCCGAAGCGGCGGCCCTGCTGATCGGTACCCTTGCCGTCACGCTCCTGGCGACCGGCAGCCGCAGCGCCTCCTTGCTCTTCCTCGTCTTCCCGTTCCTGATCTGGGCCGCGTTCGGCTTCGAGCGCGCCGGTGCTGCGTCGTGCGCACTGGGGGTCTCCACACTGGCGATCCTGGCCGCCAACCGCGGGGAGGGCCCGTTCGCCCATGAGGACCTCTTGACCAACATGGTCACGCTTCAGGCCTTCAACGGGGCCACCGCGCTGACCGCGCTTCTGCTCGCGGCGGTCATCACCGAGCGGAACCGCACCCACGAGCAGATCAAGCGGCTCTGCGCGCGGCTCAACGACGTGGTGGCAGCCCTGCCGGACCGTGTGGTCAGCGACCAGTGGCAGACGTCCGACGACCCCGACGGCCCCGAGGACCCGTGCGGCTCGACCGACGACGGTCAGCCGTAGCCCCGGCCGCAGCGCAGGAGGTTCCCGTTCCGCGCTGGGTACGCACGCCCTGATGGGGTCACCTCCACCAGGAGCCTGGCCCCACCATGCCTTCCGTGACGCACCCGGCAGTGGCTACTGGGCCGCCGAGTGCCAGTACTGCGACAGCAGTCTGCCCGCGTCGGGGGCGGCGCTGCCAGGGTCGTTGATCGTCGTCACGTAAGTCTGGGCGTCGTTCAGCACCACATTGGAGCTCTCGCTGACCGGCTCCGCCTCGCCGGACCCGAGCACCTCCACCGACCCGGGCAGCCCCGACCCGACCGAGAGCGGTTCGGCGGATCCGGACCCGACCGAGAGCGGTTCGGCCGATCCCGACCCCGGGACGACCCCCGATCCCGACCCCAGCACCTCGGAACCCGACCCCGGTACGGACCCCGGCTGCCCCACGGACACCCCGTCGCCCGACCCGGCAGGTGCCACGGACTCGCCGTCGCCGGACCCCAGCCCGGGAGACGACCCCTGTGCCACACCGACGGAGCCGGCGTCAGCGGGCTGACAGCACCTCGGCCAGGTCGTACCGCACCACCTCTTCCAGCTGCGCGTACGTGCAGCCGCCGGGGGCGCGGTCCGGCCGCCACCGGCGGAACTGGGCGGTGTGCCGGAACCGGTCGCCCTCCATATGGTCGTACGCCACCTCGCACACCCGCTCCGGACGCAGCGCCACCCAGGACTGGTCCTTCTTCCCGGACCAGCGGCTCTGCGCACCGGGCAGCCGGGCGCTCTCGTGCGCGGTGGTGTCGGCCCAGGCCGCCCACGGGTGGTCGGCGAAATCGGTCCGCACCGGCTCCAGCTCCGCCACCAGCTCCTCGCGGCGCTTCATCGGGAAGGCGGCGCACACCCCGACGTGCTGCAGGGCGCCCCCGGAGTCGTACAGGCCGAGCAGTAGCGAGCCGACGATCGGGCCGCTCTTGTGGTAGCGGTAGCCCGCCACCACACAGTCGGCGGTCCGCTCGTGCTTGATTTTGTACATGACGCGGGCGTCGGGGCGGTACGGCAGATCGAGCGGTTTGGCGACGACACCGTCGAGCCCGGCCCCTTCGTACCGCTCGAACCACTGCTGGGCGACGGCCGGGTCCGTGGTCGCGGGGGCGAGATGGACGGGGGCCGAGGCACCGGACAACGCCGCTTCCAGCACCGCGCGCCGGTCCGCCTGCCGGGTACTCAGCAGGGAGTCGTCGCCCACCGCGAGGATGTCGAAGGCGACCAGGCTGGCCGGGGTCTGTTCGGCCAGCAGCCGCACCCGTGAATCGGCCGGGTGGATGCGCTCGCTGAGCCGGTCGAAGTCCAGCCGTCCCTCGTGCACGACGACGATCTCCCCGTCGATCACACAGCGCGGCGGCAGATTCTCCCGAACTGCCGTGATCAGCTCGGGGAAGTAGCGGGTGAGCGGCTTGCCGGTGCGGCTGCCGATCACCACCTCGTCGCCGTCGCGGTGCACGATCGCCCGGAAGCCGTCCCATTTGGCCTCGTACTGCATTCCGGGCGGGATCTTGGACACGGACTTGGCGAGCATCGGCTTCACGGGCGGCATCACCGGCAGATCCATGCAGCGATTCTTACCCGGATATCTCCATGAGGCTTCCGATATGCGGCATATGTGAGCCCGGCCTAGCGTGGCCCCATGGGCGCAGCGGGAACAGCGGTGGAACTGGATGCGGGCGGGCGGGCGGTACGGCTGTCCAGCCCTGACAAGGTGTACTTCCCGGAGAAGGGCTACACGAAGAGGGACGTCGCCGAGTACTTCCTCTCCGTGGGCGGCGGGATCACCCGCGCCCTGCGCGACAGGCCGACCACCCTCCAGCGCTTCGTGGACGGCCTCGACGGCGACTTCTTCTACCAGAAGCGCGCCCCGAAGAACCTTCCCGACTGGATCCCCACCGCCCGGATCACGTTCCCCAGCGGCCGGCCCGCCGACGAGGTCTGCCCCACCGAACTCGCCGCCGTCCTGTGGGCGGCCAACCTCGGCACGCTCACCTTCCACCCCTGGCCGGTACGGAGCGCCGACACCGACCACCCCGACGAGCTGCGCATCGACCTCGATCCGCAGCCCGGCACGGACTACGCGGACGCGGTCACCGCCGCCCACGAGCTGCGGGCCGTCCTCGACGAACACGGGCTGCGCGGCTGGCCCAAAACGTCCGGCGGCCGCGGCATCCATGTCTTCGTACCGATCGAACCCCGCTGGACGTTCACCGAGGTCCGCCGAGCCGCCATCGCCGCCGGACGCGAACTGGAACGCCGGATGCCGGACCGGGTGACCACCGCCTGGTGGAAGGAGGAGCGCGGCGAACGCATCTTCGTCGACTTCAACCAGACGGCCCGCGACCGGACGATCGCCTCCGCCTACTCCGTACGGCCCAGCCCGCATGCCCCGGTCTCCGCACCCCTGCGCTGGGACGAGATCGACGACGCCGAACCGCGCGACTTCGACATCAGGACCATGCCGAAACGCTACGCGGACGTGGGTGATGTGCACGCGGACATGGACGACCACGCGTTCCGGCTCGACGGTCTGCTGGAACTGGCGGACCGCGACGAGCAGGAGCGCGGGCTCGGCGACATGCCCTACCCGCCGGAGTACCCGAAGATGCCCGGCGAACCGAAGCGGGTCCAGCCGAGCCGCGCCCGGCACGACGAGGACGGGGAGGAATGAGCGCGCCCGACCTGGAGCCCGTCACCCCGCACGGGGAACGTGGCCGGCCCCCGGCCCGCGGTGACCGGTGGGCGGAGTTCAAGGCGTCCCCGTATCTTCCGGCTGTCGTACTCCTGTTCATCATCGCGGCCGCCGCCGGGCTCTTCGCCGGCTCCTACACGTACGCGATGGCCAACCCGACCCCGCGCAACATTCCGGCCGCCGCGGTCGGCGACCTCGACACCGCGCGGGCCAAGCTCTTCCTCGGCCGCCTGGAGGACGTGCTGGATACCTCGCTGGTGCTCCATGAGTACGCCACCGAAGCAGAAGCACGCACCGCACTGGAGGAGCAGAAGGTCTTCGCCATCCTGCGGTCCGAGAACGGCGGGGTCGGCCTGGACATCGCGAGTGCGTCCGGGGCCTCCGTCGCCCAGCTGCTCGCCGAGTCCAGCCTGAAAGTGGGGGAAGCGGCCCATGTGCAGGTCAAGGTCACGGACGTGAAGCCGCTGCAGCGGGGCGACCCGCGCGGCCTCGCCCTCTTCTACATCTCGCTCGCCGCGGTGATCATCGGATTCCTCGGCGCCATCCAGCTGAGTGTGCACGCCAAGGCGCTGCCGCCCCTGGACCGGATGGGGTTCACCGCCGCCTACGCCCTGCTCGGCGGGTTCGCGATCACCGCCGTGGTGGACTGGCTGCTCAGCTCCGTCAAGCTGCCGTTCCTCCAGTCGTGGATGATCCTCTCCCTCACCATGTTCACCACCGGCATGGTCTTCACCATGTTCAACGCCCTGATGGGGCGCTGGGCGATGATTCCCACCTGGGGACTGATGGTGCTGCTGGGCAACCCGTCCTCGGGCGGTGCGGTGTCCTGGCCGCTCCTGCCGTCGGTTCTCGGCTTCATCGGCCGCTGGCTCCCCCCGGGCGCCTCGGTCAACGCCCAGCACGCCGCCGTCTACTACCACGGTCACCAGCGGGTCTTCCCGTACCTGGTGCTCGCCGGATGGTCGCTGGTCTCCTGCACCGTGTTCCTGGTGTGGTGCCACCGGCACCCGCAGGACCGCGATCACATGCCTCAGCATGCGGCCGCGGCCACCTGACTCCGCCTGAGCGGCTACAGCTCCTTGACCCGGATGCCGCGGTACGAGATCACGTCCGAGGTGCTGTGGACCTGGAGTCCGATGTAGCCGGACGAGTAACGCCGGCCGTCGGTGCCCGGGTCGTCGCCCCGCGGCGGTTCGAAGACCTGTCCGCCGTTGTTGTCGAACTCGTTCAGCAGGACACCGTTGCGGTAGATCGAGTAGTGCTGGTCCACCACCCCGTACCTCGCGTACGCGGACACAGTCATCATCCCGGTCGGGGCGGACGGCATCCACAACCTGATGGACTGGAAGTTCGCCCCGGACGGTTCTTCAGGGGCTTGGGTCGGCATGCCGCCCTTGCCGATCGTCTTCGGGTCGGTGAGCACGGCGTGCCGCGGCTGCGTGTCGTCGTAGAAGTCACCGACGAACCACTTGCCGTCCCAGTACGAGGGCCACTTGTCGGCGCTGGTGCTTGCCGCGTCGTACCGGTACACCGGCCCGTTCATCGTGGCCTGGCCGCCGCCCTTGAGCCGCGGCAGCAGCTGCTTCTGCTCCTCCACCTTGTAGCTCGGGATTCCGTCGGCGTCACGCGGGTGGTCCACGCCACCGCCCTGCGGCGAGTACCAGATGGTGTTGGACGTGATCGGCGGCAGATTCACCAGGCCGTCGTTGTTCGGGGACTCGTTCCTGGGACGGTCGCAGTCGTACCAGCCGAGCGGCTTGCTCGGGTCCGGCAGATTGCGGTGCCGGTACGGCTGCTTGATCACTGCAACAGCCGATGAAGCTAGACCTCTTTTCGCGACTCGCCAACGGCTATGGCGCCAATGGCGCGAACTTCGTCCTTAGTGTGGATAAACGAAAGTCCCCGGGCTACGGCGTGGCCCGTGCCGGGGGTCACCTGGGTCCCGACGGTCTCAGAGAGACTCCACAACACCCGTCTGACAGTGGGGAGTTCGACATGGATCGCAGGAGCTTCAACCGCCGGTTCCTGGTGGGAGGCGGGGTTGCGGCGGCGACCGGCGTGACATCGTTGTCGCTCGGAACGGTCGAAGCCAGCTCGGCGGAACCCTGGCCGAGTACCGCACCGGCGGGCGGGGTGGTGCGCCATCTGAAGCTGTATGCGGAGAAGTTGGCCGATGGCCGAATGGGGTACGGCTTCGAGAAGGGCAAGGCGACGGTCCCGGGACCGCTCATCGAACTCAACGAGGGCGACACCCTGCACATCGAGTTCGAGAACACCATGGACATGGCCGCAAGCCTCCATGCGCACGGCGTCGACTACGACATCGCGAGCGACGGCACGCGGATGAACAACAGCATCGTCGAACCGGGCGGCACCCGTACGTACACCTGGCGCACCCACGCGCCGGGCCGCAGGGCGGACGGCACCTGGCAGCCGGGCAGTGCGGGCTACTGGCACTACCACGACCATGTCGTCGGGACGGACCACGGCTCGGGCGGCATCCGCAAGGGGCTGTACGGTCCGGTGATCGTCCGGCGCAAGGGTGACATCCTGCCGGACAAGACGATCGCGATCGTCTTCAACGACATGACGATCAACAACGCACCGGCCGGTCAGAGCCCCAACTTCGAGGCCACGGTGGGCGACCGGCTCGAAGTCATCATGATCACGCACGGCGAGTACTACCACACGTTCCATGTCCACGGTCACCGCTGGGCCGACAACCGCACCGGCCTGCTCACCGGCCCCGACGATCCCAGCCGGGTCATCGACACGAAGATCGTCGGCCCGGCGGACTCGTTCGGCTTCCAGGTCATCGCGGGCGAACACGTGGGCGCGGGCGCCTGGATGTACCACTGCCACGTGCAGAGTCACTCCGACATGGGCATGGCCGGGTTGCTGCTGGTCGCCAAGCCGGACGGCACGGTCCCGGGCTACGATCCGCACGACGGGCATGACATGCACGACATGAAGGCGGACCCGCCGAAGGCCGCGACATCCTGAGGGTCAGCCTTCCGTCGCGCGCGTCGTGAGGCGCAGCTGTTCCTCCTCGACGATCTGCCGGGCCAGGCTCCCCTCCGACACGTCCACGGCGTCCGGCGTCGTCTCGGCGACGTCGCTGCGCCGTGCGTACGCGTCGAACAGCCGCTCCTTGCGGGCCAGGATGTCCAGCATCCGCTGGTCGACGCTGTCCGCCGCGAGCAGCCGGTGCACCTGGACCGTACGTATCTGTCCCATCCGATGGGCACGGGCCACGGCCTGGTGCTCCATCGTCGGCTTGATCTGCGGCTCGCAGAGGATGACGACGGACGCGGCCTGCATGTTCAGGCCGACGCCCCCGGCCTGGATCTGGCTCAGCAGCACCGCATGGCCGTCGACCGCACTGAACTCGTCGATCAGTTCCTGCCGCCGGACGGCCGGAACGCTCCCGGAGACCGGACCGAACACGCCTTCGCCCAGGGCCTCCCGGACCGTTGCGAGCACCTCGCGGAAGTACGAGAAGACCACGACCTTGAGCCCGCTGCCGGCCGCCTCCGTGACCAGTTCGCGCAGCCGGTTCAGCTTCGCCGACGTCTCCGGGCGGGCGTACGCGGCCCGGCGCATCCGCATGAACTGCCCGGCGGTCACCGCCTCGCGGTAGACGTCGAGGTCGGCCGCGCTGAACTCCTCCCACTCGTCGACCTGCACCAGCGCCGGGAGTTCGGTCAGCACGTCCTCCTGGTTGCGGCGCAGATAGGCCGGCGCGACGGCCCTGCGGAACGCGTGCGATCCGGCGACACCGTGGGTGGTGGTGATCGACGGGGCCAGTTCGGGCTGGAGGTGGCGGACGAGGCTGCGGAACTCCTCGACCCGGTTCTCCATCGGCGTACCCGTCAGGAAGAGCACCCGGTCCGTGCGCCCCGCCCAGCCGGACACCGCGCGCGAACGGCGCGTGGCCGGGTTCTTGACGTAGTGGGCCTCGTCGACGACCAGCATGCCGGGCCGCTTCCCGCCGTCCCGGGCGGCCGGCAGGGTGTGCAGCGCGTCGAACGTGGTGAGGGCGACCCCGCCGCGCTCGTGCCACTCGGCGAACGCCTCCTGCCGCTCGGGGCCGTGCACCGGCAGGACCCGCAGCGTGGAACGGGACCGGACCTCCCGCGTCCAGTTGATCAGTACGCTGGCCGGACACACCACCAGGAAGTGCGTCTCGCCCCGTGCCGCGAGGTGGGCGAGCGCGGCAATGGCCTGCACGGTCTTGCCGAGCCCCATCTCGTCGCCGAGGATCACCCGCTTCTGCGCGAGTGCGAAACGGGCGCCGAACGACTGGTAGCCGCGCAGGGAGACCCGCAGGTGCGCGTCGTCGAGCCGCAGGCCCCGCACCCGGTCCGCGATCCTGGCCGGGAGGAACCCCTCGGCGGCGTCCCGGTCGGGGCGGGTGCCCGACATCTCGGCGAGCAGGCTGTAGTACTCGGCGGAGCGCAGCTCGAAGTCGACCCAGGCCGCGAGGTCCGACTCCGGAGCCCGCAGCAGATCGACCGATACCTGCCCGAACAGCAGCGGAAGTCCGCGCTCCGTCGCCTCCGCGACGACGGCACGCACGGAGGCGACGGCGGCGAGCGCCGTAGCGCGGGCCTGCCGTCCGGTGAACACCATGCGCAGCCGCCCGCGCGCCGGTGCGGCCTCCGCCAGCAGGGGCTCCAGCCCGCCGACGAGCCGCCGCGCCGCGTCCACCGCCCGCCGCACGTCCGGGCCTGCCTCGACCAGCCGGTGCAGGGCCGTGATCAGGTCGGTGGCGGACTCGTCCGGCGCCTCCACATCGATCCGGACGGCGACCGTGTCCCGCACCGCGTGGGCGATCTGGCCCGCGGCGGCGAGCGCCTGGTCGGCGGTCTGCGCACCGACACCGGGGATCTGACGGAGCTCGTACCGGTTGGCCTCGTGGACCTGGCCGACGGTGGTGTAACCGGCCTGCTCGACGGCGCCGATCCGCAACCGGCCCTCGGTGACGTCCTTGAGCCGGGAGACCGGGATGGCAGCCAGCTCGCGGCGGATCAGCGAGTCGAGGACCGGGGCGAGAGCGGCGTGTACGGCGTCGACGGCGCGGGTGTGATCGGCCAGCACCGCACGCGCCGAGCCGAGCAGTTGCCCGGCCTGCGCGAGCAGCTCCCGGGCGGCCTTCCCCTTCGGAGCCCCGGTACCCGTCTCCCCGGCCTCTTTCATGTACGTACGATCCTCTGTCCGCGCAGCCCTGCTGCCGCCTTGCCCGACAGCTGCCCGAGTGAGACATATCGTGCCATGGGCCGATGACAGCGACGGCCGCCCGGGGCGCGGGCGGACGGCGTCGGACCGGGTGCAGCAGGCCGCGGCGGACGTTCCCGCACGCGCTGGGAACGCTCCGGCAGCTGCGCCGGCGCGGCGTGCGGGCGCGGTCATGAGGGCCGTACGTGCCAGGACGGGGCTCCCGGCACGCACGAGCCCGCATTGATGCATCGTTGATCAGTCGTTTATCGCGACCGGGCACTGTGTGCGCCATGCTGATCAACACCGTGACCGACCCCGCACTCGCCTGGCAGGAGACTGCGCTCTGCGCGCAAGCGGGACCCGAGTTCTTCTTTCCTGCCCCCGGCAGCTCCACGCGCGAGGCGAAGCAGTTGTGCAACGCCTGCGAGGGCCGGGTGGCCTGCCTGGAGTACGCCCTCGACAACGACGAGCGGTTCGGCGTCTGGGGCGGACTGTCGGAGAAGGAGCGGGAGCGGCTGCGCCGAGTTGAGCGCAACCGGGGCTGAAGTCCCTCTGTGCGTGCCACAATTCGGCCCTGCGCGATCCTGAGTCCACAGCCCCAGGAGGAGCCGAGTTGAGCGAGTACGACTACATCGTCGTCGGGGCGGGATCGGCCGGCTGTGTGCTGGCCGCGCGGCTCTCCGAGGACCCCACCGTCCGGGTCGCGCTCGTCGAGTCGGGCGGGCGTGACCGAAAGCCGGAGATCCGGATCCCGGCAGCCTTCCCGAAGCTGTTCAAGACCGCGTACGACTGGGACTTCAGTACGGTGGAGCAACCGGCCCTCGGCGGCCGCGAGCTGTACTGGCCCCGAGGCCACACCCTCGGCGGATGCTCGTCGATCAACGCCATGATGTGGGTGCGCGGCCACCGCGACGACTACGACACGTGGGCCGGGTCCGCCGGGCCGGACTGGTCCCACGAGGCGCTCGTACCTTACTTCCGCCGTGCGGAGCGGTGGACGGGCCCGACGGGCCATGGCACGGTGTACGGCACCGAGGGGCCCCTCTACATCTCGCCGCCCCGCGCCCCCAGCGCGCTGACGGCGGCCTTCCTCGACGCCTGCTCACTCGACGGTCTGCCGTTCCTTCCCGAGCTGAACGCCCCCGACCACAGCGGCTGTGCCGCCACCCCGGTCAGCATCCGTCGGGGCCGCCGCTGGAGCGCCGCCGACGGCTACCTCGGGCCCGCACGCCGCCGGGCCAACCTCGACATCCTCACCGGCACGCGCATCCAAGGCCTGGCCTTCGACGACGACTCCACGCGCGTGACCGGAGTCGTCACCGGACGCGGCCCCGGTGCGGCCACGCTCAAGGCCCGCCGTGAGGTCGTACTGAGCGCCGGAGCCATCGGATCACCGCAGCTGCTCCTGCGCTCCGGCATCGGCGACCCCGATCAGCTGAACCGGGCCGGCATCGACGTACGGGTCGCGTCCCCGGACGTGGGCCGCCATCTCCAGGACCATCTCTCCTTCGCCGTGACCGTGCACTGCCCGCAGCCGGTGACCATGACCGGAGCCGACAGTCTCGCCAATGTCGGGCGCTTCCTGCTGGCGCGACGCGGACCGCTCACCTCGAACCTCGCCGAAGCCGTCGCGTTCATCCGGTCCACCCCGGAACTCGCCGCCCCCGACCTGGAGTTGATCTTCGCGCCGGCGCCTTTCATCGACCACGGCCTGACCCCGCCCACCGAACACGGCATCACCATCGGCGTGGTCCTGCTCCAACCCGAGAGCTCCGGCCGGATCACGCTGGACCCCGACACCTCCGGCAGCGGCTCGGGGCTCCGCATCGACCCCGGCTATCTGACCGCCGACGCGGACCTGCAGCGCATGATCGCCGGAGTCCGCCGTGCCGAGGCCCTGTTCGCCGCCGCGCCCCTGTCCGCGCACACCTCGGGTCCGATGGGCCCGTACCCCGGCCCGGTCGACGACGCCCGCCTCGCCGAGGCGATCCGTACCGGCGCCGAGACGCTCTACCATCCGGTCGGCACCTGCAGGATGGGCGAGGACGCGGAGTCCGTGACCGACCCCCGGCTGCGGGTGCGCGGCGTGGCAGGCCTGCGGGTGGTCGACGCCTCGGTGATGCCGCGCATCACCCGCGGCCACACCCATGCGCCCACCGTGGCCATCGCCGAGCGAGCGGCCGAAATGATCCGTGAGGACGCACGGGTGACGGCCCACGAGTGAACGGGAGACGGCCCACGAGTGAGCGGGCTCGTGGGCCGTCGGGAACCTGCGGGGAGGGGTGGGTCAGGCGTTCGCGCGGGCCGCCATCCGTGCCTTGCGCGCGGCCAGCTTCTCGTCGAACTTGGCCGCCTCGCTGTCGAGGCCGCCCATGTACAGCCCCAGCTCCTCCTGCGCCTTCAGGCCGTCCGGGCCCAGCCCGTCGATGTCCAGGACCTTGAGGTAGCGCAGCACGGGCTGGATCACGTCGTCGTGGTGGATCCGCATGTTGTAGATCTCGCCGATCGCCATCTGCGCGGCCGCGCGCTCGAAGCCGGGCATGCCGTGGCCGGGCATCCGGAAGTTGACCACGACATCGCGCACGGCCTGCATCGTCAGGTCCGGGGCGAGCTCGAAGGCCGCGCCGAGCAGATTGCGGTAGAAGACCATGTGCAGGTTCTCGTCGGTGGCGATGCGCGCCAGCATGCGGTCGCAGACCGGGTCGCCCGACTGGTGACCGGTGTTGCGGTGCGAGACGCGGGTCGCGAGCTCCTGGAAGGCGACGTACGCCACCGAGTGCAGCATCGAGTGGCGGTTGTCGGACTCGAAGCCCTCCGCCATGTGCGCCATCCGGAACTGCTCCAGCTTGTCCGGGTCGACCGCGCGCGAGGTGAGCAGGTAGTCGCGCATCACGATGCCGTGCCGGCCCTCCTCGGCGGTCCAGCGGTGCACCCAGGTGCCCCAGGCACCGTCACGGCCGAAGAGGGAGGCGATCTCGTGGTGGTAGCTCGGAAGGTTGTCCTCGGTCAGCAGGTTCACGACCAGCGCGATCCTGCCGATGTCGGTGACCTTCGACTGGTCGGCCTGCCAGGCCTCGCCGTCCTCGAAGATTCCCGGGAAGTTCCGGCCGTCGGAGAAGGGGACGTACTCGTGGGGCATCCAGTCCTTGGCGACCTTGAGATGGCGGTTGAGCTCCTTCTCCACCACCTCTTCCAGGGCGTACAGCAGCTGGGCGTCGGTCCACGCCTGTGAACTGCCGAGGTGGGGAGAAGTGATCGTCACGGGGGCTCCTGGGGACGGGAGATTTACCTACGGCCTCGTAGGTTACGAGAGCGTAGGTTAAAGCGCGAGTAAGGCCCCCGCCAACCCCGTCTGCCCGAAGTCCGATTACGTACCGTTATGTGTGCAGGCCGCAAGAGGCGTGCTGGTGTACGGAGAGGCATCTCGCGGAACCCGTCGAGCTTGGCGTACTCACCGATGTGGGGCAAGGGGGTGGGGCCCGGCCCCCACCCCCATTCCTGCTCAGCGCCCGGCGCGTACCTCCTCCACCGATGTGTCGCGCAGATCGCCGTCGAGCAGCAGCCAGCGCGTGATCCCGAGCGACTCGAGGAACGGCACATCGTGGCTCGCCACGATCAATGCCCCCTCGTACGAGGCCAGGGCCTCTGTCAGGCGGCGCACGCTCGCCATGTCCAGATTGTTGGTCGGCTCGTCCAGCATCAGCAGCCGGGGCGCCGGCTCGGCCAGCAGCAGTGCGGCCAGCGTCGCCCGGAAGCGCTCCCCGCCCGACAGGGTGCCCGCGGGCCGGTCCGCCCGCGCCCCTTTGAAGAGGAAGTGCGCCAGTTTCGCCCTGATGCGGTTGCCCGTGGCGTCCGGTGCGAACCGTGCCACGTTCTCCACCACGCTCAGTCCGTCGTCGAGCACATCCAGCCGCTGAGGAAGAAAACGCAGCGGCAGGTGGGCGGTCGCCTCACCGGACACGGGCGCCAGTTCACCCGCGACGGTCCGCAGCAGCGTCGTCTTGCCCGCACCATTGCGGCCCACCAGGGCGATCCGCTCGGGTCCGCGCAGTTCGAACTCGCCGCGCACCCGCGCCCCGTACGCCAGTTCCAGATCGCGCAGCACCAGCACACCCTGGCCCGGATGGACCTTGGTGTTCGGCAACTCGACCCGGATCTCGTCGTCCTCCCGCACCGCCTCGACGGCGTCGTCGAGACGTTCCTTCGCCTCCGCCAGCTTCCCGGCGTGCAGGATGCGGTGCTTGCCCGCAGACACCTGGGCGGCCCGCTTGCGTGTGCTCATGACCGCCTTCGGTTCGCGCTTGGTGTCCCACATCTTCTGCCCGTAGCGCCTTCGCCGGGCCAATTTCATCTGGGCCTCGGCCAGGTCACGCTTCTGCCGGTGCACGTCGGCCTCGGCGACCCGCACCATCCGCTCCGCTGCCTCCTGTTCGACGGAGAGCGCCTCCTCGTACGCTGTGAGGTTTCCGCCGTACCAGGTGACCGAGCCGTCCCGCAGGTCCGCGATCTGGTCGACGCGATCCAGGAGTTCGCGGTCGTGGCTGACGACGACCAGGACACCCGTCCACGCGTCGATCGCCTCGTAGAGCCGCCCGCGGGCGGACAGATCGAGATTGTTCGTCGGCTCGTCCAGCAGCAGCACCCCGGGACGGGCCAGCAGAAGTGCGGCGAGGCGCAGCAGCACGCACTCGCCGCCCGACATCTCACCGATCGTGCGGTCGAGGCCGATGTGAGCGAGGCCGAGCTGATCGAGAGTGGCGCGGGCGCGCTCCTCCACGTCCCAGTCGTCACCCACCGCCGCGAACCGCTCCTCGCGGACGTCACCCGCCTCGATGGCGTGCAGCGCGGCCCGGGCGGCGGCGATGCCGAGGGCCGCATCGACCGGCAGCGCCGTGTCCAGAACGAGGTTCTGCGGCAGGTAGCCGATCTCTCCCAGGGTCCGGACACGGCCCTCGGTGGGGGCGAGTTCACCGGCGATCAGCCGCAACAGCGTGGACTTTCCCGAGCCGTTGACACCGATGAGCCCGGTCCTGCCGGGTCCCACGGACAGGTGGAAGTCGTCGAAGACCTCACTGCCGTCCGGCCAGGCGAAAGCGAGCGATGAACAGGCGATGTGGGTCATGGATGTAGACATGAGGATCTCCCGGTTGCGACGGCGGATGGGCGGCAACGGGTGAGACACCGGTCAGGGCGTTCCACGGGCACGGCGCACGGCGCACGGCCAACGGGGAGCCCCGGTCGCGGAGGACGGCTCGAAGAGCTGAGGTCATACTCCGGCGCGCAGGCACGACGGACCTGACAGACCTGAACGGGCCTGCAGCGTCCGGACACGGCGAGCGACGCGGTGTCTCACGACCTCAGAAGAGCAACGTCCTTCTCCGATCAGACGACAACAAGGACGTCACGAACGGTAGGACGGGGCCTCGCGGCACGGCAACCGATTTACGTTGGTCCGGCCGCGCCGGTGCGTGCGGCAGGACGGGGGCGGACGATGACAGGTCACCGGACGGGCAGAGCCCTGAGGGCGCTCACGGTGCTCTGCGCCGGCGCGGTGCTCACCGGCTGCTTCGCACCGCAGCCACCGAGGTTCGGGGACGGCGTGTCCGTCCCCGCCGAGCAACGGCGCATTCCGCTGACCGTCCCGCCGGGGCCGGACGGCAGTTGGTCGCTGCTGGAGGCCCGTGAGGGGCTCATCGGCGAGGGGCGCAAGCTCGCCCGGATCCCGCAGGAGGCGGAGGAGGGAGTGCACGGCCCGGTGAAGGGCTGGACGGCTACGCTCCCTGCCGAGTTCGCGATCACCTCGCGGCTGCCGGGCCGGCCGCACTCGGCGGTCGGTCTCCTCCAGGGCATCGTGCTGATCGGCGGACGCACCGGCCGGACGGATCCGACCGCCGTCGCCCTCGCCGAGCCCAGCAGCGGCGTCCTCCTCTGGAGGCACCCGCTGCCCCCGGACAGCAGGGTTCTGCTGCTGCCCGGCACCACCGGGCCGACGATCGGGGCGGCCACCTGCTCCGCGGCCGGATGCCGGTTCACCGCCTGGGACATGTACCGGGGGACGCGGCAGTGGAGCAGCAGCATTCCGGGGGCGTACCGGGTACGGACCCCGTGCGGCGCGGATGCGCTGGGCGGTCGCGATGCGGCCCCGGGGCTGTGCGGGCCGCTGGTCATCGGCAAGGACCGGGTCGGCACCTTGGACGAGGAGACGCACCGCCCGGTGTGGATACCCGGCCTGCGCCCTCCGGCCGGGACCGTCGACCGGGTCGCCCAGGCCAACTACCGGACCTTCCTGGTCACCGCGCCGGCCAAGGGGAGTTGCCGCGCGACCGTCCTGGCAGCTGCGCCGCCGGGAGACGAACACAAGGGGTGGCGTTACGACTTCGTCTGGGACCAGCCGCAGGCCGCACGCGATCCGCACACCGGCTGCCGCTGGAACCCCGGTCTGCCGCTGAAGACCGCCTTCGACCTCGTGCTGCCCGTGCGGGGCGGAGCCCTGGTCGTCGACCCGTACTTCGGCCCGGAGCATCAACCCCGCCGGCTCGCCGAAGGGGCGTACGCGGTCGCGGCGGACGGCAGGGGCTCGCCGGACCTGATCCGCGCCCCCGGCCGCCCCGACCGTCCGCTCGACCCCGCGCTCGCCGACCGCAGGCGGACCGAGGCGCTGGGGGCGGGGGCCCGGCAGGTGAGCGGCGACCTCTTCCAGTACGGGCGGAAACTTCTGCTGGTCGGCTACGACGGCACGGTGCGCTGGCGCGGGACGTCGGACTGCATCCCGTTCTCCGCGGTGACGCCCGGCGAGGTGACGTACTGCGACGGCCGGAACCTGGTGGAGATCAAAGCGGTGAAGAAGGACTGACCGGGCCTCGGGTCTTTCGTTTGGATCAGGCTGGATCAGGGAGCGGGGTCGGGTTCGTGCAGCTGCAGCGCGGAGGACGGAGCCGACGCGGAGCGTCGGGATCCGGTCGCCGGACTCCGCTCAGCGCGGCCCGCCGAACAGGTCCGCCAGACTCCGGTCGAGGTCCAGGAACCGGTGCTCCTGCCCGGACGGGACCAGTTCCTGCGCCCGTTCGAGGAAGTGACGCAACTCCGCCGTGCGGACATGCACCATCGCGATGCCCTCGGCGGCATGGAACTCCAGAACCGTGCGGTCGTAACCGAACGGCCTGATCCGTACGTCCCCGACACCGGCCGCCGCGTCCATGCCCTCGGCCAGCAGTTCGCGGGAGAACTCCCAGGAGACCTCCGTACCCTCCAGCGTCGCCGGGGCGGGGAACGCCATACGGACGGCGAACGGGTCCCTGCGGTCGTACTGCAGCGTGGCCGGCAGCGTCTCCATCCGCGGCGCGGATGCGACCATGCGCGCCTGCACGGACTGTTCGATAACGGTGGACAAGACCTGCTCCCTCTCGCGGCCGCGGACGGTACCCGGCATCGACTGAGACGACGGAAGCCTCTGATCCGTGCACCGGAGGTGACGTGAGCTTCGTCACCGCCGGCACCCGGGACTGCACGGCTTCCTGTCCGGCGGCGCACCCTGGACGGCGTTCTGTCGGTGCGTTAGCTTCCTGCGCCATGAGGCCCAAGGGGAAGACGATACGACTGATGTCATGGGGACTGTGCGGGGCGGCACTGACCGCAGCACTGGTCACACCGTCGGCAGCGCAGGCGGCGCCGGGGGAGCCGGGGCCCGGCCACCGCCCCGCGTGGACGCTCACACAGACGGGGACCGACGCCCGTTTCCGCGGCCTTTCCGCCGTCAGCAGCCGCACCGCGTGGGCCGCGGGCTCGAAGGGCACGGTCCTGCGCACCACCGACGGCGGCCGCCACTGGCACGACGTCTCGCCGCCCGGCGCGACGGAGGAGGCCCTGGAGTTCCGGGACATCGAGGCCTTCGACGCGCGGCGTGCGGTGGTACTGGCCATCGGGGAGGGCGAGGCCTCCCGCGTGTTCCGTACGGACGACGGCGGGGCCACCTGGACCGAGTCCTTCCGCAACACCGACTCCCGCGCCTTCTACGACTGTCTTACCTTCTTCGACAGTCGGCACGGGCTCGCCATGAGCGATCCGGTCGACGGCAGATTCCGCATCCTGTCCACCGCCGACGGAGGCCGCAGCTGGACGCTGCTGCCCACGGCCGGGATGCCGGTGGCGCAGACGGGCGAGGCGGGCTTCGCCGCCGGCGGTCAGTGCCTGGTCAGTTCGGGGCCGAAGGACGTCTGGCTGGCGACGGGCGGCGCGGCCACCGCGCGGGTACTGCACTCCGCCGACCGCGGACTGAACTGGACGGTGACCGCATCGACCATCCCGGCCGGGGACCCGGCCCGTGGCGTCTTCGGGCTCGCCTTCCGCGACCGTACCCACGGCATCGCGGTGGGCGGCGACTACCGCGCCGATCAGCCGTCGCCGGACGCAGCGGCCGTCACAGGCGACGCAGGCCGCAGCTGGCAGCGGTCCACCACCCCGCCGGCCGCCTACCGTTCCGGTGTCGCCTGGATCCCGCACGCCCGCGCCACGGCACTCGCCGTCGGACCGACCGGGACGGATCTGACGACCGACGGCGGACGCACCTGGCACACGGTCGACACCGGTTCGTACGACACCGTGGACTGCACACACGACGGCGGCTGCTGGGCCGCGGGCGAGAAGGGACGGATCGCCCGGCTGCACTGACACCTGGTCATCGTCGTCAGGGGCCCGTCGAAGGACGGGGCTCAGGACAACCGCCGTCGGTGCGGGGCGGGTCCGTCCGAAGTCTTCGTCGCGATGAACTCCGTGATCCGGTACGCGCACACGCCCCGGTGACGAAGGGGTCGGCCGCCGCGCTCTCCCGAACTGCGCGCGGTCGTCCCCGACGGCGAGGGTCACCCTTCCTCGCGCGGGTTCCTGCGGCCGGACGCGAGGAGGACTCCGGCCACATACCGCGCGTCCGGCCGGGCGACATGCACCTCCAGCAGCGCGTCGCCCCGCTCGACGGGGGCGGTACATGCCCACGCGAGTGCGCGCATGAACGGCACACCGCCAACGGCCCGTTCCGGCGGGACTTCTAAGCTGGCCGGCACCATGACGACGTTCCGCATGCCCGCCGACGCAGCCGAAGCCCGCGCCATCCAGGACACCCTGCGTGCCCGGGTGGTGCTCGACGAGCCGGGGCCGCCGCCCGGCGCGGGACGGGTGACCGGAGTGGACGTCGCCTACGACGACGAGCGCGATGTCGTCGTGGCGGCGGCGGTCGTGCTCGACGCGGCGACGCTGGACGTGATCGCGGAGGCCACCGCCATCGGCCGGGTCACCTTCCCGTACATCCCGGGACTGCTCGCCTTCCGGGAGATCCCGACCGTGCTGGATGCGCTGGAGGCACTTCCGGTCGACCCCGGACTCGTCGTCTGTGACGGCTACGGCAGGGCCCACCCGCGCCGCTTCGGGCTCGCCAGTCATCTGGGCGTGCTCACCGGGCTCCCCGTCTTCGGCGTCGCCAAGAACCCGTTCACCTTCACCTACGAACAGCCGGGCCCCCGGCGCGGCGACTCCTCCCCGCTCCTCGACGGGGACGAGGAGGTGGGCCGGGCGCTGCGCACCCAGGACGGCACCAAACCGGTGTACGTATCCGTCGGACACCGGACCGGTCTGGACAACGCCTGCGCGCACACGCTCCGGCTGGCCAGGGACTTCCGCCAGCCGGAGACCACCCGAAGGGCCGACGCGCTCTGCAGACGGGCTCTCAGGGAAGCGACCGCCTGAGGGCTGCGGAAACGCGCCCACGAGTGCCCGCGGGCCCCGCATCTGAGTATGTGTACGGATATCGCTCGTCGATCATGACCGGCATTCTGGTGCGCATGACCGATCATCGAACGACCACACGTCCCGGAACCGTCTATGTCGCCCAGCGGCGCCTCGCCATCGGCATGACCCTGGGTGTCCTCGCGGGAGTGGTGTGGACCGTCTCGATGATCTGCACGCTCGTGTCCTGGGCGCTCTGATCCCCGGATCGGCCCACCCGCCCCGGCGCCGGTCCGCTCAGCGGACCGCCGCGACCCGGAAGCGCAGCCCCGCCCCGCGCAGCCGCTCCAGCAGCGCGTCGCCCATCGCGACAGCCGTGGTGACCTGCCCGGACGTCGGTGGAAGTTCGTCCAGAGCGAGGCAGAGCGCGGACTGTGCGAGCATCTTCGCCGTCTCGCCGTAGCCGGGGTCACCGCCGGACACCTCGGTGAAGACGCGACGGCCGCCGCCCTCGCCGACGAAGCGGACCGTGAACCAGCTCCGCCTGCGACGCTCCGCGTCCGGGCCCTCGCCCGGCTGGTACCGGTCCATCAGCCAGTTCCGCGCGGCCGGCAGCTGCGCCGCACCCAGCAGAGCGGCGATCGCCGCCGTTCCGCCGAGTGCCACCGGCAGGCTCTTCACCGAGGCGAAATGGCGGTAGCGGAAGTCGGGACCGTACCGCGCGAGCCCGCGCGCCGAGCGTTCGACGACCTGTGGGTCCAGTGTCGGCAGGGGCAGTGCCCAGGTGCCGGTCTCCCCACTGAAGTGCGGGGTGCCGAGCGGGGCGCGGGCGCGGCGGCCGACCAGGCGCGGTTCGTGCAGCCGGCGCTCGTGGGCGGTGCGCAGCATCTGCGGGCCGCGGCCCATCGCGGTGAGCGCGGAGGCGAACGTGCCGCCGGAGAAGACGGCATTGCTGCGGACGAACCCGTCGATCGTCAGCGGCACGTCCTGCGGCAGTTGCTGGACGGTGAAGTACACCCCGAGGTCGTGCGGTACGGAGTCGAAGCCGCAGGCGTGCACGAGCCGTGCCCCGGTCTCACGGGCCCGGGCGTCGTGCTCCAGGAACATCCGGTCGACGAACTCCGCCTCGCCGGTCAGGTCCGCGTAGTCCGTACCGGCCTCGGCGCAGGCGGCCACGAGCTTCTCGCCGTGCCAGACGTACGGGCCGACCGTCGAGGCCACCACGTGCGCCGATTCGGCGAGTTCGCGCAGCGCGTCGGGGTCGTCGGCGTCCGCGCGCAGCAGGGGCAGCTCCGCGCAGCGCGGATCGACGGCGGTCAGATGCTCCCGCAGCTTCTCCAGCTTGGCCGGGCTGCGGCCCGCCAGCGCCCAGCGGCAGCCGTCGGGAGCGTTCGCGGCGAGATATTCGGCGGTGAGCGCACCCACAAAGCCGGTGGCGCCGAAGAGGACTATGTCATAAGGGCGTTCTGCCCCGTTCTGCCTGTTCACGAGTGCCTCCGCAGGGCGCCGCCGCCGATGTAGCAGGCAGAGGGTAGCCGAGGGGGTCGTGGCGGTGTGCAACCGGGCGGCGCTCGTGGGGGAGGATCGGGAAGAGGAACTAAGCGCTTGCTCGGTCCAAGGGGTTGTGCGGAGCGCGGCGTCTTCTTAGCATCATCGCTGTTACATCAGTTGTGTCACACCGCTGGGGGCTTGATGGCAACGACAGAGCGCGGCCCACTGGCGGGCGTACGCGTGGTGGAGATGGCGGGCATCGGCCCCGGTCCGTTCGCGGCGATGCTCCTCGCCGACCTCGGCGCCGACGTCGTCAGGGTCGACCGGCCCGGAGGCCCGGGGCTGGGCATCGACCCCTCCTGCGACCTCACCAACCGCAACAAACGCTCCGTGCTCGTCGACCTCAAGGCCGAGGACGGCCCGGGCCGGGTCCTCGACCTGGTCGAACGCGCCGACATCCTGATCGAGGGCTACCGTCCGGGCGTCGCCGAACGGCTCGGCGTCGGTCCCGACGCCTGTCTGGCCCGTAACCCGCAGCTCGTCTACGGGCGGATGACCGGCTGGGGCCAGGACGGGCCGCTCGCCGAACGGGCCGGACACGACATCGCGTACATCGCCCTCACCGGCACGCTCTCCATGATCGGCAAGCCCGGCGAGCCGCCCACGGTCCCCGCCAATCTGGTCGGCGACTACGCGGGCGGCTCGCTCTACCTCGTCGTCGGCGTCCTCGCCGCCCTCCAGCACGCGCGGACCCCCGGCGGCACGGGTCAGGTCGTGGACGCGGCGATCGTCGACGGCGCCGCCCACCTCGCCACGATGATCCACGGGATGCTGGCGGCCGGCGGCTGGCAGGACCGGCGCGGCTCCAACCTCCTGGACGGCGGCTGTCCGTTCTACGGCTCGTACGAGACGGCCGACGGCCAGTACATGGCGGTCGGCCCGCTGGAGCAGCAGTTCTACGACGAGTTCACCAAGCTCCTCGGCATCGAGGACCAGGTCCCGGACCGCAAGGACGTCACCCGCTGGGAGGAGCTGCGCACGGTCGTCGCCGACCGGTTCAGGACCCGGACGCGCGCGGAGTGGACCGAGGTCTTCGAAGCCACGGACGCCTGTGTGGCGCCGGTCCTCTCGCTCCGCGAGGCCCCGCACCACCCGCACCTCGCCGCCCGCTCCACCTTCGTCGAGCACAGCGGCCTCACCCAGCCGGCCCCCGCGCCACGCTTCTCCGCCACCCCCGTCTCCGTACGCAGCGGACCCGCGCAGCCCGGCGCGGACACCGAGGACGTCGCCCGCGACTGGGACGTACCGAGCATGCACCGGCCCCGGAAGGACACCGCCCACTGATGGAACTCTCCCTGCCGCTGAACTACGCGGGCGACCCGCGCGAGGCCTGCGACCAGGTCGCCGCGCTGGAGTCCGCCGGACTCGACGCCGTCTGGGTCGCCGAGGCGTACGGCTTCGACTCGCCCACCCTCATGGGCTATCTGGCCGCCCGCACCCAGCACATGAAGATCGGTGCGGCGATCCTCAACGTCTACTCCCGCACCCCTGCCCTGATCGCCCAGACCGGCGCCGGACTCGATGCGATCTCCGGCGGCCGGGCACTGCTCGGGCTCGGCGCGTCCGGGCCGCAGGTCGTCGAGGGCTGGCACGGCAAGGCGTACGGCAAGCCGCTCGGCAGGACCCGCGAGACCGTGGAACTGTGCCGCCGGATCTGGCGGCGCGAGGTCATCGACCACCACGGCATCACCGATATGCCGCTGCCCGAGGAGAAGGGCGGGCGCCTCGGTAAGCCGCTGAAGATCCTCACCCGTCCCGTGCGTGAGGAGATCCCGCTCTACATCGCCTCGCTGGGTCCCGCCAACGTCCGGCTGACCGCAGAGATCGCCGACGGCTGGCTGCCCACCCTCTACCTCCCGGAGAAGGCCCAGCAGGTGTGGGGCGCGGCCCTCGCCGAAGGCGCAGCCCGGCGCGACCCGGCGCGCGGACCGCTGCAGACCGTCGCCGGCGGACTGCTCGCCATCGGCGACGACGCTGCCGCACTCAGGGACCTCGCCCGCCCGCAGATCGCGCTGTACGTCGGCGGCATGGGCGCCAAGGGCAAGAACTTCTACAACGACCTCGCCGTCGCGTACGGGTACGAGAAGGAAGCCGCGCTCATCCAGGAGCTCTACCTCTCCGGGAAGAAGAAGGAGGCGGAGGCCGCCGTCCCGGACGAATTCTGTGAGCTCATGTCGCTGTGCGGGCCCGAGGGTTATGTGCGCGACCGCATCGAGGCGTTCCGCGAGTCGGGCGTCACCATGCTCAACGTCATCCCGGTCGGGTCCGATCCGGCCCGGCTGATCTCCACCGTCAAGAACTGGCTCTAGGAGGCCCGCCGTGGAGCGGCAGATCTTCACCGAGGAACACGAAGCGTTCCGCGAGACCGTCCGCACCTTCCTGACCAAGGAAGTCCTCCCGTACTACGAGCAGTGGGAGAAGGACGGCATCGTCTCGCGCGAGGCCTGGCTCGCGGCCGGCCGGCAGGGACTGCTCGGCCTCGCCGTTCCCGAGGAGTACGGGGGCGGCGGCACCACCGACTTCCGCTACAGCGCCGTCCTCTCCGAGGAATTCACCCGGGCCGGGGCCCCCGGGCTCGCGCTCGGCCTGCACAACGACATCATCGGCCCCTACCTGACCGGCCTCGCCACCGACGAGCAGAAGCGGCGCTGGCTGCCCGGCTTCTGCAGCGGCGAGATCATCACCGCCATCGCGATGACCGAACCCGGCGCGGGCTCCGACCTCCAGGGCATCCGCACCACCGCCGAGGACAAGGGCGACCACTGGCTGCTGAACGGCTCCAAGACGTTCATCTCCAACGGCATCCTCGCCGATCTGGTCGTCGTCGTCGCGAAGACCACCCCGGAGGGCGGTGCGAAGGGGCTCTCGCTGATCGTCGTCGAACGCGGTACGGAGGGCTTCGAGCGGGGCCGCAACCTCGACAAGATCGGCCAGAAGTCGCAGGACACGGCCGAACTGTTCTTCAACGACGTCCGCGTCCCCAAGGAGAACCTGCTCGGGAAGCGCGACGGCGCGTTCATTCATTTGATGACCAACCTGGCCCAGGAGCGGATGGGCATAGCGGTCGCCGGGATCGCCGCCGCCGAGTACCTCCTGGAGATCACCACCCAGTACGTCAAGGAGCGCGAGGCCTTCGGGCGGCCGCTCTCCAAGCTCCAGCACATCCGGTTCGAGATCGCCGAGATGGCCACCGAGTGCGCCGTCACCCGGACCTTCGTCGACCGGTGCATCGTCGATCACTCGGACGGGAAGCTGGACGCCGTACACGCCTCGATGGCCAAGTGGTGGGCCACCGAACTGCAAAAGCGCGTCGCCGACCGCTGCCTCCAGCTCCACGGCGGCTACGGCTACATGACGGAGTACCGGGTCGCCAAGGCGTTCACCGACGGCCGCATCCAGACCATCTACGGCGGAACGACCGAGATCATGAAGGAGATCATCGGCCGCTCGCTGCTCGCCTGACCCCGACGATCGACCACCCCCGAAAGGCTGCTGTCTTGAGTACCGAAGCATTTGTCTACGACGCGATCCGCACCCCGCGCGGCCGCGGCAAGGCCAATGGCGCCCTGCACGGCACCAAGCCGATCGACCTCGTCGTCGGCCTCATCCACGAAATCCGCAACCGGTTCCCGGGCCTGGACCCGGCCGCCATCGACGACATCGTCCTCGGCGTGGTCAGCCCGCTCGGCGACCAGGGCTCCGACATCGCCCGGATCGCCGCGATCGCCGCCGGACTCCCGGACTCGGTGGCCGGCGTCCAGGAGAACCGCTTCTGCGCCTCCGGTCTGGAAGCCGTCAACCTGGCTGCCGCCAAGGTCCGTTCCGGCTGGGAGGACCTGATCCTCGCGGGCGGCGTCGAGTCCATGTCCCGCGTGCCCATGGGTTCAGACGGCGGCGCCTGGGCGATGGACCCGATGACCAACTACGAGACCGGCTTCGCCCCGCAGGGGGTCGGCGCCGACCTCATCGCCACCATCGAGGGCTTCTCGCGGCGCGACGTCGACGAGTTCGCCGCGCTCTCCCAGGAGCGGGCCGCCGAGGCGTGGAAGGACGGCCGCTTCGCGCGCTCCGTCGTCCCGGTCAAGGACCGCAACGGCCTCGTCGTCCTCGACCACGACGAGCACATGCGCCCCGGCACCACCGCCGACTCGCTGGCCGCGCTCAAGCCCTCGTTCGCCACCATCGGCGAGCTGGGCGGCTTCGACGCCGTGGCGCTGCAGAAGTACCACTGGGTCGAGAAGATCGACCACGTCCATCACGCGGGCAACTCCTCCGGCATCGTGGACGGCGCCGCACTCGTCGCCATCGGCAACAAGGAGACCGGCGAGCGGTACGGCCTCACGCCGCGCGCCCGGATCGTCTCCGCCGCGGTCTCCGGCTCCGAGCCGACCATCATGCTGACCGGCCCCGCCCCCGCCACCCGCAAGGCACTCGCGAAGGCCGGACTCACCATCGACGACATCGACCTCGTCGAGATCAACGAGGCGTTCGCCGGTGTCGTGCTGCGCTTCGCCCGGGACATGGGGCTCTCCCTCGACAAGATCAACGTCAACGGCGGCGCCATCGCGCTCGGACACCCGCTCGGTGCCACCGGCGCGATGATCCTCGGCACGCTCATCGACGAACTGGAGCGCCAGGACAAGCGGTACGGCCTCGCCACCCTCTGCGTCGGCGGCGGCATGGGCATCGCCACCGTCATCGAGCGTCTCTGACCGCCCCGGCCACCCCTTGCTTACGGAGAACACCGCAATGACCGAGAGCACGACCATCCGCTGGGAACAGGACGAGACCGGCGTCGTCACCCTCGTACTCGACGACCCCAACCAGTCCGCCAACACGATGAACCAGGCCTTCAAGGACTCCATCGCGGCCATCGCCGACCGCGCGGAAGCCGAGAAGGACTCCCTCCGCGGCATCATCTTCACCTCCGCCAAGAAGACCTTCTTCGCGGGCGGCGACCTCAAGGACATGATCAAGGTCGGTCCCGAGAACGCGCAGGACGCCTTCGATGTCGGCACCGCCATCAAGCATTCGCTGCGCCGCATCGAGACCCTCGGCATCCCCGTCGTCGCCGCCATCAACGGAGCGGCCCTCGGCGGCGGTTACGAGATCGCGCTCGCCTCCCACCACCGCGTCGCCCTCGACGCGCCCGGCTCCCGCATCGGCCTGCCCGAGGTCACCCTCGGCCTGCTGCCCGCGGGCGGCGGTGTCACCCGCACCGTACGCCTCATGGGCGTCGCCGACGCGCTGCTGAAGGTCCTCCTCCAGGGCACCCAGTACACCCCGCGGCGCGCCCTGGAGAACGGCCTCGTCCACGAGGTCGCTGCCACGCCCGAGGAGATGCTGGACAAGGCCCGCGCGTTCATCGACGCCCACCCCGAGTCCCAGCAGCCCTGGGACGTCAAGGGCTACAAGATCCCCGGCGGCACTCCGTCCCACCCGAAGTTCGCCGCCAACCTGCCCGCCTTCCCGGCCAACCTGAAGAAGCAGCTCGCAGGCGCCCCCATGCCTGCCCCGCGCAACATTCTGGCCGCCGCCGTCGAGGGCTCCCAGGTCGACTTCGAGACCGCGCTGACCATCGAGGCCCGGTACTTCACCGAGCTCGTCACCGGCCAGATCTCGAAGAACATGATCCAGGCGTTCTTCTTCGACCTCCAGGCCGTCAACTCCGGCGCCAACCGCCCCAAGGGCATCGAGGAGCGCCAGGTCAGGAAGGTCGCCGTCCTCGGCGCCGGGATGATGGGCGCCGGCATCGCGTACTCCTGCGCCCGCGCCGGTATCGAGGTCGTCCTGAAGGACGTCTCCACCGAGGCGGCCGCCAAGGGCAAGGCCTACAGCGAGAAGCTGCTCGCCAAGGCGCTCTCCCGGGGCCGTACGACCGAGGCGAAGCGCGACGAGCTGCTGTCCCGCATCACCCCGACCGGCGACCCCGCCGATCTGGCGGGCTGCGACGCCGTCATCGAGGCGGTCTTCGAGGACACCGCGCTCAAGCACAAGGTGTTCCAGGAGATCCAGGACATCATCGAGCCCGACGCACTGCTCTGCTCCAACACCTCGACCCTGCCGATCACGGTCCTCGCCAAAGGGGTCACGCGCCCCGCCGACTTCATCGGCCTGCACTTCTTCTCGCCCGTCGACAAGATGCCGCTGGTCGAGATCATCAAGGGCGAGCAGACCGGCGACGAGGCCCTGGCGCGCGCCTTCGACCTGGTCCGCCGGATCCAGAAGACGCCGATCGTCGTCAACGACTCGCGCGGCTTCTTCACCTCGCGTGTCATCGGCCAGTTCATCAACGAGGGTGTCGCCATGGTCGGCGAGGGCGTCGAGCCCGCGTCGGTCGAGCAGGCCGCGGCGCAGTCCGGCTACCCGGCGAAGGTCCTGTCGCTGATGGACGAGCTGACGCTGACCCTGCCGCGCAAGATCCGCAACGAGACGAAGCGCGCGGTCGAGGAAGCGGGCGGCACCTGGGCCGGGCACCCTGCGGACGCCGTCATCGACCGGATGGTCGACGAGTTCGGACGCACCGGACGCAGCGGTGGCGCGGGCTTCTACGCGTACGACGAGGACGGCAAGCGGGCCGGGCTGTGGCCGGGGCTGCGCGAGCACTTCGCCAAGCCGGACGCCGACGTCCCGTTCGAGGACATGAAGGAGCGGATGCTCTTCTCCGAGGCGCTGGACAGCGTCCGCTGCCTGGAGGAGAACGTCCTCATCTCGGTCGCCGACGCCAACATCGGCTCCATCATGGGCATCGGCTTCCCGCCGTGGACCGGAGGCGTGCTCCAGTACATCAACGGGTACGAGGGCGGCCTGCCCGGCTTCGTGGCGCGCGCCCGGGAACTCGCCGAGAAGTACGGCGACCGGTTCCTGCCGCCCGCGCTGCTGGTGGAGAAGGCCGAGAAGGGCGAGACCTTCCACGACTGACCGACGTCCCCAGCGGGACACGAACCGGCCGGCGGCTGCGGTATCCGCACCCTCCGGCCGGAAAATGCCGGGTGGACAGCGGGACACCCTGCTAGCGTCAGCGCCATGAAGCGCGCTGCCATGACGACGACGCCGGAGAGTGTCCCGGCGCGCTGACAGATGTCTCAGTCCGAAGCCCCGGGGCGAGTGCCCCGGGGCTTCGGCACGGGGTCCCTCACCGCTCGAGCGAAGCCGAGAGTGTGGGGGAGGTCACTCGCCCGATGACCGCGAGGAGACCGCCATGCACGACCACCGCAAGCTCGGCCGCGAACTGGCCCTGTTCGACACCGACCCGCTGATCGGCGCGGGCCTTCCGTACTGGCTGCCCGACGGCGCGACCGTGCGGCACACCCTGGAGGAGTACATCCGCAGCGCCGAGCGGCGGGCCGGCTACCGGCACGTCTACTCGCCGGTGCTCGGCAAGCGGGAGCTGTACGAGATCTCCGGGCACTGGTCGCACTACAGCGACGACATGTTCCCGCCCATGGACCTGGGATCGGAGCAGGTCGTCCTGCGGCCCAGTCTCTGTCCCCACCACGCGGTGATCTACCGCTCCCGCTCCCACAGCTACCGCGAACTGCCGCTGCGCATGGCCGAACTGGGCGGTATGTACCGCTCCGAACTCTCCGGCGTGCTCGGCGGACTGACCCGCGTCCGGGCCATCCAGCTGAACGACGCGCACATCTTCTGCACCCTGGACCAGGTCGCCGACGAGGCGCGGGCGGCACTGGACATGATCCGCGAGGCGTTCGAGGCGCTGGGCATCCGCCCGACCCGCTACCGGCTCTCCCTCCCCGGCCCGGGCGGGAAGTACGTGGCCGCCCCGGAGATGTGGCAGCGGTCCACCGCCCTGCTGACCGAGGTGCTCGACCGCTCCGGGCTGCCCTACGACCCGGCGGAGGGCGAGGCCGCGTTCTACGGCCCGAAGATCGACGTCCAGGTCACCGACGGCGCGGGCAGGGAATCCACCCTGTCCACCGTCCAGGTCGACTTCCACCAGCCCGAACAGTTCGATCTGCACTACATCGGCGCGGACGGCGCGAAGCACCGGCCCGTCATGGTCCACCGCAGCATCATCGGCAGCGTGGAACGGGCCGTCGCCCATCTTATCGAACAGCACGGCGGAGCCTTCCCCGCCTGGCTCGCCCCGACCCAGCTGGCGATCCTCCCGATCTCCGAGGCGGAACTGCCGAACGCCGTGGCGCTCGCCCGGCGCTGCACCGACCGCGGACTGCGGGCCGAGATCGCCGGGCCGGAACGCGGCAGTCTGGGCGCCCGCATCCGGGAGGACCGTCTGGTGCCGTACCAGGCCGTGATCGGGGCGAAGGAAGCCGTCGACGACCACGTCGCCGTACGGCTGCGCGACGGACGCCGCCTCGACCCACAGCCGGCCGACGCCTTCCTCGACCGCATCGGCGCACTCACCGACGCCCGCACCACCGCGCTGTGGGACGACGCCGCCTCGTGACGGACCACGCTCCGGGAGGCGCTGCGGCCGCCGGCGGCGGTCTCACTCCGCCGTGAACGCGGCCCGCAGCTCCTCCTTGAGCGACCGCTGGAAGGCGGTGACCAGCGCCTGCAGCACGAGCGGCTGCATATGGGCCGACAGCGACTTCATCGTCGCCACGTGCTCCGGGTCCGACTCCCTCTCCCGGTACGGACCCCACACCTCGTCCCTGAACAGCCGCGTCAGTTCCTGCGCGGCGGACCGGGCGTGCTCCAGCAGTACCGTGCGCGACGAAAGGATCGTCTCGTGCGCGATCGGCACATCGAGCAGCTCGACCCCGAGCCGCAGCAGCCCCGGATCCACCCGGTAGGTGTCGTCCGCCGACTCGGCGTGCTCCAGCACCCCCATCGCGGCCAGCCGGTCGATGTCCGCCTCGCTCAGCGCCCGTCCGGCGCGCCGTTCCAGCTCGGCCCGGGTCGCGTCCTCGGCCGAATCCGGAGCCCAGGACGCCACCACCGCCCGGTGGATCGCCAGGTCGTGCGCGCTCAGGTCGGGTGGCAACTGCTCCAGGTAGCGTTCGATCGCGGCGAGCGTCATGCCCTGGTGCTGAAGCTCCTCGATCAGCGCCAGCCGGGAGAGATGGTCGTGCCCGTAGTGCCCGACGCGGCGCGGCCCGATCACCGGCGGCGGCAGCAGGCCGCGGGTGCTGTAGAAACGCACCGTGCGTACGGTGACTCCGGCACGCGCCGCCAGCTCGTCGACGGTGAGCCTCAGCTCCTCGGTCCCGGTCGCCATATCTGCTCCTCGCTGCTGACCGCGGGACACGGCTGTCCGTGGCCACTGCAGTGCCTGTGCACCATCCATCCGGTTCAACAGTATTGCTGTCTCACCAGTGTTGTGAAAGTCTCCGGCCGCGTCGATGCGCCGCCGTCCTTCGTTCGGTTGTCAGTGGTGGTCCGTACGGTGGTGTCATGCCGGAGATCACGTATGTACGGGGGGACGCCACCGCCCCGCACGGCAAGGGCGTCAAGCTGATCGCGCATGTCTGCAACGACCTGGGCGGCTGGGGCAAGGGCTTCGTCCTCGCCCTATCGCACCGCTGGCCCGAACCCGAAGCCGCGTACCGACGCTGGCACCGGGATCGCGCGGGCAATGACTTCGGCCTGGGCGCGGCGCAGTTCGTCCAGGTGGGGCCGTATGTGTGGGTGGCGAACATGGTGGGGCAACGCGGCATCCGTACGGGCAGCAAGGGCGTACCCGTGCGGTACGAGGCGATGGACGCGGCACTGGAGTCGGTGGCCGAACGGGCCGTCGAACTGGGCGCGTCGGTTCACATGCCCCGGATCGGGTGCGGCCTGGCGGGCGGGACGTGGTCCCGGGTCGAGCCGTTGATCGAGCGGCGTCTGCTGAGCCGGGGGGTTGCCGTGACGGTGTACGACTACGGGTAACCGCCCCTGCCCGTGATCGCATACTGGAACTCATACCGCCGGGCACCGGCCCGCACGCCGCCGACCGCTGGGAGCACCCGCATGAGCAGCGAAGGACCCCGGGGCAGAGACAGGGACAGGGGCAGGGAGAGGGATCCCGGGCCGCCACCGCCCGGGGGCGTGCTCTGGAGCCTGTCCGGAGACGTCCGCGCTCTGCTCATGCTTCCTGCCGCTCTCACACTCCAGGTCGCCCACCCGGCGGTCGGCGCGGGCGTCGACGACCATTCGGTGTTCCGCACGGACCCGTGGGGGCGCGGCGAGCGGTCGCTGCGCTCGCTGCAGCTCTGGGTGTACGGGGGTGAGCAGGCCGCCGAGGAGGGGCGCAGGCTCCGGAACCTGCACCGCACCATTCAGGGAACCGACGGCCGAGGACGGCGCTACCACGCGCTCACCCCTGCGAACTATGCGTGGGTGCACGCCACGGGCTTCCCCATCTACCGGCACGGCACGCGGTATCTCGTCCGTCCGCTGACGGAGGCGCAGGAGCAGGCCCTGTACCGGGAGTGGCTGCAGGTCGGCCGGATTCTGGGCATCCGCGACCGGGACATGCCGCAGTCGATCGAGGAGTTCTGGCCGTACTACCGCAAGGTGCTGGCCGACGAGATAGAGGCGACCGTCGTCGTCGAGGAGCTGGTCGCCACCGACCGGCCCGTACCGCCGCCGAACCGGGGCCCGCTGCCGGTGAGGTTCCTGCTCAAGGCCCTGTGGCCGGTCCTGTTGCCGCCGCTGGCCCGGTTCCGCAGGTTCATCACCATCGGGCTGATGCCGCCGGACGCGCGCGAGGCGATCGGTCTGGAGTGGACGGACACGCAGGAGCGGAGGCTGCGGCGGTTCTGCGGTGTCGTCCGCGTCGTGGTGCCCGCGCTGCCTGAGCGGCTGCGCTATCTGCCGTACGCCCGCCAGGCGCGGGCGGAGCACCGCAGGGCCGTCCGGGGTCCTTCGCGCTGACTCGTCCCCGGGCTTCGCGCCGACCGCCGCGGGAGGCTCACGCCGATGCCGCCGATGCCGCCGATGCCGCCGATGCCGCCGATGCCGCCGATGCCGCCGATGCCGCCGACCGCGACGGGCGGCGTGGTCGGCGCCGCCCGTCAGCCTCGCAAGGAGGTGTCCCGATCAGGGCTTGCGACCGACTCCGCTGGCCGCGTGGCCCAGCGAGGCGTCGTCCAGGGCCTGGCCGGGTTCGGGCCGCCAGGCAGCCGTCCTGACGACCCCGGGGTCGAGCAGTTCCAGGCCATGGAAGTAGGCGGCGATCCGCTCCGGGCTGCGCAGGTGGTACGAGCTGGCCGAGTGCGCGTTGTACGTCCTGATGGCCTCGTTCAGCGTCTCGCTCGTGTCCGTGCCGTCGCTCAGTGCCAGGTAACTGCCCGAGGGCAGCGCCGCCACGAGCCGCTCGACGATGGCCTGCGGCCCGTCCTCGTCAGGCAGCTGGCCCATGATCCCCAGCATCGTCAGACCGATCGGCCGGCTGAAATCCAGTGTCTTGGCGGCCTGTTCGAGGATCGTGTCGACGTCCCGCACATCGGCGTCGATGTACGCGCACTCTCCCTCCGGGGTGCCGGCGAGCAGTGCGCGGGCGTGGGTGAGTACGAGAGGGTCGTTGTCGACGTACACCACCCGGCTTTCCGGTGCCAGTCGCTGGGCCACCTCATGGGTGTTGTCGGCGGTGGGCAGACCGGTGCCGATGTCGAGGAACTGGCGTATGCCCGCTTCCGCGGTCAGGTGGTGCACGGCGCGGGCAAGGAACGCCCGTTGCAGCCGGGCGATTTGGGCGAAGTCGGGAAACGCCTGCAGAATCATGTCGCCGGATTCGGCATCGACGGGGTAGTTGTCCTTGCCCCCGAGAAGGTAGTTCCATACCCGGGCCGAGTGCGGCCGGTCCGTCTGCAGCCTGTCGGACAGTGCGCGAGAGGGATTATCCATGATCCGAGTTTTCCACATGGACATGCTTTTTCAGGCCGATGCCCGCCGGATGAGCCGAGTCGGTGTGATCACCGAGTCGGGTTCCGTCCCGTCGCCGTTCAGCCTCTGCATCAGCAGCTGAACCATCAACCGCCCCATTCCTTCCACATCCTGACGAATCGTCGTCAACGGCGGGTCCGTCACATCGGCGACCTGCGCCATGTCGTCGAAGCCGACCAGGGCCACGTCCTCCGGTACCCGGCGGCCGTGCCGGCCCAGCACGCGCAGCGCGCCCGAGGCCATCAGGTCGTTGGCGGCGAAGACGGCGTCGAGGTCGGGGTGGTGCTCCAGCAGGTGCGCCATGGCCCGGGCGCCGCCCTCGACGGTGAAGTCGCCGTCCACGACCAGTGACGGATCGGCTTCGGGCAGCACATCGCGGTAGCCGTCGATCCGGTCGAGTGACGACGTCTGGTCGCGGGGCCCCGCGATGTGCCCGATCCGCTGCCTGCCGAGCGAGACCAGGTGGCGCACGGCTTCGCGGGCCCCGCCGCGGTTGTCGCAATCGACGTAGGGGACGGCGTGTTCCGAGGCGTCCCCGGAGCTACCGGGGCGGCCTCCGTAGACGGTGGGGACCCGGAACCGGCTGATGACGGCGGGCAGTTCGTCGTCGGTGTGCAGGGAGAACGCCAGTACCCCGTCCACATGGCCACCGGCGAGATAGCGGGTGACCCGGTCGAAGTCCCCGCTGCCCTCCACCAGGAGGAGCACCAACTGGGCGTCGTGTGCGTTGAGTTCTCGGCTGATGCCGCGAATCTGCCGGGAGAAGAACGGATCGGAGAAGATCCTGAACTCCGGCTCGTCGATGATCACGGCGACCGCGCCGTTGCGCCGGGTGACCAGGGTCCGCGCCGCATGGTTCGGTATGTACCCGAGTTCCTCGACCGCCTTGCGGACCTGCTCCACCAGCGGCTGCCGCACCCCCGCCCCGCCGTTCACGACCCGGGAGGCCGTCGCCCGGGAGACTCCGGCACGGGCCGCCACGGCCTCCAGCGTGGGGCGGGCATCACGGGAGGAATCGGGGGTCGGACCGGACAAGGGACGCTCCTCGTACGCACGGGAACCGGCAGGAACCGGCCAGGACTGGCGGAACAGCACGAACCCCGCCACCCTAACCGGCGCCCTCGTCCGACGGCCGGGCGCCGCCGCCCCCGCCGGGGAGAGGCCAGGTCTTCGACTCCATGGCGAAGCGCCGGAGCCATGCGGCGCTCGATGCCAATTCGATTGCGGCCCCGTCTGCGCCCCGGGTACGGTCCGCCTATGACCGCCACGCCCCGTGTTTCTTAGCTCGGACACCAGCTTCGACGCCACCCCTGTGTCCTAGAGCTATTACGGAGCGTAACTACTGTGCATACTCTTCGTCGTCCCGGCCTGCTTCGGAACCGGGACTTCTCGCTGCTGCTGAGCGGTCAGCTGATCTCCGCCATCGGCGACCAGGCGCACTTCATGGCCTTGCCGCTGATCGTGCTGGCCCTCACCGGGTCGGCCACTCAGGCCGGGTTCGTACTCGGCCTCGGCACCTTTTCCTTCCTGGCGTTCGGGCTGGTCGCGGGCGCGCTTGCCGACCGGTGGGACCGCAGGGCCACCATGATCTGGTGCGAACTCGGCCGGACCGTGCTCACTGCCGGTGTCGCCGCCGCGCTGTGGCTGGACGAGCTCACGCTGCCGCAGCTGTACGCGACGGCCCTGCTCACCGGGATCCTGACGACCCTCTTCCAGGTCGCAAGCACCGCAGCACTGCCCAACGTCGTCGATCCCCGGCAGCTGTCCACCGCGCTCGGCTACCAGCAGTCCGCCACCGGCGCGGTGAATGTCTTCGGGGCTCCGCTCGCCGGTGCGCTCTACGCCGCCGGGCGGACCGTCCCGTTCGCCGTCAACGCGGTCTCCTTCGCCGTGTCCGCGGCGTCGCTGCGGCTGATGCGCGCCCGGTTCCAGACGGACCGTCAGGATGTGCGCACGACGGCCGGGTTCACCACCGAGATCCGGGAGGGGCTCGGCTGGCTCTGGCGGCAGCCCGTCATCCGCTTCCTCACGCTGGTATCGGCCGCCGACAAAGTGCGGTACGGCGCCGGATATCTGTTGATCATCACCCTCGCCCAGCGGCTCGGCTCCTCACCGCTGTGGATAGGCGTCATCTTCAGCGGCGCGGCCGTCGGTGCGATGACGGGGGCGCTGGTCTCGGACCGGGTCACGCGCCGATTCCCGCTCGGACGGATTGCCTTGGTCATGCTGTGGCTGGAGGCGCTGATGTTCCCGCTGTACGCGCTGGCGCCCAACCCGATGCTGCTGGCGGCGGTTGCGGCCGCCGAGTCGCTGGTGGCCCCGGTGTACGCGGTGGCCATGTCGACCCACCAGTTGGCCATCACCCCCGATGAACTGCGGGGCCGGGCGACGAGTGCGGTCGCGACGCTCACCACGGGGGCCCTGTCGATCGGCACGCTCGCGGGCGGCGTGCTGATCACCGCGCTGGGTGCCGAGCCTCTCGTCTGGCTCTGCGCTGCATGGCTGCTCGCGCTGGCCCTCCTCACCACGGCCAACCGGGCCGTGCGACAGGCACCGCCGGCAGGCGCGATCCCCTCGCACGAACCCAGCGGCGCCGCCGAGTCCGCAGACACGGCCGGGTAGGGGCTGCGGCCGCCGCCGTCGGGGCGGATGACCTTCCGACCGGTCTCTTCGGGACCGTGGAGCGTCATCCGTCCCGGGCGTGCCCATGGCCACTGCGGTCACCCGGTCGCCATTCGGCCGACATGGCATCTTGACTGCCGAACGGTCACGTTGGTGAGCGATCGCCCCCTGTTGCACAGGAGTTGACCGGGGTACCTTCCGCAGATGCCGATACGTGTGCGGGGCACCCGCTTGACGTACAGATCGCTGACGGCCGCGGCCGCGGCGCTCGCCGTGCCGCTGGTCACGGTGCCGGCCGAGGCCGCGCACACTCCGCCCCGTACCGGCTTCGAGATCAGCAACGGGGCCCACTGGACCGGTCAGCCCGAGGAACAGTCGTTCCTCGCCGCCGTCGACCGGGGCAGCGACCGTGTCTCCATCGACCGGATCGGTACGACGAAACAGGGCCGTCCGCTCCAGCTCGTCCGCATCGGCAACCACCGCCCCACGGCCGGCACCGTGCTGCTGGTCTGCAGCCAGCACGGCAACGAACCGTCCGGCCGCGAGGCCTGCCTGACCACCGTCCGCGATCTCGCCTACGCCGAGGACCGGGCGACCCGCGCCTTTCTCTCCCGTACCGACGTCCTCGTCGTCCCCACCGCCAACCCCGACGGGCGCGCCGCGAACACCCGCGGCAACTCCGACGGCGTCGACATCAACCGTGACCACATCGCCCTGCAGACCGCCGAGGCCCGGGCCATGGCCGCGGTCATCCGCGACCGCAAGCCCGATGTGATCTACGACCTGCACGAGTACGGTGCCACGCCGCTGTACTACGACAAGGACCTGTTCGTCCTCTGGCCCCGCAACCTCAACGCCGACGACCGGGTGCACAGCGAATCGCAGACGCTGTCCGAGCGGTACGTGCGGCCCACCGCGCATGACGCCGGTTACAGCAGCGGCCTCTACGGAATCTGGACCGACCCGGTCACCGGCGACCCGATCAAGCAGACCGCGGGCGACGGACAGGAGCGCATCCTGCGCAACACCGCCGGAATCAAGCACGCGGTCGGCCTGCTCATCGAGTCCCGGGTCGACGCGCTCACCGACGCCGAGAAGGCAGATCCGGCACTCAACAGCCGGCGTCGTGTCGACTCGCAACTCGCCGCGCTCGACGGGCTGCTCAGCTTCGCCGACGAGCGACGCGGGCGCATCGGGGCCGCCACGGCCGCGTCCCGTGCGGCAGGGTACGCCGACCGCGGTCCCGTCTACCTGGGTGGTGCGGACAACGAGGCGGCCGAGCCCGCGGAGATCCTGCAGGACCCGCCCTGCGGCTACCGGCTGACCGCCGCCCAGTTCGCCGACGTCAAGGACGAACTCGCCCTGCACGGTGTCACTTCACGGCGTGACGGCGACGGGGCGTACGTACCGCTGCGTCAGCCGGCCCGGAACCTGATCCCGCTCCTTCTCGACGAGCGCGCGACCTATCACCTCACCGGCGGGCAGGCCGATAACGCTTGTTGATCCCGTGTGGTTGATCCCATGAACAGGGGGCGCGGCCGCCGGCCCGCAGCCGGCCTAGCTCAGCCGACGAGGTCGGCTGCCGCCTCGGCGCAGCCCAGAGCCACCGTCACCCCCGCGCCCCCGTGCCCGTAGTTGTGCACCAACCGCCCCCCACCGGGCAGCGGTTCGGCCTCGATGCGCACCCCCGCGTCGCGGGCCGGCCGCAGCCCCACCCGGTGTCCGATGATCCGGGCCCGCGCGATCTCCGGCCGGACCCGCGCACACCTCGCCACGATCTGCTCGGCCGTACCGGGATCCGGCTCCGCGTTCCAGTCGTCCGTCTCCGCCGTACCGCCGAGGACCAGCCTCCCGGGCTGCGGGAAGAAGTACGTCGACGCCTCCGACACCGGGTCCGTCTCGGTGAACCACTCCTCGATGCCCGGGTTCTCCACCAGCACCAACTGCCCGCGCACCGGCCGCATCCCGGTGTCCGGCACCAGCTCCCGGGCGCCGAGACCGGTGCAGTTGACCACGACCGGGGCCTGCGCCGCGGCCTCGTCGAGCGAGGTGACCGTACGCTGCTCGATCGCGCCCCCGGCCGCGGCGAGCCGCCGCTCCAGCCGGCTCAGATGCACCGGCATGTCGATCAGCGGGAGCCGGGCCCGTAGCCCCTCCTCGACCTGGACCAGGTCCGTCAGCTTCGCCGCCCACGGCCCCAGGGCCGCGAGCCGCTCGCCCCGGTGCACGCCGGCGACCAGCCGGACACCGGTCTCGTCCGGGCGTTCGGCCAGCTCCTCGTACCACCGCAGCGTGCGCAGCGCCCAGTCGCCGACCAGCTCCTCGGGCTCGATCCGGTACGGCCACCAGAGCGCCCCCGCCACCGCCGAGGTCGTCGACGCGGCCGCCTCCCGTGACCAGACCCGCACCCGGTGGCCGCGTCCGGCCAGCACCAGTGCCGTGGTCAGCCCACTGACCCCACCGCCCACCACAATCACGTCCGACTCGTCCGTACGCCCCGTCACAGCTGCCCTTGCTTCGCTCATGGGCGGACGCTAACGGAAATGCCCGATGCGGTGCTCACAACAGGTGCGCGAAGGGAATACTCGGGACATGTCTGCCGAGTACGCGACTTTCGGCCTGGCGCCGGCGATGCGAGCCGGTGGAGTCCTCGCCCATGGCGACTACCAGGTGCACCGGGACTTCATGGATTTCCTCGTGGACGGCCGTCCGCTGCTGTTCCAGCTCTCCGACCTCGACGCCGTGTCCCCGCTCGCCTCCGACGTACCGCCCGCGATCTTCACCACCCATGTGCGACGTCTGCTGCTCGAAGCGGACGCCCCGCTGGGCGGCGGCCGCTACGTGATCTACGGCTGCCCCGAGTGCGAGAGCCTCGAATGCGGGGCGGTCACCGCCGTCATCGAACGGGACGGCACCGACATCGTCTGGCGTGACTTCGCCTGGCAGACCTACGAGACCGTCGACCTGGCGCGGAGCGGCTACCACGGCATAGGGCCGTTCCGCTTCGACGGCGACCAGTACCGGCAGGAACTGGAACGTCTGCTCCCGGCCGCGGTGGCGGACGGCGGGGCCCGGCCGGGACCGGACGCGCCGACCGGGCGCCGCGTCCTGCTGATCGGCGCCCGCGTCGCCGTGCTCGCCAAGCTCGCCGCCGCTCTGCGCGCCATCGGCATCGGTGCCGACGTCACCGCCGACGTCGCGCAGGTGTCGCCCGAGGAGCTCCGCGGCTACCGTGCCGTGGCCTTCGGCCGGGCGATCACCGAGGACGAACGCGCCGCGGCACGGCGGGCATTCACCCGGGCCGGTGCGGACGTCGCCTATGTGGACGGCCTCGCCCCGGTGGTCCCCGTGCTGCTCGCCCAGATCGAGCACGCCCTGGACCGCAGCGCACCCGCCCAGCGCCGGCTGGTCGGGCTGACGGCGGCGGACGGCACGGCCGGCGTCGACGTCACCTCGACCTGCCGGGTCACCCTGGTCGCGTACCGTCTCGACCGGCTGTACCGCACCCATGCGCAGGAGGTCTTCGACGGCGTACTGGAATCCGGGGAGCACCGCATCGCGCTGGACGCACGGGCCGTGAAGGGCCAGTCCTTCCTGGTGGCACGCACCGCGGGGAGCGTCCTGGTCGCACCGATGGTGCACCACTGAGGTGCCGGACCCGGCGAGGAAGGCACCGGTCGCCGATTAGGATCGGGATCCTGATGACTGCCACTCTCGTCGCCAAGGACCTCGCCGCCGGACACGGCGACCGCACACTCTTCGCCGGACTCGACCTCGTCGTCGCGCCCGGTGACGTGATCGGTCTCGTCGGAGTCAACGGAGCCGGAAAATCGTCCCTGCTCCGGCTGCTCGCCGGGCTCGACCGGCCGGAGGAGGGCGAGCTGCGGCTCTCCCCGCCCACGGCCACCGTCGGTCACCTCCCGCAGGAGCCGGAACGCCGGCCCGGGGAGACCGTGCGGGAGTTCCTGGCCCGCAGGACCGGCGTCGCCGGCGCCCAGCAGGCGATGGACGCCGCCACCCAGGCCCTCGTCGACGGGGCACCGGGCGCGGACGACGCCTACTCCGAGACCCTGGAACGCTGGCTGGCCCTCGGCGGCGCCGACCTGGACGAGCGCGCCGACGAGGTCGCCGCAGACCTCGGCCTGACCGTCGGCCTCGACCTGCCGATGAGCGCGCTCTCCGGCGGTCAGGCCGCCCGCGCCGGACTCGCCTCGCTGCTCCTGTCGCGGTACGACATCTTCCTGCTCGACGAGCCGACCAACGATCTCGACCTGGACGGCCTGGAGCGCCTGGAGCGGTACGTCTCCGGGCTGCGCGCCGGCACCGTCGTCATCAGCCACGACCGCGAGTTCCTGATGCGCACGGTCACCAAGGTCCTCGAACTGGACCTCGCCCAGCAGCAGATCAACCTGTACGGCGGCGGCTACGCGGCCTACCTGGAGGAGCGCGACCGCGCCCGCCGGCATGCCCGCGAGGAGTTCGAGGAGTACGCCGACAAGCGCTCCGCCCTCGAAGGGCGGGCGCAGATGCAGCGCGGCTGGATGGACAAGGGCGTCAAGAACGCCCGCCGCAAGGCCACCGACTCCGACAAGATCGGCCGCAAGTTCCGCAGTGAGGCCAGCGAGAAGCAGGCCGCGAAGGCCCGGCAGACGCAGCGCATGATCGAACGGCTCGACGTCGTCGAGGAGCCGCGCAAGGAGTGGGAGCTGCGGATGGAGATCGCGACGGCCCCGCGTTCCGGTTCCGTCGTCGCCACGCTGCGCGACGCGGAGGTGGTGCGCGGCGACTTCGCGTTCGGTCCGGCGTCGCTGCAGATCGACTGGGCGGACCGGGTGGCCATCACCGGCGCCAACGGGGCGGGCAAGTCCACCCTCCTCGCGGCGCTGCTCGGCCGCCTGCCGCTGGACTCGGGCCATGCCACGCTCGGCTCGGGCGTCGTGGTCGGCGAGGTCGACCAGGCACGGAGGCTGTTCCACGGATCGGAGACCTTGCTGGAGGCGTTCTGCGCCGCCGTCCCCGAGACCGAACCGGCCGAAGTCCGCACGCTGCTCGCCAAGTTCGGGCTGCGTGCCGACCATGTGATGCGTCCCGCGACGACCCTCTCCCCGGGCGAGCGCACCAGGGCGGCGCTCGCCCTGCTCCAGGGCCGGGGAGTGAACCTCCTGGTCCTGGACGAGCCCACGAACCACCTCGACCTGCCCGCGATCGAGCAGCTGGAGTCGGCGCTCGACTCGTACACCGGGACGTTGCTGCTGGTCACGCACGACCGGCGGATGCTCGATGTCGTCCGTACCACGCGCATGCTGCGGGTGGACGGGGGCAAGGTCACCGAGAGCTGACGTCCTGGGGAGCAGGAGGGAGCCCGCTCCCTCCTGCTCCCCAGGACGTGAGGGCTCAGCGGGCGCGGACGCCGTCCAGGGCGATCTCCAGGACGCGGTCGCGCTGTTCGGTCGTGGGGTACGACGCCCCGGTGACGCCCGCGACCATGCGGATCAGGTCGTCGAAGGACATGTCGAGGCGGATCGCTCCGGCATCCTGGGCGCGCGTGAACAGCGGGGAGCCTGCCTCGTACATCGAGGCGCGGCAGGAGACGAACACGTCGGACTCGCTGTCCACCGCTTCGCGGATGGCCCGCTTGGTGACCATGTACTCGACGAAGCGGCGCAGCCAGACGGTCAGCGCCTGCCACGGAGGTTCGTCCGCGACCTCGTCGGCGACCCGGCACAGGGCGTCGACCTCGTCCGCGTAGACGACCTCGAAGAGCTGGAGGCGGGTCGGGAAATTGCGGTACAGCGTGCCGATCCCGACGCCCGCGCGGCGCGCGATGTCCTCCAGGGAGGCGTCGGCGCCCTGCGCGGCGAAGGTCTCACGGGCGGCCTTCAGCAGCGCGTCGTAGTTGCGCCGGGCGTCGGCGCGGCGCGGACGCCGGGCCTCGACGATCTCGCCCACCGGGGTGTGCGCCACGTTGTGCCTCCCTGACTTGAACCGGAGGGTCGCCTCCGCTAATCTGGAGGTGTTCCTCCACTTTACCAGTGGAGAAGCTTCCGGCGTCGGCTGTGCCCGACGGCTTCCATCCTTCCAGACGCGGCAGCGAGGCCGCGCCCCGTGTCCGTGCCCCAGGGCACCCCGCACTCCCCACCGGGACGACACCCGTAATGCGCCGTTCCGCAGAGCGCGCATGCCCGCATACCCGAGAGAGAAGCCGACTTTGTCCGCTCCATCCCGACCGCGTTCCTCGAACCGGGTCACCTTCGCCGTCCTCGCGACCGGTGCGGGTGTGTTCTCCCTCCTCCAGTCGCTGATCGCTCCGGCCCTGCCCACCGTCCAGCACGCCATGCACACCTCGCAGGCGACGGTGACCTGGGTGATGACGGCCTACCTCCTCTCCGCCTCGATCTTCACGCCGATCCTCGGCCGCGTCGGCGACCTGATCGGCAAGAAGCGCACGCTCGTCGCCTCGCTGGTCGCGGTACTCGTCGGCTGCCTGCTGGCCGCGCTCGCGCCCAACATCGGGATCCTGATCGTCGCGCGGGTCGTCCAGGGCATCGGCGGCGCCCTCTTCCCCCTGTCCTTCGGCATCATCCGGGACGAGTTCGACGCCTCCCGGGTCGGCGCCAGTATCAGCAACCTGTCCGCGGTCATCGCCGCGGGCGGCGGCCTCGGCATGGTGCTCGCCGGGCCCATCGTCGCCACGCTCGACTACCGCTGGCTGTTCTGGCTGCCGGTGATCGTCGTCGCGCTGACCGCCGCCATCGCCTTCCGGCACGTGCCCGAGTCGCCACGGCGCGCCGAGGGCCGGGTCAACTGGGCCGGCGCGTTCCTGCTCTCCGGATGGCTGGTGGCGCTGCTGCTGCCGCTCAGCCAGGCGAGCTCGTGGGGCTGGGGCTCGGCGCGGGTCCTCGGGCTGTTCGGCGTCGCCGTCGTGCTGTTCGCCGCGTGGCTGTTCGCCGAGCAGCGGGCCGAACACCCGCTGATCGATCTGCGCATCATGCGGCTGTACCCGGTGTGGACGACCAACACGGCCGCACTGCTCTTCGGGGCGGGCATGTACTCGGTGTGGTCGTTCCTGCCCGGCTTCGTGCAGACCCCGTCGGCCGCCGGGTACGGCTTCGGCTCCAGTGTCACCGGGGCCGGACTGCTGATGCTGCCCATGCTGGTCGCGATGTTCGTCTCCGGAGTGCTCAGCGGCCGTCTCGCTCCCGTGGTCGGCGCGAAGAACCTGCTCGTCGCCGGCGCGGCCCTCGGTGCGGTGGCCTGCGGGCTGCTCACCGTCTGGCACGGGCAGGTCTGGCAGGTGGCCGTCGCCGCCGGGGTGTTCGGCCTCGGTATCGGATTGGCGTTCGCCTCCATGGCCACACTCATCGTGCACAGCGTCCCGGCCGACCAGACTGGCGCTGCGACCGGCATGAACGCCAACATCCGCACCATCGGCGGCTCCATCGGCGCCGCGGTCACCGGGATCCTGGTCACCGGCCGGCTCCAGCCGACCGGACTCCCGTACGAGACCGGGTACACCCACGGCTTCACCCTGCTCACGCTTCTGTGCCTTGCCGCAGCCCTCGCGGCCCTGCTGATTCCGGCCCGCCGCGCGTCGCTGAAGCTCCGCGCGACCGGGGGACATGCGGACCGCAAGGAGATGGCGGAGGTGGCCGGCCGGTAGCGGCCGGCTGCACGAGGGGCGGGCGCCCCGGGGATGTGCTCCCTGGGGCGCCCGCCCCTCGTGCAGGAACTGCGCAGTTCAGCGGGGTTGCCGCACGACCCACAGGCCGTCGGTGTGCTCAGCGCGCGCGGTTCGGGCGCCGACCGGTTCCCGAGGCGATTCCGGGCGGGTACGCCGGGGACCGTCCGGGCCTCGGCGTACCCGCCCGGCCGGGCCACGGCCCCGTCAGCGCCTGCCGCGGCGGTCGTCGGACTTGCCGCCGTCCGCCAGGCCCGCGCGGCGCAGGGCATCGGCCATCGCACTGTTCGTGGGGGCCGGACCCGCCGCCTGGCGGGCGCCGCCCCCGCCGTCGCGGCGCTCGCGCGGGGCGCGCTGCTGGGGCGGGCGGGCCCCGCCCTGGCCGCGCTCGCGGCGCTGGCCGCCGCCCGCGGCCTGCGGCGCCGCCTCGTCGTCCAGCCGCAGCGTCAGGGAGATCCGCTTCCGCGGGATGTCGACGTCCATCACCTTCACCTTCACGATGTCGCCCGGCTTCACCACGTCCCGCGGGTCCTTCACGAACGTCTTGGACATCGCCGACACATGCACCAGACCGTCCTGGTGCACACCCACGTCCACGAACGCCCCGAACGCGGCGACGTTCGTCACGACCCCCTCCAGCACCATCCCGGAGACCAGGTCGCCGAGCTTCTCGACGCCTTCCTTGAAGGTGGCCGTCTTGAACGCGGGCCGCGGGTCGCGACCAGGCTTCTCCAGCTCCTTCAGGATGTCCGTGACCGTCGGCAGCCCGAACTTCTCGTCCACGAAGTCATCGGCCCGCAGCGACCGCAGCACACCGGAGTTGCCGACGAGCGAGGCGACCTCGCCGCCCACCGTCTTCGCCATCCGCCGCACCACCGGGTACGCCTCCGGGTGGACGCTCGACGCGTCCAGCGGGTCGTCGCCCCGGATGCGGAGGAACCCCGCGCACTGCTCGTACGCCTTCGGGCCCAGCCGCGCCACGTCCTTGAGCGCCTTCCGGGACCGGAAGGGGCCGTTCGCGTCCCGGTGCGCGACGATGTTCTCGGCGAGGCCGGAACCGATGCCCGAGACCCGCGCAAGCAGGGGTGCCGACGCGGTGTTGACGTCGACACCGACGCCGTTCACACAGTCCTCGACGACCGCGTCCAGCGAGCGCGACAGCTTCACCTCGGACAGATCGTGCTGGTACTGGCCGACACCGATCGACTTCGGGTCGATCTTCACCAGCTCGGCCAGCGGGTCCTGCAGGCGCCGCGCGATCGACACCGCGCCGCGCAACGACACGTCCATGTCCGGGAGCTCCTGCGAGGCGAAGGCCGAGGCCGAGTAGACCGAGGCGCCCGCCTCGGACACCATCACCTTGGTGAGCTTCAGCTCCGGGTGCTTGTCGCACAGTTCGCCGGCGAGCTTGTCCGTCTCGCGGGACGCGGTGCCGTTGCCGATCGCGATCAGATCGACCGAGTGCTCCTTCGCCAGCCGCGCCAGCTTCGCCAGCGACTCGTCCCACCGGTTCGCCGGGACGTGCGGGTGGATGACATCCGTCGCGACGACCTTGCCGGTCGAGTCGACGACGGCGACCTTCACGCCCGTACGGAAACCGGGGTCGAGCCCCAGCGTGGCCCGCGTCCCGGCCGGGGCGGCGAGCAGCAGATCGCGCAGGTTCGACGCGAAGACGCGTACCGCCTCGTCCTCCGCCGCCGTACGCAGCCGCAGCCGCAGATCGATCCCGAGATGGACGAGGATCCGGGTCCGCCATGCCCAGCGCACCGTGTCTCCGAGCCACTTGTCCCCGGGGCGGCCGCGGTCGGCCACCCCGAACCGGCGGGCGACCATGTTCTCGTACGTCGACGGGCCCGGCACGTCCGACGGCTCCTCCGGCTCCAGGACCAGGTCGAGCACGTCCTCCTTCTCACCCCGGAGCATCGCGAGCACCCGGTGCGAGGGCAGCGCCGTGAACGGCTCGGCGAAGTCGAAGTAGTCGGCGAACTTCGCACCGGCCTCCTCCTTGCCGTCCCGTACCTTCGCCGCCAGCCGTCCGCGCGACCACATGCGCTCACGCAGCTCACCGATCAGGTCCGCGTCCTCCGAGAACCGCTCGGCCAGGATCGCGCGGGCACCCTCCAGCGCCGCCGCCGCGTCCGCGACGCCCTTGTCGGCGTCCACGAAGGCGGCCGCCGCGACGAGCGGCTCGACCGACGGGTCGCCGAGCAGTCCCTCGGCGAGCGGTGCGAGCCCCGCCTCCCGGGCGATCTGCGCCTTCGTCCGCCGCTTCGGTTTGAACGGCAGATAGATGTCCTCAAGACGGGCCTTGGTGTCGGCGGCCCGGATCTGCGCCTCCAGGGCCTCGTCCAGCTTGCCCTGCTCGCGCACGGAGTCGAGGACCGCCGTACGCCGGTCCTCCAGCTCCCGCAGATACCGCAGCCGCTCCTCGAGCGTGCGCAGCTGCGCATCGTCGAGCATCTCGGTCGCTTCCTTGCGGTAACGGGCGATGAACGGGACGGTCGAGCCGCCGTCGAGCAGCTCTACGGCCGCCTTCACCTGTCGCTCGCGTACGCCGAGCTCCTCGGCGATCCTGCCTTCGATGGACGTCGTCACGGTTTCTACCGACTCGCCTTCTCGTACTGGCTGTGCTTACCGGGGGCCAGGACGTGCCGTGGCTCCTTCGCCAGCATTGTGCCGGGTGGCCGGGTGCCGTGTCGCCCGACCACCCCATTTGTCGACCGGTCGGCGGCTCAGCCCTTGCCGGTCAGATCCGCCGGGAAGGCACCCGCCGAGGCGGCCGTGAACAGGAACCCGCGCGCCAGTTCGGTCAGCCGCGCCACGCCCTCGGCGCCCAGATGCTCGTAAGGAGCCGCGTCCATCCGGTCCGTGACCTCCTCCAGCTCCGCGCGCAGGGCGACGCCCGCCTCCGTCAACTCGCCCTCGCCGTCGAGCAGTCCACGCCCGCGCAGCCGCTCGACCGCGGCCTCCCAGTCGGTGCGGCGCCAGCCGCGGGTGCCGAGGATCCAGCGAGGCGACATGCCCTTGCCGGTCGCGGTGTGGCTGACCAGGGCCTCGACCGGGTCGAGCCCGGCGGCGAGGAGCGCGGCGAGATGGCCGTCGCCACGGTGCTCGCGCAGCAGTGTCGCGGCGTGCCAGTACGCCAGGTGCGGCTGGTCCGGCACCGGCAGATCGGCGTGGGCGGCGTAGAGCGGCCGGGCGTGTCGGGTGCACGCCCCGGCGGCGCGCAGCGCCAGCTCCGCCGCCTCCGCCAGCTCGGGGGAGCCGATGATCTCCGGGCCCAGCAACCGCCGCAGCGTCGTGTCGACCGCGCGCAGCCGGGCCGCCAGGACGGCCTCCGGCGAGGCGACGGACCACACCGCGGGCAGGTGTTCCGCGACGAGGTCGTGGTTGAAGTTGTAGAAGGTCGAGGTGACCGTGCCCGGTCCGACAGCGCCCAGGGCCGCCCCACGGGAGGCGAAGTAGGCAGCCCTCGCGTCGTGGATACCGAGCTCTGCGAGCTCCTTGCCGAGGTCGGGGGAGAAGTAGACCGTCGAGTGCAGCGGGTTGATGGCGTTGTGGCAGCGGCGTCCGGCGCGCGGCGGCAGAGTACTCATGCCCGCACGTTACCGACTGGTCGGTACGTGCGGTACCCCGGGGACCGTGCAGGAGACCGACCGGATCCGCATGCCCGCCACGCCCCCGTGCTCAGGTGGTCCAGGTGAAGCGTGGCGCCCGCCGCTCCAGGAAGGCGGCGACCCCCTCCGCGGTGTCGCCGCTGAGGCGCGCCTGTTCCGCCCAGTACGCGTCCCGGTCCTCCCGCCCCGTGGCGAACTCCTTCGCCGCCGCTTGGGTCAGCTGCGAGCGCGAGGCCAGGACCCGTACATACGACTCCACCCGCTTGTCCAGCTCACCGGTCGGCAGCACCTCGTCCACCAGACCGGCCCGCAGCGCCCGCTCCGTACCGATCAGTTCGCCGGAGAACAGCAGATGCTTCGCCGTGGCCGGTCCGACGAGCGCGACCAGCCGGCGGGTCGACGACGCGGCGTAGACGATCCCCAGTTTGGCCGGGGTGACGCCGAAGGCCGCGCCCTCCTCGGCGAACCGCAGATCGCAGGCGGCCGCAAGCTGGCTGCCGCCGCCCACGCAGTAGCCGCGCACGGCGGCGAGTGTCGGCCGGGGGAAGGCGGCGAGCGCCTCCTCGGCCGCCACCGCGAGTGCCTGCGGGTCGTACGCCGGATCGTTCGCCCGGTCACGCAGCGAGGAGATGTCCGCACCGGCGCAGAAGGTGTCCCCGGCGCCGGTCAGGACCAGGGCGCGCACGGCGGGGTCGGCGGCCAGCCGCTCCAGCAGTACGGGCAGCGCCCGCCACATCGCGGCCGTCATCGCATTGCGTTTGGCCGGGTTGCTGATCACGACGGTGGCGAATCCGTCCGCGACGGTGTGCTCCAGCTGCGGTTCCTTGCGGTCCATGTGCCGGATGCTATCCACCCTGTTCGAATCTATGATCAAGAAGGGGTCGCGAAGCAGGCACGCACCGTGAGGAGCTGTCCGATGGCCGATCCCGCAGTCCAGGGCAGAGAGCTGCGCCGCAGTTTCGGCCGGCTCGCTCTGCTCGGCGCCCTGCTCGTCGTGGCGGGCCTGGTCGGCCTCGTCTACACCGGCGCCGCGACCCTCACCTCGATGATCCTCTTCGGCTGGCTGCTGCTGATCGGCGGGGTGGTGGGTCTGCTCCACGCGGTCGAGTCCCGCGGCACCAACTACTTCTGGCTGGGTGTCGTGGTCGCCGCGCTCAACATCGCCGCCGGAGTCGTCGTCATCCGCCACCCCCACGGCACGGCCGAGGCGCTCACCATGTTCGCTGCGCTGCTCTTCCTGACCGGCGGGCTGTTCCGTCTGGTGGGCAGCGTCGTGGTGCGCGGACCGCAGATGGGCTGGACGCTGCTGCAGGGCGCCTTCGGTCTGCTGCTGGGGCTGCTCGTGCTCTTCGACTGGCCGCACAGCAGCCTCTACGTGCTCGGCCTCTTCTTCTCGCTCGCGCTGCTCTTCGACGGCCTCGGGCTGATCGCGATCGGGGTCGGCGGCCGCCGCATCGTCTCGCTGGTGTCGGAACAGACAGTGACCGGGGAGCCGACGGGCAAGCCATCAGAAGAAGATCAGAAACAGTCCGAGAACTGACGCTGTCATACCCCTTCGATCAAATTCCGTCGATAGGAGTCGACTTTTGTTCAGTAGTACGGTCCGGACCAACCACTCCCCGCACTCTGTACTCGACGTGCAGTGACCATCGAGGCGAGAGCGGGTGCCGGAACTATGGAGAGCCGCGGGAGTGTCCCGGCCCGGCCCGTGTCGTACGAAGGGGTCTGGCGGTTCACCGCGCCGGCCGTCGACGTCTCCGTACCGCAGGCCCGGCACGCCGTACGTGATCTGCTGAACCGCCAGGGCGTCCCGATGGACGAGGACATCACCCAGGGTCTGCTGCTGATCGTCTCCGAGCTCGTCACCAACGCGGTGAAGCACGCGGTGCTGCTCTCCCCGGAGCTCGCCGTGGAGGTGGCCGTCGGTGCCGAATGGGTCAGAGTGTCCGTGGAGGACAATCATCCGTACCGGCCGACGGCCCTGGAGACGGACTATGCGCAGACGGGCGGGCGCGGGCTGTTGCTGGTCCGGGAGATCACCCGCGAAGCGGGCGGCACCTGCGACGTCGAGCACACCGCGGGCGGCGGCAAGATCATCTGGGCGGCACTGCCGCTGAAGCCGTTTCTCTGACCGCCCGCCCCCTTGTCCGTTCCCGTCCCGTCGTCACCAGCCCGCGGACGGGCCGGTGAGCTCCCTGATCGCCGGGCGCGCCGCATCGAGCACCGTCATGAACCAGGCCGAGAACGGTACCTCGGCATGCCGCTTCGCCAGTTCGTCGGCGGCCACGAACGCCGTCTCGCCGATCTCCTCGGGGTCCGGCCGAAGCTGCGCCTGTGCCAGCCCGACGAAGAGATGGTTGAACTCCTGCTCCACCAGACCGGACGCCGGGTCGGGGTGGTTGTAACGGACGGTGCCGGCCTCGGCGAGCAGCGACGGCGAGATCCCGAGCTCCTCGTACGTACGCCGGGCGGCTGCGGCGAAGGGCGCCTCGTCCGGATACGGGTGGCCGCAGCAGGTGTTCGACCAGACACCGGGGGAGTGGTACTTGCCGAGCGCGCGGCGCTGCAGCAGCAGTCGGCCCTGCTCGTCGAAGAGGAACACGGAGAACGCACGGTGCAGTTGACCGGGCGCCTGGTGGGCGGCGAGCTTCTCCGCCGTGCCGATGGTGGTGCCGTTCTCGTCGACCAGTTCGAGCATGATCGCTTCTGCTGTGCCGTTCGACGAGCTGTTCGCCGCAGTGGCTGGTGTGGTCGGCATACCCATCCTTCGCTATGGTCCCCGGCACCGTGCGCCGGTCCCCTCGAGTCTGCTCAAGTCTGCCGTACAAAAGCGGCTTGTCCGTACTTAGGGTCCTGGCATGTCCGGTCCCACCGCACTGCACGGATGCGGGGGGACCGGACCACACTTCAGACGCCGAATGCCGCCGGATACTGGATCGTGCCCTGCGGCACCGGCGCGGAATCGTCGAGAACGAGAGCCATCATCGCGTCGTCCGGTACCTCGAAGCCCGGCCGGATCCCGAACCGGGACGCCGGCACGAATCCGAACCTCGGGTAGTACCCGGGATGCCCGAGCACCAGCACGAGCCGTTCACCCCGCAGCCGGGCCGCGTCCAGCACCGCCCGTACCACCGCCTGGCCGGCGCCCTCGCGCTGCCGGTCGGGGACGGTCGCCACGGGTGCCAGTGCCAGCGCCGGCGTGTCGCCGACCCGGCACCGGGTCAGCAGCGCGTACGCGGCGATGCCACCGTCGGGTCCGTCCTGCGCCACGTACGACAGGCCGGGCAGCCAGGCCCGGGGATCGGCCCGCAGCGCGTCGACGAGACGGGCCTCGTCGGGTGTCGGGAACGCGGCGGCGTTGACCGCGTGCACGGTCCCGGTGTCCGCCGCCGTCTCCGGCCGGGTGGTCCAGCGGGGGTCGGCGGGGCGCAGGGCGTACGCGGCGTAGCCGTACTCACCGCCGTGGTCGCGGCGCATGGCCAGTTCCGCACGCGTGGACGCGAGCGCCCACGCCATACCGGGCGCCGACGGATCCGCGGCCTCGGCATGCCGGGCGAGCGGAACGTAGTACTCGTCCCAGTCGCTCTCCGGCTGCACCCGCACCCCGAGGACGTGATATCCGGCCGCGACGGCCGCAGCCGTCTGCCCGGCCACCGGGAGCATCGGGCCGTCCTGGTCCCAGAAGGCGCGCGCCTCGTCCGACGGCTCGTCCGTCGTCCAGACGCACTGGCTGACGACCAGGGAGCCGCCCGGGGCGAGCAGCCGCTTCCAGTCCCGCAGCGCGGTGTCGAAACCGATGATGTACGCGGACCCCTCGGCCCAGACCAGATCGAACGACCCGTCCGGGAGGTCCGGTGTGCCGGGTCCGCGGAGTCGGCCCATATCGGCCCGGACGGTACGGATCCGGTCGCCCAGCCCGCGTACCTCCGCGGCCGTGCGCAGCTCGTCGAGGAACGGCTGGTGGGTGTCGACGGCGGTCACCTCGGCGCCCGCCTCGGCGGCGAGCAGCAGCGCGGACCTGCCGGGGCCGCAGCCCAGGTCGAGGACGCGCGGGCGGTGCGGCAGCGGGCCGGTGAGGGCGAGCAGCCGCCGGGTGGTCGCGTCGGAGCCGGGGCTCTGCCGGGGCAGGCCGTGGTGCAGGGAGAAGAACGCCTCGTGACGCGCGGCGTGATCGTCACGGACGGTGTGAGCGTTGTCGGTCAACGTGGGAAACCCTTGAGTGAGAGGGTTCCGGCCGAACGCGGCGGCCCGGTGTGAGCCGGGGTGCCGATTCTCTCGGTGCGAGCCGGGGTGTCAGCCGGGAACCCGGGAGGTGAAGAAGGACCGGACACTGCGCCGGGCGGGCGCCGTCGCGACGGTCATCAACCTCAGCTCCTCTCGCGGACACGGGCGAGGCTCACACACCTCTGCTGGGACCCTACACCCGCGCGCCGAGGGGTAGTTCAGTGACAGAGCCTGGCCTCGTGCTCCGCATGACCGATCGGTTCGAGCTGGAACGTGCAGTGCTCGACATCGAAATGAACACCGAGACAGCCCTGCAGCTCATGCAGCAACTTCTCGTGCCCCACCGAGTCGAGCAGCTCCTGGTGCACCACCACATGGGCGGAGAGCACCGGCATACCCGACGTGATGGTCCACACGTGCAGGTCGTGGACGTCCAGCACCCCGGGCAGCGCCGTCATGTGGGCCCGCACCTCTGCCATGTCGACGCCCTTGGGGGCCGACTCCAGCAGCACCGTGAGCGTCTCCCGGAGCAGCTTCACCGTGCGGGGGACGATCATCAGGCCGATCAGCAGCGAGGCGATCGGGTCGGCGGCCTGCCAGCCGGTGGCCAGGATGACGCCCGCCGAGACGATCACGGCCACCGAGCCGAGCGCGTCCGCCAGCACCTCCAGATAGGCGCCGCGCACATTGAGACTGTCCCTCTGCCCGCGCATCAGCAGCGACAGCGAGATCACGTTGGCGACGAGGCCGACCAGGGCGAAGACGATCGTCAGGCCGCCCCGGGTCTCGGCCGGTGTGATGAAGCGCTCGATCGCCTCGAAGAGCAGATAGCCGCCCACCCCGAGCAGCAGGAGGCAGTTGGCCAGGGCGGCGAGGATCTCGGCGCGGGCATAGCCGAAGGTGAGGTTGAGCCCGGCCGGCTTGTTGGCGAAGTGGATCGCCAGCAGGGCCATGCTGAGCCCGAGCGCGTCGGTCGCCATATGGGCGGCGTCGGCGATCAGCGCGAGTGAACCCGAGAGCAGACCGCCGATGATCTCCAGGACCATCACGGTGAGCGTGATGCAGAGCGCGACCCGCAGCCGGCCCCGGTACGCGGCGGCCGCGGTGCCGGTCGGCGGGGGCCCACCGTGCGTGTGCCCGTGATCGTGCCCAGCCCCCATGGGACGCCTCCGGTCGTCTTGCGGACCCGGGCCCGTATCGGCCCGGGAAAGCCAGTCAACTACGGGCGGGGGGTATCCGGCAACACAGCACTGAACACCGTTGCCAACTGCTCTGACCTGGGGAAATGGTCGCAGGTCAGAGGGGTGGGGTGATCATGTGTCGACGCGGCCGAGCGTTTCGGGGCGGCGTGGGTGTCCGCCCGTCCCGGGCCGGCCGGCATCCTTCCCTCCCGCTGCGAGATGCACCACACCCGTCCCCGCGCGTCCGGCCGCCACCGGCACGGGCGCGCCTCGGAGGACCGCCGGTCCGGCGCCGGCCGGCACACCGGTCGTGAGGTCGTCGGGGGTGGTCATCGCCCCCGCGGGCACCCGCCGAGGTGCGTATCACATCCGCCCCGGTTCGTCCTGATCTGCCCGTGAAGGGGAAGGTCATACCCCTCGGCCCAGGTCTATACCACTGCGGTCCGTGATCCGGGGCCGGGACCATGGCCCCCGCGGTTTGTGGGCCGAGCCGGGCATCGACGATGATGATCGCGGCCGGCACCGCATGGTGCCGGTCCACCCCGAACGGAGCACAAACGGGCGATGAATTCCCGCTTCCGTTCATCCGATAGCCTCTGCCGACGTGCCGCCGGCCCGCATCAGGGCCGTGCTGTCGCGCGCCGACCCTGTCAGCACCAAGGAGTGAGTTCGTCTGTCGACCGCCATCCTCACCGGTGCGCCGGTACCCGGATCGCCGCTCGCGGACGATCTGAGGTCGCTGGGCTTCCACGTACAGGCCGCCGCTGATGTCACCGAAGCCGCGGAGCTGCTCTCCGCGGCTCCCGCCGACGTCCGCGTCGCCCTCGTCGACCCCCGCTTCGTCGGGCACGTCCACGCCCTCCGGCTCGGACTGACCGACCCCCGATTCCCGGCCGCCACCGTCCCCGGTGCGCTCACCGTGCAGCCGGAGACGCGCCCTGCGCTCGTCCGGGCCCTGCGCAGCACCACTGCGGCGGTCGGCGCCGGCATCCCGGTGGGACCGGTCGGCCACGTGGACACCGCGCCCGTCGCCGACCGCACCGTGCCCGGCCGCCTCGCCGTCGCGCTGGAGGCCGACGGCACGGCAGTGCAGCGCCCCGAGCTCGGCTCGCTCGTCGCCGCCGTCCCCGCCGACCAGGCCGCCCGCGCCACCGCGGAGTCCGCCGTGGCAGCGGTCGACGACGAGGCGGTGCGGCTGCGGAGCGCGGTGAAGGCCCGCGACGGCTTCTTCACCACGTACTTCATCAGCCCGTACTCGCGGTACCTCGCGCGCTGGTGCGCACGCCGCGGCCTCACTCCGAACCAGGTCACCACCGCCTCCCTGCTCACCGCGCTGATCGCGGCGGGCTGCGCGGCCACCGGCACCCGCGGCGGTTATGTCGCCGCGGGGCTGCTGCTGCTCCTCTCGTTCGTCCTGGACTGCACCGACGGGCAGCTCGCCCGCTACTCGCTGCAGTACTCGACGATGGGCGCCTGGCTGGACGCCACGTTCGACCGGGCCAAGGAGTACGCGTACTACGCGGGCCTCGCCCTCGGCGCCGCCCGCAACGGCGACGACGTATGGGCGCTCGCGCTCGGTGCGATGGTCCTGCAGACCTGCCGCCACGTCGTCGACTTCGCGTTCAACGAGGCCAACCACGACGCGGTCGCCAATTCGAGCCCGACGGCTGCCCTCTCCGACAAGCTCGACAGCGTCGGCTGGACGGTCTGGCTGCGCCGGATGATCGTGCTGCCGATCGGCGAACGGTGGGCGATGATCGCGGTGCTGACCGCGGTGACCACCCCGCGGATCGTTTTCTACGCCCTGCTGATCGGCTGCGCCGTCGCCGCCTGCTACACCACCGCCGGCCGCCTCCTGCGCTCGCTGACCCGCAAGGCACAGCGCACCGACCGCGCCGCCCAGGCGCTCGCCGACCTCGCCGACTCCGGCCCCCTCGCGCAGTTCGTGGCGGCGCGGGGGCCCCGTATCGGGGGCGGCTGGGCCGCACCGGTGGCAGCCCTCGTCGGCACGGTCGCCCTGATCGCCGCGGCCGTGGCGCAGCCGTTCGGCAGCCGGCAGATGGTCGTCGCCGCGGTCTTCTACGCGGTCTGCTCGGGCGTCGCCGTGGCCCGCCCCCTCAAGGGCGCACTCGACTGGCTCGTACCCCCGATATTCCGGGCGGCGGAGTACGGCACGATCCTTGCTCTGGCCGCCCGCAGTGAGGTCGACCACGCCCTTCCCGCGGCTTTCGGGCTGATTTCGGCCATCGCCTACCATCACTACGACACGGTGTACCGCATTCGCGGGGGCACCGGCGCGCCGCCCCGGTGGCTGGTGCGGGCGATCGGTGGGCACGACGGCCGGACCCTGGTGGTGGCCGTACTCGCCGCCGTACTCACTCGGCATTCCGGCTTCACCGTGACCCTCACCGCTCTCGCGGTGGTCGTGGCACTGGTGGTGCTCGTCGAGTCCATCCGCTTCTGGGTGTCCTCCGGAGCACCTGCCGTTCACGACGAAGGAGAACCCGCATGATCGGCCTCGTACTCGCCGCCGGTGCCGGACGGCGTCTGCGCCCCTACACCGACACGCTTCCGAAGGCCCTCGTGCCGGTCGACGGCGACAGGACCGTGCTCGACCTGACGCTTGCCAACTTCGCGGAGATCGGCCTCACCGAGGTCGCGATCGTCGTCGGCTACCGCAAGGAGGCCGTCTACGAGCGCAAGGCCGCGCTCGAGGCGAAGTACGGACTGACGCTCACCCTCGTCGACAACGACAAGGCCGAGGAGTGGAACAACGCCTACTCCCTGTGGTGCGCGCGTGAGGTGCTGCGCCGCGGTGTGATCCTCGCCAACGGCGACACCGTGCACCCGGTCTCCGTCGAGAAGACCCTCCTCGCCGCCCGCGGCAACGGTCAGAAGATCATCCTCGCCCTCGACACGGTGAAGAACCTGGCCGACGAGGAGATGAAGGTCATCACCGACGGTGACAAGGGCGTGCAGCGGATCACCAAGCTGATGGACCCGGCCACCGCGACCGGCGAGTACATCGGCGTCACCCTGATCGAGCCCGAGGCCGCCGAGGCTCTCGCCGACGCCCTGAAGACGACGTTCGAGCGCGACCCCGACCTCTACTACGAGGACGGCTACCAGGAGCTCGTGAACCGCGGCTTCACCGTCGACGTGGCTCCCATCGGCGATGTGACGTGGGTCGAGATCGACAACCACGACGACCTCGCGAAGGGGCGTGAGATCGCGTGCCAGTACTGAGCAGGCTCATCCCTTCCCCGGTCGTCGTCGACATCCGCCGCGGCGCCCTGGACGACCTCGGCGGTCTCCTCGCCGACCAGCGGATCTCCGCATCCGGCAAGCTCGCCATCGCGATCAGCGACGGCTCGGGCCGGGCGCTGCGCGAGCGGCTCGCACCGGTGCTGCCCGGCGCCGACTGGTACTCCGTGACCGACGGCACCATCGATTCGGCGGTCAGGCTCGCGGACGCGATCAAGGGCAGCCGGTACGACGCCGTCGTCGGTCTCGGCGGCGGCAAGATCATCGACGTGACGAAGTACGCCGCGGCGCGCGTCGGCCTGCCGATGGTCGCGGTCGCGACGAACCTCGCGCACGACGGGCTCTGCTCGCCCGTCGCGACACTGGACAACGACAACGGCCGGGGCTCGTACGGAGTCCCCACGCCGATCGCCGTCGTCATCGACCTCGACATCGTCCGCCAGGCGCCCGCCCGCTATGTGCGCTCCGGTATCGGCGACGCGGTTTCCAACATCTCCTGCGTGGCCGACTGGGAGCTGGCCCACCGGGTCAACGGCGAGGACATCGACGGACTCGCAGCCGCCATGGCGCGGCAGGCCGGTGAGGCCGTGCTGCGCCACCCCGGCGGCGTCGGCGACGACGGCTTCCTGAAGGTGCTCGCCGAGGGTCTGGTACTGACCGGCATCTCCATGTCGGTCGCGGGGGACTCACGGCCGGCCTCCGGGGCCTGCCACGAGATCAACCACGCGTTCGACCTGCTCTACCCCAAGCGCGCGGCCAGCCACGGCGAGCAGGTCGGCCTCGGCGCGTGCTTCGCCATGCACCTGCGGGGCGCGAAGGACGAGGCGCTGCTCATGGCGGCCGCCCTGCGCCGCCATGAGCTGCCGGTCCTGCCCGAGGAGATCGGCTTCACCGCGGACGAGTTCGTCCGGGCCGTCGACTATGCGCCGCAGACGCGCCCCGGGCGCTTCACGATCCTGGAACACCTCAACCTGTCCACCGACCAGATCAGGGACGCGTACGCCGACTATGCCAAGACCATCAGTAGCTGAACTCCGTCCGGTCGTTCACCCGGAGGGCGTGAAGGACCGGCGGAGCGGTGAGCACTGGGCCGGGCGCATGTACATGCGGGAGATCTCGCTGCACATAGACCCGTACCTGGTGAACACCAAGATCACGCCGAACCAACTGACCTACCTGATGACGGTCTGCGGTGTCCTCGCCGCCCCGGCGCTGCTGGTGCCCGGGATCGTGGGCGCCGTCCTCGGGGTGGTGATGGTCCAGCTCTATCTGCTGCTCGACTGCGTCGACGGCGAGATCGCCCGCTGGAGGAAGCAGTTCTCGCTCGGCGGCGTCTACCTGGACCGTGTCGGCGCCTACCTGTGCGACGCCGCGGTGCTGGTCGGCTTCGGTCTGCGTGCGGCCGATCTGTGGGGCTCCGGGCGGATCGACTGGCTGTGGGCCTTCCTCGGCACCCTCGCGGCGCTGGGCGCCGTCCTGATCAAGGCCGAGACCGACCTCGTCGGCGTGGCCCGCCACCAGGCCGGACTGCCGCCGGTCAAGGAGGCGGCGTCGGAGCCGCGTTCGTCCGGTCTGGCGCTGGCCCGCAAGGCCGCCGGGGCGCTGAAGTTCCACCGCCTGGTGCTCGGGATCGAGGCATCGCTGCTGATCCTGGTCCTGGCCATCCTGGACGCGGTCAGGGACGACCTGTTCTTCTCCCGGCTCGGCGTCGCCGTGCTGGCCGGCATCGCCCTCCTTCAGACACTGCTGCACCTGGTCTCGGTCCTGGCATCGAGCAGGCTGAAGTGAGCACGCCCATGAAGCTGGGCGCGGTCATCATCACGATGGGCAACCGTCCTGACGAGCTGCGCGCCCTCCTCGATTCGGTCGCCAAGCAGGACGGCGACCGGATCGAGGCGGTCGTCGTCGGCAACGGCGCCCCCGTCCCGGACCTTCCCGCGGGCGTCCGGACGGTCGAGCTCCCCGAGAACCTGGGCATCCCCGGTGGCCGCAACGTCGGTATCGAGGCCTTCGGCCCGTCCGGCGCCGATGTCGACGCCCTGCTCTTCCTGGACGACGACGGACTGCTGCCGCTGACCGACACGGCCGAGCTGTGCCGGGAGGCGTTCGAGCGGGACCCGAAGCTGGGGATCATCAGTTTCCGGATCGCCGATCCGGACACCGGGGTCACCCAGCGCCGCCACGTCCCGCGGCTGCGCGCCGCCGACCCGATGCGCTCGTCGCGGGTGACCACCTTCCTCGGCGGCGCGAATGCCGTCCGTACCCGTGTCCTCGCCGAGGTCGGCGGTCTGCCGGGCGACTTCTTCTACGCGCACGAGGAGACCGATCTCGCCTGGCGGGCACTGGACGCCGGCTGGATGATCGACTATCGCGCCGACATGGTGCTCCACCATCCGACCACCGCCCCCTCGCGGCACGCGGTCTACCACCGCATGGTGGCCCGCAACCGGGTCTGGCTGGCGCGCCGCAATCTGCCCGCGCTGCTCGTCCCCGTCTACCTCGGTGTCTGGCTGCTGCTGACCGTGGCCCGCAAGCCCTCGGGTCCGGCGCTCAAGGCATGGTTCGGTGGCTTCCGGGAAGGCTGGGCGAAGCCCTGCGGACCGCGCCGTCCGATGAAGTGGCGTACGGTATGGCGGCTGACCAGACTCGGCCGACCTCCCGTGATCTGAGAAGCTCTCCTCTGAGAGCATGAGACGTATTTTTCCTACGGGACCTGTCCGCCTGAACCGCGCACGCGACTGGCAGCGCATCCTGAATACGAGAGTTTCATCTGGTGAGTGACACAACCCATGATGGTGCGGTCGCGTTGAGCACCCCGCCATCCGCCGACGCCGGCCTGAGCGCCGCCGAGCTGGCGGCCAAGTACGGCCTGACGGTGAGCGGCGCCCGGCCCGGGCTGTTCGAGTACGTGCGCCAGCTCTGGGGCCGCCGCCACTTCATCACGGCGTTCTCCCGGGCCAAGCTGACCGCCCAGTACAGCCAGGCCAAGCTCGGCCAGCTGTGGCAGGTGGCTACGCCGCTGCTCAATGCGCTCGTCTACTACTTGATCTTCGGGCTGATCCTCGGCACCAGCAGGGGGATGAGCAAGGAGGTCTTCATCCCGTTCCTGGTGACCGGTGTCTTCGTCTTCACCTTCACGCAGAGCTCGGTGATGGCGGGCGTGCGGGCGATCTCCGGCAACCTCGGCCTGGTGCGCGCACTCCACTTCCCACGTGCCTCGCTGCCCGTCTCGTTCTCGCTGCAGCAGCTCCAGCAGCTGCTGTACTCGATGATCGTGCTGGTGATCGTGGTCGTCGGCTTCGGCAGCTACCCGTCGCTGTCCTGGCTGCTGATAGTGCCCGCGCTGATCATGCAGTTCGTCTTCAACACCGGTCTCGCCCTGATCATGGCCAGGCTCGGCAGCAAGACCCCGGACCTGGCCCAGCTGATGCCGTTCGTCATGCGCACCTGGATGTACGCATCCGGTGTCATGTTCTCCATCACGGTGATGCTCGAGGACCAGCCGGACTGGGTCGGCAGGGTGCTGCAGTACAACCCGGCGGCCATCTACATGGACCTGATCCGCTACGCGCTGATCGACGGCTACGGCTCCGAGAACCTGCCGCCGCACGTGTGGATCGTCGGGCTCGCCTGGGCGGCCTTCATCGGCGTCGCGGGCTTTGTGTACTTCTGGAAGGCAGAGGAACGGTACGGCCGTGGCTGAGGACAACACTTCGGGGCGTGTCCCCACCGTCATCGCCGACGATGTGCACATCGTGTACCGGGTCAACGGCGCCGGCGGAGGCAAGGGCAGCGCCACCGCCGCGCTGAGCCGGATACTGCGCCGCGGCAAGGGCGAGGCGCGCGGAGTCCGGAAGGTCCACGCGGTACGCGGTGTCACCTTCACCGCCTACCGGGGCGAGGCCATCGGCCTCATCGGAACCAACGGCTCCGGCAAGTCGACCCTGCTGCGGGCCATCGCCGGTCTGCTGCCGACCGAGCACGGCAAGGTGTACACCGACGGCCAGCCGTCGCTGCTCGGGGTGAACGCGGCGCTGATGAGTGACCTGACCGGCGAGCGGAACGTCATCCTCGGCGGGCTCGCGATGGGCATGACGCGCGAGGAGATCCGCGAGCGCTACCAGGGGATCGTCGACTTCTCGGGCATCAACGAGAAGGGCGACTTCATCACCCTGCCGATGCGGACGTACTCCTCCGGCATGGCCGCACGGCTGCGTTTCTCCATCGCCGCCGCCAAGAACCACGACGTCCTCATGATCGACGAGGCGCTGGCCACGGGTGACCGCAAGTTCCAGATCCGTTCCGAGGAGCGCATCCGCGAGCTGCGCAAGGAGGCCGGCACGGTCTTCCTGGTCAGCCACAGCAACAAGTCCATCAGGGACACCTGCGACCGGGTGTTGTGGCTGGAAAAGGGCGAGCTGCTGATGGACGGCCCGACCGACGAGGTGCTCAAGGCGTACGAGCGGGAGACCGGGAAGTAGCCCCCGCACCGATGCCCGACCTGGCAGCGGCCTCCGCCGGAGCACTCCGGCGGAGGCCGCTGCCGTGTCCGGAGCATGCGCGCCGAGCGTGTGCGCGCCACATCCCGGGAAGGATCTCCTCCCGCCGGATGACGTCAATCTCCTTGCACACGGGGAAGGTTGGCGCAGAATGCGACGTTGTAGTCGTACGCGCCACACCCGGGCGTATGACTGGGCGTTGTACAACGTAAGCTGTACCGGTGCTGATTCGTGGCAAGTGGGGCCATACCGCCTGGGTGTACCGCCCATAAGCGGTCCTCCGCACTGGGAAGAGCGGGCGGCGTGTCCGGAATGGGATGTTTTGGGTCAGCAGTGTAGAACGGGAGATGTGACGGCAATGACGGAAAATCTCCAGCTCCGAGGTGTATATGCCGTCCCCGCACCGGGCGGTCCGAGGTGACGCGAACCCGGCAGGCGCGCCAGGACGCCACCGTACCCGCCACGCTCGACAAGGCCGCGGACGAGAACTTCCCCGTGGCCCCGTTCTTCCTGCCGCGCGCCTGGCGTGACGATCTGATGGCCGTGTACGGCTACGCACGCCTCGTCGACGACATCGGCGACGGCGATCTCGCCCCCGGCGGAGCGGACGCACGCCACCTCGGACTGGACCCGGCGCAGACCGACGACCGGCTTGCGATGCTCGACGCCTTCGAGGCCGATCTGCACCGCGTCTTCGATCCCGCGGGCGACGGCCCGCACCATCCGCTGCTGCGTGCGCTGCGCCCCACCGTGCGGCGCTGCTCGCTCGACCCCGAGCCGTTCCTCGGGCTCATCGAGGCCAACCGGCAGGACCAGAAGGTCCGGCGGTACGGGACGTACGAGGAACTGCTCGCCTACTGCGAGCTCTCCGCCAACCCCGTCGGCCGGCTGGTCCTCCAGATCACCGGTACCGCGAGCCCCGAGCGGATCCGCCGCTCCGACGCCGTGTGCACCGCGCTGCAGATCGTCGAGCACCTTCAGGACGTCACCGAGGACCTCGGCCGCGACCGGATCTATCTGCCGGCGGACGACATGGCCCGGTTCCATGTCACCGAAGCCGACCTCGCAACCCCCTCGGGGGGCGCATCGGTGCGCGCGCTGGTTGCATACGAAGCAGAACGCGCCCGAAGCCTGCTGAATGAAGGTACCCCTCTGGTGGGTAGCGTCCACGGCAGGCTCAAGCTGCTTCTCGCCGGATTTGTGGGAGGGGGGCGTGCCGCCCTCACCGCGATCGCGGCCGCCGGGTTCGACGTACTGCCCGGACCGCCCAAGTCCACCAGGCCCAGCTTGCTGCGCGAGGTGGGAGTTGTCTTGCGAAGAGCGCGTAGAGAGGGGTGAGCCGGACCGTGGAGGGACAGACGACATATATGTCGGCGCAAGTACAGGCCGCATACAGTTACTGCGAGGCCGTCACCGGACAGCAGGCGCGTAACTTCGCGTACGGAATCAGGCTGCTGCCCGCCGAGAAGCGGCAGGCCATGTCGGCGCTGTACGCCTTCTCCCGCCGGGTCGACGACATCGGCGACGGGGAGCTGGACGCGCAGACCAAGCGGATCCGGCTGGAGAGCACCCGCACGCTGCTGGACCGGATCCGGAACGGCGCCGTCGACGAGGACGACACCGATCCGGTGGCCGTCGCGCTCGCCGACGCCGCACGCCGGTTCCCGCTCCCGCTCGGCGGCCTCGACGAGCTGATCGACGGTGTGCTGATGGACGTGCGCGGCGCCACGTACGAGACATGGGACGACCTCAAGGTCTACTGCCGGTGTGTCGCCGGTGCCATCGGCCGGCTCAGCCTGGGCGTTTTCGGTACGGAACCGGGCGCGCCCGGCGCCGACCGTGCCCCGGAGTACGCCGACACGCTCGGCCTCGCCCTGCAGCTGACCAACATCCTGCGTGACGTCCGCGAGGACGCCGCCAACGGGCGTACCTATCTGCCCGCCGACGACCTTGCCAAGTTCGGCTGCTCCGCAGGCTTCCACCGGGCCACCCCGCCGCCCGGCTCGGACTTCGCCGGCCTGGTCCACTTCGAGGTGCGGCGGGCCCGCACCCTGTTCGCCGAGGGCTACCGGCTGCTGCCGATGCTGGACCGCCGCAGCGGCGCCTGTGTGGCCGCCATGGCCGGCATCTACCGCCGGCTGCTCGACCGGATCGAGCGCGACCCCGAGGCGGTGCTGCGCGGCCGGGTCTCGCTGCCGGGCCACGAGAAGGCCTACGTCGCGGTGCGTGGTCTGTCGGGTCTGGACGCGCGGTACATTTCGCGCCGGACGGCCCGGGGGCGTGTCTGATGCGTCCTGCAGATGTCCTGGGCACCATGCCGGCCACCGGCCGTCGGTCCACGCCGTGGGCAACCCTTCCGTGGTCCACCGCGTCCCTCACTGAGGCGACGAGCCCGGCCGTTACGGCCCAGGCGGCCGTAACGACCCGGGGGGAGGGGGACGCATGACCGACGGGGCCCTGCGTTCCTCCCGCGCGGTCGTGATCGGCGGCGGACTCGCCGGCATCACCGCGGCCCTCCGTCTCGCCGACGCCGGGCTTGACGTGACCCTGCTCGAAGGGCGGCCCCGGCTCGGCGGACTCGCCTTCTCCTTCCGGCGCGGCGAGCTGACGGTCGACAACGGCCAGCACGTCTATCTGCGCTGCTGCACCGCCTACCGCGGGTTCCTCGACCGGGTCGGTGGCGCCCGCCTGGCACCCCTGCAAAACCGTTTGGACGTGCCCGTTCTCGATGTCGGACGTCCCTCGGGGCCCCGGCTCGGACGGCTGCGCCGGAACGCACTCCCGGTTCCGTTCCATCTTGCCGCCGGACTCGCCGCCTATCCGCATCTCTCGCTCGCCGAGCGGGCGGGTGTCGGGCGCGCCGCACTCGCGCTCGGCCGTCTCGACCCGGACGACCCGGCGCTCGACACCATCGACTTCGGCAGCTGGCTGACCCGTCACGGCCAGTCCCCGCGCACCATCGAGGCGCTCTGGGACCTCGTCGGCGTCGCCACACTCAACGCCACCGCCCCGAACTCCTCGCTGGCCCTTGCCGCGAAGGTCTTCAAGACCGGGCTCCTCTCCGAGCCCGGCGCCGCCGACATCGGCTGGGCACACGTGCCGCTCGGCGAGGTGCACGACACCCTCGCCCGCAAGGCGCTCGACGCCGCGGGCGTACGGACCGAGCTGCGCACCAAGGCCGATGCCGTCAGCCGAACCGGCGACGGACGCTGGATCGTCGACACGGGGGCCGAACGCATCGAGGCGGACACCGTCGTCCTCGCCGTGCCGCAGCGCGAGACCCACGGCCTGCTGCCCGACGGCGCACTCGACGAGCCGGACCGGCTGCTCGACATCGGTACCTCGCCGATCCTCAATGTGCACGTCGTCTACGACCGCAAGGTGCTGCGCCGCCCGTTCTTCGCCGCGCTCGGCTCGCCGGTCCAGTGGGTCTTCGACCGTACGGACGCCTCCGGACTGACCGGTCCCGGACAGTACCTCGCGCTCTCCCAGTCCGCGGCCGACGACGAGATCGACCTGCCCGTCGCCGAACTGCGCAGCCGCTACCTGCCCGAGCTCGAGCGGCTCCTCCCGGCCGCCCGCGGGGCCGGCATCAGGGACTTCTTCGTCACCCGGGAACGTACGGCGACCTTCGCCCCCGCACCCGGCGTCGGACGGCTGCGTCCCGGAACCCGCACCCGTGCCGCCGGTCTCTATCTGGCCGGAGCATGGACCGCCACCGGCTGGCCCGCGACGATGGAGGGCGCGGTGCGCAGCGGGACCAGTGCCGCGGACGCAGCGCTGCGCGCGCTCGGCCGCATCCACGAACATCCGCTGCAGGAGGCGGCATGAGCAGTACCACCGGAACAAGAGGAGAGTCAGTGACCCCGGCGAATCCGGCTTTCGACACCGTGGTAGACACCGCGGACGTCACCGCGCTTCTGGAGCGCGGACGGGCCCTGTCCGCGCCGGTGCTCCGGGCTGCCGTTGACCGGCTCGCACCGCCCATGGACACCGTCGCCGCCTACCACTTCGGCTGGATCGACGCCCAGGGCCGGCCCGCGGACGGCGACGGCGGCAAGGCCGTCCGTCCGGCGCTCGCCCTGCTGTCCGCGGAGGCGGCCGGAGCTGCCGCCGAGGCCGGCATCCCCGGCGCTGTCGCCGTCGAACTCGTGCACAACTTCTCGTTGCTGCACGACGACCTGATGGACGGCGACGAGCAGCGCCGCCACCGCGACACCGTATGGAAGGTGCACGGCCCCGCCCAGGCGATCCTGGTCGGTGACGCGCTGTTCGCGCTGGCCAACGAGATCCTGCTGGAGCTCGGCACGGCCGAGGCGGGCCGCGCGGCCCGCCGGCTGACCACGGCCACCCGCAAGCTCATCGACGGGCAGGCCCAGGACATCTCCTACGAGCACCGCGAGCGGGTCACCGTCGAGGAGTGCCTGGAGATGGAGGGCAACAAGACGGGCGCCCTGCTCGCATGCGCCGTCTCCATCGGCGCGGTGCTCGGCGGCGCCGACGACCGCACCGCCGACATCCTGGAGGCGTACGGGTACCACCTCGGCCTCGCCTTCCAGGCCGTCGACGATCTGCTCGGCATCTGGGGCGACCCGGAGTCCACCGGCAAGCAGACCTGGAGCGATCTGCGTCAGCGCAAGAAGTCCCTGCCGGTCGTCGCCGCGCTCGCCGCGGGCGGACCGGCCTCTGAACGCCTCGGCGAGCTGCTCGCCGCGGACGCCAAGAGCAGCGAATTCGACAGCTTCTCCGAGGAGGAGTTCGCCGCCCGGGCGGCATTGATCGAGGAGGCGGGCGGCCGCGAGTGGACCGCCCAGGAGGCTCGTCGGCAGCACGCGGTCGCCATCGAGGCGCTGCACGGTGTCGACATGCCGGAATCCGTGCGCGAGCAGCTCACCGCGCTCGCGGACTTCGTCGTCGTACGAAAGAGATGATCACCATCCGCATATGACTCGCAGTCGCCGGCCGGCGCCCGAGCAGGGCGCCGGCCGACGGAGACCCCAGCACAGCAGAGGACCAACTGCACGAAGGGGAAGCCATGACAGCGACGACCGACGGAAGCACCGGGGCTCTGAACCCCCGCGCAGCCTCGGCCAGCGAAACGACCGAATCGACCATCGCCGCGGACGACGTGCTCGCCGCCGCGCGGCGGGCCGCGGAACGCTCGGTGGAGCACCTCCTCGGCAGGCAGGACGACCAGGGCTGGTGGAAGGGTGACCTCGCCACCAACGTCACCATGGACGCAGAGGATCTGCTGCTCCGCCAGTTCCTCGGCATCCAGGACCCGGCCACCGTCGAGGCTGCCGCCCGCTTCATCCGCGGCGAACAACTCGGCGACGGCACCTGGGCCACTTTCTACGGCGGCCCGGGCGAGCTCTCCGCCACCATCGAGGCGTATGTAGCGCTGCGGCTGGCCGGAGACCTGCCGGACGACCCGCACATGGCCCGCGCCGCACGGTGGATCAGGGAAGAGGGCGGCATCGCGAGGAGCCGCGTCTTCACCCGGATCTGGCTGGCCCTCTTCGGCTGGTGGAAGTGGGACGACCTGCCCGAGCTCCCACCGGAGCTGATGTTCTTCCCGAAGTGGGTCCCGCTCAACATCTACGACTTCGGCTGCTGGGCCCGGCAGACGATCGTGCCGCTGACCGTCGTCTCGGCGAAGCGGCCGGTACGGCCCGCACCCTTCGCCCTCGACGAACTGCACACCGACCCGCACGTCCCGAACCCGCCCAAGCGCCCTGCAGCGGTGAACAGTTGGGACGGTGTCTTCCAGCGTCTGGACAAGGCGCTGCACGCCTACCACAAGGTGGCGCCGCGCAGGCTGCGCCGTACCGCCATGAACGCGGCGGCCCGCTGGATCATCGAACGCCAGGAGAACGACGGCTGCTGGGGCGGTATCCAGCCGCCCGCCGTGTACTCCGTCATCGCCCTGCACCTGCTCGGTTACGACCTCGACCACCCGGTGATGCGGGCCGGACTCGCCTCGCTCGACCGGTTCGCGGTGTGGCGCGAGGACGGTGCCCGCATGATCGAGGCCTGCCAGTCACCGGTCTGGGACACCTGCCTGGCCACCGTCGCGCTTGCCGACGCAGGAGTGAGCCCCGACCATCCGGCGCTCGTGAAGGCCGCGGACTGGATGCTCGCCGAGGAGATCGTCAGGCCCGGAGACTGGGCCGTACGCAGGCCCCGACTGGCCCCCGGCGGCTGGGCGTTCGAGTTCCACAACGACAACTACCCGGACATCGACGACACCGCCGAGGTGGTCCTCGCGCTGCGCCGGGTCCGGCACCCCGACCCGGACCGGGTCGAGGCCGCCATCGAGCGCGGGGTGCGCTGGAATCTCGGCATGCAGTCCCGCAACGGTGCCTGGGGCGCGTTCGACGCGGACAACACCAGCCCGTTCCCCAACCGGCTGCCGTTCTGCGACTTCGGTGAGGTCATCGACCCGCCGTCCGCCGATGTCACCGGCCATGTGGTGGAGATGCTCGCGATGGAGGGGCGCGCCCACCACCCCGCCGCCCGGCGCGGCATCGACTGGCTGCTCGCCGAACAGGACGTGTGCGGCGCCTGGTTCGGCCGCTGGGGCGTCAACTATGTATACGGAACAGGGTCGGTGGTGCCCGCTCTGGTCGCCGCGGGGCTGCCCGGGACCCATCCGGCGATCCGCCGGGCGGTCGACTGGCTGGAGTCCGTGCAGAACGACGACGGTGGCTGGGGCGAGGACCTGCGCTCGTACCGGGAGGAGAAGTGGATCGGGCACGGCGCGTCGACCGCGTCCCAGACCGCCTGGGCGCTCCTCGCGCTCCTCGCCGCCGGCCGGCACGACAGCACGGCGGTGACCCGTGGCATCGTCTGGCTGAACGAGGCTCAGCAGGCCGACGGATCCTGGGACGAGCCGTACTTCACCGGCACCGGGTTCCCCTGGGACTTCTCCATCAACTACCACCTCTACCGGCAGGTCTTCCCGCTCACCGCGCTCGGGCGGTACGTGTACGGCGACCCGTTCGCCGACCGCACGGCCACCCGGGAGGGGGCCTGATGGGCGATGTGCCGGGGCCGCACGGCCCCGCCGCGCCGCTGCTCATCGCCTGCGCGCTCGGGATCGAGCAACTCGCCCTGCGCAGCGGCAGGAGAAGGGCGGGCGACGCCCCGGGCCCGGTGACCGTGCTCCGTACGGGCATGGGTCCGAAGGCCGCCGCGACGGCAGTGGAGCGTGCGCTCGGCGAGGACCGGGCGCGCGGTGCGGCGGTCATCGCCTCGGGGTTCTGTGCCGGGCTGGCACCCGGCATGCACCCCGGAGACCTGGTGGTCGCCGACGAGACCCGGGAGTCCGGGGAGTCGACGTCCTGCACCGGCGCGGGTCTGCTGGCCGAGGTCCTCGCCAGGACGGTGCCGGGCCGCACCGTCCACACCGGTCCGCTGATCGGCTCCGCCCATGTCGTACGCGGACATGAGCGGGCTGAGCTGCGGGCCACCGGGGCGATTGCCGTGGACATGGAGTCCGCCGTCACGCTCCGCACCGCCCTGCGGACCGGAACGCGCCCGGTTGCGGCCGTACGGGTGGTCGTGGACGCTCCAGAGCATGAGCTCGTCCGTATCGGCACGGTACGCGGTGGAATATCGGCCTTCCGTGTTCTCCGTGCCGTCCTGCCGGCTTTCTATGAATGGCACCGATCTTTGCTGCTCCCCAGGAGGTGAGCTAGATGGCCATGCCGCTCCGTCAGTCCATCAAGGTTGCGACGTACCTCATTGAACAAAAGCTCCGAAAGCGAGAGAAATTCCCGCTGATTGTGGAGCTGGAGCCGTTGTTCGCCTGCAATCTGGCGTGCGAGGGCTGCGGGAAGATCCAGCATCCGGCCGGAGTCCTCAAGCAGCGCATGCCGGTGGCCCAGGCCGTCGGCGCGGTCCTGGAATCGGGTGCCCCGATGGTTTCCATCGCGGGCGGTGAACCCCTGATGCACCCGCAGATCGACGAAATCGTGCGGCAGCTGGTCGCGCGGAAGAAGTACGTCTTCCTCTGCACGAACGCGATGCTGCTGCGAAAGAAGATCGAGAAATTCACCCCGTCGCCGTTTTTCGCGTTCGCCGTGCACATCGACGGTCTGCGTGAGCGGCACGACGAATCGGTCGCCAAGGAGGGCGTGTTCGACGAGGCGGTGGAGGCGATCAAGGAGGCCAAGCGCCGGGGCTTCCGGGTCACCACGAACTCGACGTTCTTCAACACCGACACCCCGCAGACCGTCATCGAGGTTCTGAACTACCTCAACGACGACCTGAAGGTCGACGAGATGATGATCTCGCCCGCCTACGCGTACGAGAAGGCGCCCGACCAGGAGCACTTCCTCGGCGTCGAGCAGACCCGCGAGCTCTTCAAGAAGTCCTTCGCGGGCGGCAACCGGAACCGCTGGCGGCTGAACCACTCGCCGCTCTTCCTGGATTTCCTCGAGGGCAAGGCGGACTTCCCGTGCACGGCCTGGGCGATCCCGAACTACTCGCTCTTCGGCTGGCAGCGGCCCTGCTACCTGATGAGCGACGGGTACGTCCCGACGTACCGCGAGCTCATCGAGGACACCGACTGGGACAAGTACGGCCGGGGCAAGGACCCGCGCTGCGCCAACTGCATGGCGCACTGCGGCTACGAGCCCACCGCCGTGCTGGCCACGATGGGCTCGCTCAAGGAGTCCCTGCGCGCCATGCGCGAGACCGTCGCCGGGAACGGGTGACGTGATGGCCACTGGAGAGCCGGTCGCACTGGGTCTCCCCGAGCTGCCGGCCCGGCCGCTCGCGGTGCGCCGCCCCTCGCGGCGCATCCAGGTCGGGTCGGTGGCGGTCGGTGGGGATGCACCGGTGTCGGTGCAGTCGATGACCACGACGCGGACGTCGGACATCGGTGCGACGTTGCAGCAGATTGCGGAGCTGACGGCGTCGGGCTGTCAGATCGTGCGGGTGGCGTGTCCGACGCAGGATGATGCGGATGCGTTGGCGACGATTGCGCGGAAGTCGCAGATTCCGGTGATCGCGGATATTCATTTCCAGCCGAAGTATGTGTTCGCGGCGATCGATGCGGGCTGTGCGGCGGTGCGGGTGAATCCGGGGAACATCAAGCAGTTCGACGACAAGGTGAAGGAGATCGCGCGGGCGGCGAGTGATGCGGGGACGCCGATCCGGATCGGTGTGAACGCGGGTTCGCTGGATGCGCGGTTGCTGAAGAAGTACGGGAAGGCGACTCCGGAGGCGTTGGTGGAGTCGGCGTTGTGGGAGGCGTCGCTGTTCGAGGAGCACGGGTTCCGGGACATCAAGATCTCGGTGAAGCACAACGATCCGGTGGTGATGGTCAATGCGTACCGTCTGCTGGCGGCGCAGTGTGATTACCCGTTGCATCTGGGGGTGACGGAGGCGGGGCCTGCGTTCCAGGGGACGATCAAGTCGGCGGTGGCGTTCGGTGCGTTGCTGTCGGAGGGGATCGGGGACACGATCCGGGTGTCGTTGTCGGCGCCGCCGGCCGAGGAGGTCAAGGTCGGTCTGCAGATTCTGGAGTCGTTGAATCTGAAGCAGCGGCGGCTGGAGATCGTGTCGTGTCCGTCGTGCGGTCGGGCGCAGGTGGATGTGTACAAGCTGGCGGATCAGGTGGCCGCGGGTCTTGAGGGCATGGAGGTGCCGTTGCGGGTGGCCGTGATGGGCTGTGTCGTCAATGGTCCGGGTGAGGCCCGTGAGGCGGATCTGGGTGTGGCGTCGGGGAACGGCAAGGGGCAGATCTTCGTCAAGGGCGAGGTCATCAAGACGGTTCCCGAGTCGAAGATCGTCGAGACGCTCATCGAGGAAGCCCTGAAGATCGCCGAGGGCATGGAAGACGCGGGGACACCGTCAGGGGTTCCCGCCGTCACCGTGAGCTGAAACAGGACCGGAGAGGGGGCCCGAGCGTGACCATTCTGGAGACCATTCGGGGGCCGCACGACCTGAAGGCGCTGAGCGGACCGGAACTCGGCGAACTCGCCGGGGAGATCAGGAAGTTCCTGGTCGAGGCGGTGGCCAGGACCGGCGGCCATCTGGGGCCCAACCTGGGGGTGGTGGAGCTGTCCATCGCGCTGCACCGGGCCTTCGACTCGCCCGTGGACCGCATCCTGTGGGACACCGGGCACCAGAGTTACGTACACAAACTGCTCACCGGGCGGCAGGACTTCTCCAAGCTGCGCGGGAAGGGCGGCCTCTCCGGCTACCCCTCCCGCGAGGAGTCCGCGCACGACGTCATCGAGAACTCGCACGCCTCGACCGTCCTCGGCTGGGCGGACGGCCTGGCCAAGGCGAACGAGGTGCTCGGCCGCCCCGACCATGTCGTCGCCGTGATCGGGGACGGGGCGCTCACCGGCGGTATGGCGTGGGAGGCGCTCAACAACATCGCGGCGGCCAGGGACCGGCCGCTGATCATCGTGGTGAACGACAACGAGCGCTCGTACGGCCCGACGATAGGCGGCCTCGCCAACCACCTCGCCACGCTGCGGACCACCGACGGATACGAGCGCTTCCTGTCCTGGGGCAAGGACGTCCTCCAGCGCACGCCCGTCGTCGGACAGCCGCTGTACGAGTCGCTGCACGGCGCGAAGAAGGGGTTCAAGGACGCCTTCGCCCCGCAGGGAATGTTCGAGGACCTGGGGCTCAAGTACGTCGGGCCGATAGACGGGCACGACATCGCGGCCGTCGAGTCCGCGCTCAGCCGGGCCAAACGCTTCCACGGCCCGGTACTGGTGCACTGCCTCACCGAGAAGGGCCGCGGCTATGCGCCCGCGCTGGAGGACGAGGCCGACCGGTTCCACACCGTCGGCGCCATGGATCCGCTGACCTGCGCACCGCTCGTCCCGGCCGAAAGCCCGTCGTGGACCTCGGTGTTCGGGGACGAGATCGCGCTGATCGGCGCGGAGCGGCCGGATGTCGTCGCCATCACCGCGGCGATGCTGCACCCCGTCGGTCTGACGAAGTTCGCCGAGGCGTTTCCCGAACGGGTCTGGGATGTGGGGATCGCCGAGCAGCACGCGGCGGTCTCCGCGGCGGGACTCGCCACCGGTGGGCTGCACCCGGTCGTCGCCGTTTACGCCACCTTCCTCAACCGGGCCCTCGACCAGCTGCTGATGGACGTCGCCCTGCACCGGTGCGGGGTGACGTTCGTCCTCGACCGGGCCGGGGTCACCGGCCCGGACGGTCCCTCGCACAACGGCATGTGGGACATGTCCGTCCTCCAGGTGGTGCCCGGGCTGCGGATCGCCGCCCCGCGCGACGCCGACCGGCTCAGGGAGGAGCTGCGCGAAGCCGTCACGGTCGACGACGCCCCCACCGTGCTGCGCTTCCCGAAGGAGTCGGTGGGGGAGGCCGTCCCGGCGATCGGCCGGGTGGGTGGCATGGACCTGCTCCACCGCGCCGACGACCCCGAGGTGCTCATCGTGGCGGTGGGCGTGCTCGCCTCCGTCTGCCTGCAGGCCGCCGATCTCCTCGCGGGCCGCGGGATCCGCTGCACGGTCATCGACCCCCGGTGGGTCAAGCCGGTCGACGAACAGCTCGCCCCGCTCGCCGAACGGCACCGGCTGGTCGCCGTCGTCGAGGACAACAGCCGTGCGGGCGGGGTCGGTTCGGCGGTCGGACAGGCGCTGCGGGATGCGGGTGTCGACGTACCGCTGCGGACGTTCGGCATCCCCGAGCAGTTCCTCGCGCACGGCAAGCGCGCCGAGGTGCTGGCCGACATCGGGCTCACACCGGTCGAGATCGCCGGCCGGATCAGCGCCGCGCTCGCCGTCAAGGACGCGGTCGACAGGACGGAGGAGAGCGGGGTATGAAGGACGGCGGGCCCAAGAGCTTCGATCTGGCGCAGCTCCTCGCGGAACGCGGCGCCGAACGCTACGAACTGCATACGAAGTACCTCAACCACCAGCTGCCGCGGATGCTGCACGCCATCGGCTTCGACAAGGTCTACGAGCGGGCCGAGGGCGCGTACTTCTGGGACGCGGACGGCAACGACTACCTCGACATGCTCGCCGGCTTCGGCGTGATGGGACTGGGCCGCCACCACCCCGTCGTCCGCAAGGCACTGCACGACGTCATGGACGCCTCGCTCGCCGACCTCACCCGCTTCGACTGCCAGCCGCTGCCCGGACTGCTGGCCGAGAAGCTGCTCTCGCACAGCCCGCACCTGGACCGGGTCTTCTTCGGCAACAGCGGTACCGAAGCCGTCGAGACCGCGCTGAAGTTCGCCCGCTACGCCACCGGGAAGCCGCGCGTGCTCTACTGCACCCACGCCTTCCACGGCCTGACGACCGGCTCGCTCTCGGTCAACGGGGAGTCCGGCTTCCGGGACGGCTTCGCACCGTTGCTGCCCGACACCGCCGTCGGACTCGGCGACCTCGACGCACTGCGCCGCGAACTGAAACGCGGCGATGTGGCGGCGCTCATCGTCGAGCCGATCCAGGGAAAGGGCGTCCACGAGGCGCCGCCCGGCTTTCTGCGCGCCGCGCAGGAGCTGCTGCACCGGCACAAGGCCCTGCTCATCGCCGACGAGGTGCAGACCGGCCTCGGCAGGACCGGTGACTTCTACGCGTACCAGCACGAGGAAGGTGTCGAACCCGATCTGGTCTGTGTCGCCAAGGCGCTCTCGGGCGGCTATGTGCCCGTCGGGGCGACCCTGGGAAAGGACTGGATCTTCAGACGGGTCTACTCGTCGATGGACCGGGTGCTGGTCCACTCGGCGAGCTTCGGCTCCAACGCGCAGGCGATGGCGGCGGGGCTCGCGGTCCTCTCGGTGATGGAGGACGAGGAGACGGCCGCCCACGCCCGCCGTACCGGCGATCTGCTGCGCGAGCGGCTTGCCGCGCTGATCGGCCGGTACGAGCTGCTGCACGATGTCCGTGGCCGCGGGCTGATGGTCGGAATCGAGTTCGGCCGGCCGTCCTCACTGAAGCTGCGCAGCCGCTGGACGATGCTCCAGGCGGCCCGTAAGGGTCTCTTCGCGCAGATGGTGGTCGTGCCGTTGCTGCAGAAGCACCGGATCCTCACCCAGGTGTCCGGCGACCATCTGGAAGTGATCAAGCTGATCCCGCCACTGATCATCGGCGAGCCGGAGGTGGACCGGTTCGTGTCCGCGTTCACCGCGGTGATGGATGACGCGCACAGCGGCGGCGGGCTGATGTGGGACTTCGGCAGGACACTGGTGAAACAGGCCGTCGCCCACCGCTGAGTCCGCGGGATTTGCCTCAGAGGCAAGAAAATTGCCTCTGAGGCAGGATCCTGGCCCAATGGAGGTATGAATCCTCCCGATGGAGGGGTGGCCGACGAGCTGCCCGAGGTCGCGCCACGGCTGCGCGATCTGCGCCGCCGCCGCGGTCTCACCCTCGAGACGGCCGCCCAGCGCGCGGGGCTTTCCCCCGCCCACCTCTCCCGGCTCGAAACGGGCCGCCGGCAGCCGTCGCTGCCGATGCTCCTCGCACTTGCCAGGATCTACGGTACGACGGTCTCCGAGCTGCTCGGCGAGATGTCCCCGGAACGTGACGCGATCGTCCGCGGCGCCAGGTTCGAAGGTGCGGCGGCCGACGGCTGGATGTATCAGCAGGCGGGCGGCTCCGGCCGGGCGATGCAGGCGCTGCGTGTCCGGGTTCCGTACGGCGCCCAGGGCGATCTCGTACGCGTCCATCCCGGCGAGGAGTGGCTGTACGTCCTTGCCGGACGGCTGCGGGTGAGCCTCGGCGACACCGTGCACGATCTCGACCCCGGGGACAGCGCCCACTTCGACTCGCTCACCCCGCACCGGATCACCGCCGTCGACCGCGAGGGATCCGAGCTCCTCTTCGTCCACACCCTGCTGCAGAGCCCCACTGTCGAGCTGTGTCTCGGCAGCGCGATCCACCGCCGCTGAGACCGGCTCGTCCGGCCCTCCGGCCGTCAGAGAGGACTGTCATGTCCGATTCCGAAAACTTCGACCCGCTGAGCCCGTCCAGGAAGAACCACGGCTCGCAGGAGGGGAAGTTCCCGCGCGGTCTCGTGATCCGGCTGATCGCCTATCTCGTCGCCGGGCATGTCTTCGCGGCCTTCCTCTACCTGCTCTTCGCGGTGGCAGGCAAGGGCTGACCGCCGACCACCGTAGCCGGACGGCCGTCCGGCTACGCCTCGTCGAGGAGCCGGCCGCGCAGCTGCTCCAGCATCTGCGGAGTGAGCTTCAGCCCCTCGGCGAGATAGCGGTCGGTGCTGCCCCAGGTCTCCTCGATGGTGGTGAACGCCTGGGCCAGATACTCGGCGCGGGCGTCGAAGAGCGGGCTGAGCAGCTCCATCACCTCGGGTGACATCCCGGTCGCGGAGGTGTCGCTGCGGCGCACCTTGTACCGGCGGTGCGGGTCGTTGGACTTGAGGTAGTCCGCCTCGATGGCCTCACGCTCGACACCGACCGCGAGCAGCGCCACCGCGATGGAGATACCGGCCCGGTCCTTGCCCGCCGCGCAGTGCATCAGCGCGGGGACGCTGTCCTCGGCCAGGGCGTGCAGTACCCGGCTGTGCTCGGCGGTGCGGTCCCTGACGATCGACCTGTACGAGGCGGTCATCCGGGCCGCGCCCTTGCCGTCGCCGAGGATCGTGCGCAGCTGCTCGATGTCGCCGTCGCGGACCATCCGCCAGAACTCGGCGCCGTCGGCCGGGTCGGAGAGCGGGATGCTCACGTTCCGCACGCCGGGTAGCTCGACGTCCAGGCCGTCGAGCCTGTGGTCCGCCGCATTGCGGAAGTCGAAGATCGTGTGCAGCCCGAGGCCGGCGAGGAAGGCCGCGTCCTCGTCGGTGGCGTGCGCGAGGTGGCCGCTGCGGAAGAGCCGTCCGTACCGCACCCGGCGGCCGTCCACGGTCGGCAGTCCGCCCACGTCGCGGAAGTTGCGCACGCCTGCCAGTTCGGGTTCCGTCGACGGGACCTGCGGCACCTGCTGCGTCACGGTGGCTCCTGGAGTGTCTGGCGTCGGCGCGGCTCGCCGGCGAGGTCACTCCCGCGACGATACGACATTGATTCCTCAGTCAATCATTTCGGCTGTTCTCCGCCCGGCACGGTGGTGAATTCCCCCTGCGCAGGCGTTGCCCGGCGACCTGCGGACGCTCGATGATGTGCGGAACTGTGGGAATGTGGGGGACGGGATGATCGAGACGGGCGGCACGGGCCGGACCTGGCTGCTGACCGGAGCGACGGGCAGCTACGCACTGCATCTGACCGGCCGGGACGAACTGCTGCACCTGCACTGGGGGCCTCGCATCTCGCTCGCGGCCGCCGAGACCCTCGCCGCCGCGCCGGAGCCGCCCGTGCGCGGCTTCGAGTCGGCGCTGGACGGCCGTGAGGAGTATCCGGTGGAGGGCGGCCCCCGGTTCGTCCGGCCCGCCCTCTCGGTACGCACCCCTGCGGTCCGGGGCACGGAATGGGCCTTCGCCGGGGCCGTGGTGGAGGGCGAGGAGCTCCGTATCGCGTTCTCCGACTCCGTGCACCGGCTCGCGCTCACGCTGCACTACCGGATGCGGGACGACTCCGATGTGATCGAGCGCTGGGCCACCGTCACCCATGCCGGCCCCGACGGGCCGCCGCTGGAGCTGCTGCGCGCCGATGCGGCCGCCTGGACCCTGCCCGCCCGCGACGGCTGGCGCCTCAGCCATCTGCACGGGCGCTGGGCGGCGGAGACGCAGCTCGTGCGGTCGGAGCTGACGTACGGCGAGAAGGTCCTGTCCAGCCGGCGCGGCCACACCGGGCACCAGGCCCTGCCCTGGGTGGCGCTCGACGCGGACGCAGCCGCCACCGAGGAGCACGGCGAGGTGTACGGCTGCGCGCTCACCTGGTCCGGGTCGTGGCGGATCGCCGTGCAGCAGCTGCCCGACGGACTCGTGCAGATCACCGGCGGGGCCGGCTACGACGACTCCGGGCTGCTGCGGCTCGCGCCGGGCGAGACGTACACCACACCCGTGTTCGCCGGCCTGTGGAGCCCCGACGGGTTCGGCGGGGCGAGCCGGGCGTGGCACGCCTGGCAGCTGGCCCACGTCGTCCCGGATGCCGCGAGCCCGCGGCCGGTGCTCTACAACTCCTGGGAAGCGACCGGCTTCGACATCGCGGAGGACCAGCAGCGCGCCCTGGCCGTGCGTGCCGCGGCCATGGGCGTCGAACTGTTCGTGGTGGACGACGCGTGGTTCGGGCGGCGCACCAGCGACCGGGCCGGACTCGGCGACTGGACCCCGAACCCCGAACGGTTCCCCGGTGGGCTGAAGCCCCTCGCCGACGAAGTGCACGCGCTCGGCATGCAGTTCGGTATCTGGGTCGAACCGGAAATGGTCAATGCCGACAGTGATCTGTATCGCGCGCACCCCGACTGGGTGCAGCACTTCCCCGGGCGGACCCGGACGGAGTTCCGTAATCAGCTGGTGCTCAATCTCGCCCGGAGCGATGTGCAGGCCTATCTGTGGGAACAGCTCGACACGCTGCTCTCCAGCGCCCCGGTCGACTACGTGAAATGGGACTTCAATCGCTGTTTCACCGATGCGGGCTGGCCGGGAGAGGAGTATCCGCAAAGGCTCTGGACCGCACATGTGGATGCGCTGTACGCGCTGATCGACCGGTTGCGGGCGGCCCACCCCGGTGTCGCCTTCGAGTCCTGTTCGGGCGGCGGAGGCCGGATCGACCTGGGGATCCTCGCCCGTACCGACCAGGTGTGGACCTCCGACAACACCGACCCGCTCGACCGGCTCGCCATCCAGGAGGGCTTCGGGCAGATCCATCCGGCGCGAGTGATGGCCGCCTGGGTCACCGACAGCCCGAACGTCCAGCTCAACAACCGGGTCAGCTCGCTGCGCTTCCGCTTCGTGAGCGCGATGGCCGGGGTGCTCGGAGTCGGCGGGGATCTCATGGAATGGAGCGACGAGGAGCTGGCCGAGGCCCGGATCTGGGTGGACCTCTACAAGGAGATCCGCCCGGTGGTGCAGCACGGGGCGCTGTACCGGCTGCGTGCGCCGCGCGGCGGTCTCAGTGCGGTGCAGTACACGCACGGTGACGAGACGGTGGTGCTCATGTGGCTGGAGGCGCAGCGGTACGGGGAGCGCCCGCCGGCCCTGCGGCTGCGCGGACTCGACGCCGGGGCGACGTACACCTGCGTGGACACCGGGGTGGTCCACCACGGCTCCGTGCTCCTTCATCAGGGGCTTCACACGGGGCTGCGGGGGGACCTGGACGCGAGAGTGCTGAGGCTCCGTCGCGGAAAATGTTCATGACATGTCCGTATTGGGGCATTTAGCGGAACATGCCCTATTTAAACGGGAGATGGTTCGCAAGTCGTGAGCGGGATCATATCCGTGACGGTGTGTGGCGGTGCGGCGGGTGGGTACTCCGTCTGCCGCGCGGAATTCCAAGATCCCTGATCCACGGAGTGTGACCAGAATTCCGCGCCGATTTCCCGGCACCGATTCCGTTGCGGAACCGGAGGCTTGTTCTGCCCGTCCTCGCTCGTTTACGGTCACCGTCAATCCGGATGGACCGCCAAATCCTGCCACCGTCCGGAATTCGCACCCACCCATCGTGTGGCAGGAGCGGGGGAACCAGGTAAGCCGCTGACCGGGAAATCCGGTCGGCTCGGGGTGAAGTCGTACGACATGCGACCGGGCATCTCCAGCCCGAACCCGACAGCTCACCTCGCAGGCGCCGGAGAGGAATTCTTCATGCCCATATCGGGTAAGCACCGCCGTCCGAAGTCCAGCACCATCGCTCGTGGCGTCGCCGCCGCCGGCGCCGGCGGGGCCGTCATCGCCCTTCCGCTGCTCGGCGCCACCGGTGCCCACGCCGCGGAGCAGGCCGCGCCCGCCGCCGTGAAGTCCGCCGCCACCGTGAACGGCGCCCCGGCCGCCACGGTCGTGAAGAAGCAGGCCGAGACCCGGACGTACTCCGTCGTCTCCGGCGACTACCTGGCGAAGATCGCCGCCGACCAGAAGGTCGAGGGCGGCTGGCAGAAGCTGTTCCAGGACAACCGCACGGTCATCGGTGAGGACCCGAGCCTGATCTTCCCCGGCATGAAGCTGACCCTCGTTGGCGCTTCGTCCGCCGCGGCTCCGTCGACCGCCCCCGCGCCGGCCGTCAAGCCTTCGGCCGCCCCCAAGCCCGCGGCCGCCGCCGGTGAGAGCAACAGCTCCGGCTACGTCCACCCGGTGCCCGGCAAGCACACCACCAACTACCGTGCGTCCGGCTCCAACTGGTCCAGCGGCAGCCACACCGGCATCGACTTCCCGGTCGCCACCGGCACCAGCGTGAAGGCGATCACCTCCGGCACCGTCGTCACCGCCGGCTGGGGCGGCGCGTACGGCAACCAGGTCGTCATCAAGCACGCCGACGGCCGCTACTCGCAGTACGGCCACCTGTCCTCGCTCTCCGTCTCGGCGGGCCAGACCGTGACCGTCGGTCAGCAGGTCGGCCTGTCGGGTGCCACCGGCAACGTCACCGGCCCGCACCTGCACTTCGAGGTCCGCACGGGCCCCGCGTACGGCTCGGACATCGACCCGGTCGCCTACCTGGCCTCGCACGGCATCTCCGTCTGATCCGATCAGGCCTGATCCGAACGGCTGGGTGAAGGGGCGGTGCGCGGCGGCGCACCGCCCCTTCACTTATTCCCCCTTTACCAAAATCTGACCGGGTGGTCTATGTCACCTCCCGTCAACCCCTTATTACGGTCGCGTAGGTCACATTCGGCGGTGCAGGATGTGCCCTTGTGGCAGACGATTCGAGAAAAAATCAACGTGGCGTCAGTAACCGGTATGGCGCGATCGGGTCGTACGCAGCGATTGGCGACAGCTTCACCGAGGGAGTCGGTGACCCGGGTCCGGACGGAGCCTTCGTCGGCTGGGCGGACCGCTTCGCGGTACTCCTCGCGGACCAGCTCCCCGACCCCGATGCAGCGACGGACACCGGCGGAACCGATGGATCCGCCGGCTCGCCCCACGGGAATTTTCGGTACGCCAATCTCGCCGTACGCGGACGCCTCCTCGACCAGATCGTCGAGGAGCAGGTACCGCGCGCCAAGGAACTCGCCCCCGATCTGGTGAGCTTCTGCGCGGGCGGCAACGACATCATCCGGCCCGGCACCGACCCCGACGACGTGGCCGAGCGTTTCGAGCGCGCGGTCGCCGAACTGACCCGGTCCGTCGGCACCGTCATGGTCACCACCGGCTTCGACACCCGCGGCGTTCCCGTGCTGCGTCATCTGCGCGGCAAGATCGCCACGTACACCGCCCATGTGCGCTCCATCGCCGACCGCTACGACTGCCCGGTCCTCGACCTGTGGTCGCTCCGGTCCGTGCAGGACAGGCGCGCCTGGGACGACGACCGGCTCCATCTGTCGCCCGAGGGACACACCCGGGTCGCGCTGCGCGCCGCCCAGGTCCTCGGCCTCGACGTGCCGGCCGACCCGGACCAGGAGTGGCCGCCGCAGGCTCAGCGCGGGACGCTCGAAGTGCGCCGCGACGACATCCACTGGGCGCGCGAGTATCTGGTGCCGTGGATCGGACGGCGGCTTCGCGGCGAGTCCTCCGGCGACCACGTCGAGGCGAAGCGCCCCGACCTGCTGCCGCTGTAGTCGCCGCGTCGTACGCGATCACCGGACGGGCCCGCTTCCCCGCGGGCCCGTCCGGTTCTCCTCAGGACCGTCCGGCGATCGAGGACAACGGCGGCCATGGACGTTCCCCACGCCCCGGTGGGTGCCACGGGCCGGCCGGAACGCGCTCCAGGACGCCACCGGCGAAGACGTCGTACAGCGGCAGCGTCTCCAGATGCACATATCCGATGTGGCAGTCGCACACCGCGAGCGGACAGGACCGCGGGCCCAACGCCCGCCGGTAGCTGCCGTCGTAGAGATTGCCGAGCTCGGCCGGGACGAAGTGGCAGCGGCGCACCGTCCCGTCCCCGTCCACCGAGATGACCGACTCGCCGGTCCGGCAGGGCATTCCGGCCGAGCGGTGCGGATGCCGGCTGTACGGGAAGAGCGGGTCGAGGGCCGTCCAGCGGTCCGCCTCCTCGTCCGTGTAGGTGTGGCCCTCCGCGGCATTGACCCAGAGATAGACCTCGTCGGGCAGGTCGGCGCGCAACCGCCGCGCCTCGTGGAGATGGCCGTCGAGGCCGACGACACCGACGCTGTGGCGAACCCCCAGAACGGTCAGCTCACGGCACTTGGCGAGGAACCGGTCGTACGGAGTCTGCCCCGGGTGGTACGTGCACCACAGCGCGATCCTGTCGCGTGCGGTCCCGCCCGCCTCGGCCAGCCACCGTGTACGACCGCTGAGGTTGGTCTGGATCGCGACCCGCCCGATGTGCGGCAGCTGTGCCAGCTCGACCAGTGCCCGGCGGTACCAGGAACGGACCAGCCCTTCGCCCCAGGGCGTGAACAGCACCGAGATCCGGTCGCCGGTCTGCGCCGCCGCCCACGCGGTGAACCGCTCCAGCGCGGCATGGTCCGCACGCAACTGCTCCGGGCTGTCGCGCCGCTTGGCGAACGGGCAGTACGGGCAGTCGTAGTCGCACGACGCCAGCGGGCCGCGGTACAGGATCGTCAGGTCCATGGGGGCGCTCACTTCAGTTCGTACGCGGCCATCGCGGCCCGTACGGCGGGGGAGAACAGCTCGGGACCCAGCGCGTCGGAGTGCGCGAGGCCCTCGGGGGAGAGCCGCAGCAGCCCGGCCGCGCCGGCGGCGCCGTCCAGCCAGCCGCGTCTCTCGAACCGGTCCAGCTCGCTGCGGAAGTCGTCACCCGGCCAGGTGCCGAACCGCTCGCGGTAGTCGTCCGATGGCAGACCCCGGGCCTGGAGCAGCGACTGCAGCAGATGGCGTCTGCGCGCCTCGTCGCCGTCGACATACCGGCCCACTTCGGCGCGCGAGAAGTCCTCGGTGGCGGTGTAGTCGTCGATGATCCCCCGTACCTCCCGCATCTCCACCGCGTAGTCGAACGAGTAGTGCAGCCGCGAGCTGTACGAACGCGCGCCGCATCCCAGGCCGATCATGCCGTCCGTCTGGCACGCATGGTCGGTGGGGCCCTCCTGCGGGGCGTCGGTGCGCCGGAACATACGCATGGAAACCTGCTCGTAGCCGTGGGCGAGGAGATGGTCCCGGCCCGCGCGGTACAGCCGCAGCCGCTGCTCGTCCCACGCCGCGTCCGCCGCTGCCGCGGCTCCTGCGTCGGCGCCGAGCCGGCCCAGACCGGTCAGCGGGCGCACGTACAGCGGATAGAGATAGAGCTCCTCGGGCTGCCAGCCGAGCGCGGCGTCCAGCGAGGTGCGCCAGCTGCCCTCCGTCTGTCCGTCGATGCCGTAGATCAGGTCGATGTTGAGGACCGGGATGCCCGCGTCCCGGATCCGGCCGAGCGCGGCCTCCACGTCGGCGCGGCGCTGCGGGCGGACCGCCGCGCGGGCCTCGGCGTCGACGAAGCTCTGCACGCCGATGCTGATCCGGGTCGTCCCGCGGTCGGCGAGGACGGCCAGCCGGTCGGCGGTCGCCGTCGACGGCGACGTCTCGACCGACAGCGGAACGGACCGCAGGTCGGCGCCCATCCGCCGTTCCGCGATGTCGCAGAGCCGCTCGAGCTCGGCGGCGGTCAGGAAGGTGGGAGTGCCGCCGCCGAACGCCGCCGCCACGAACCGCACCGGCTCGCCGTCCCCCAGCGCCTCACGGACGGCCATGGCCTGCCGGTCCAGCGCGTCGAGGTAGCGGGTCGTCAGCTCACCGGGGGCGCCGATCCGGGTGAAGAGATTGCAGAAGCCGCAACGGACCTCGCAGAACGGTATATGGAGATAGAGCGACAGCACGTCCTTGCGCTCCTGCGCCCACAGCTCACGCAGCGCAGGTCGCCCGGCAGGGTGTTCGGCGAGCTTTCCGTACGCCGTCTTGTGGGGATAGGCGTACACATAGCTCTGGTACGGACGTGTGGTCTGCGCGGTCGTCAGCATGCGGTGGCCCCCGGCTCCAGGAAGAAGTGTGCGTACGGAACGGTCCAGACGGACTCGTGACCGAGCCGGTGACCGGTGTAGCCGTCGTCGCCGTACGCCGTGCCGTGGTCGGAGCAGACGACGGCGAAGCAACGGCGGCGGCTGCTCGCGGCGGCGAAGAGCCGGCCGATGTGCGCGTCGACGTACTCCAGGGCGGCGGCATGCGTCGCGCGGGTGTCACCCGCGTCCCGGGTGGCACCCGGCAGGTGGAACCAGTTGGGCTGGTGCAGCGCCGACACGTTGACGAAGAGGAAGAGCCGCTGTTCAGCGGGGAGCGCAGCGACGACCTCCTCGGCCCGGGTCACCTGGGCCTCGAAGGAGGTGGGCGACGCGACGCCGAACTCCGGCTCCCAGTGGCTCTCCTGGAACATGCCGGGCAGCACCGAACCGAGCGGGCCCTGCCGGTTGAAGAAGCCGACGCCGCCGATGCACACCGTGCGGTAGCCGATCCCGGCCAGAGCGGACATCAGATCGGGGGTGTCGAAGACGAAGGTGCGTGAAGCCGTGGTCTCGCTGCCCGCGAAACGGGCCGCGAACAGCCGCGGGTGCGGGCCCGGGGCGGCGGGTGTCGGCAGGAAGCCCGCGAAGATCGCCTGGTGGGAGGCGTAGGTGAAGCTGCCCGGGGCATGCCGCTTCTCCCAGGCGCCGCCCGGGAGATGACGGGCCAGATACGGGATGCGGCCGGCGGCGGCAAGCTCCGCCGCCACGTCGTACCGCAGGGTGTCGAGCGTGATCAGCAGCAGATCGTGGCTGCCCACGATCTCGCTCATGTCCGGGTCCCGGTCACGCGCGTCGTCCCGGGAGTCGCCGGGGGCGTTGCCACGGGCGCCCGGGCTTCCGGCGCCGGCAGGGGAAGGGCTGGTTTCAGACGGTGGCGGTTGCACGGCGGTTCCTTGCTCTGTTCAGTACGGCGGCGACCTGCGCCGCATAGGTGTCCAGGCCCTCGGCTCCGCTGCCCGGCAGGCCGGTCAGGCGCGGCAGCAGATCGCCGAAGGCATTGACCTCGCCGACGGCGAACCGCCGCCAGCCCGTCGCGGGCAGCAGATCGACGGCCACGCACAGCGTGTCCGGGAAGCAGGCGGCAGCCCGCTCGCACACGGCGAGGGCCCCGGACCAGCTGCCACCCGCCGCCTCGACGGCCGCGCGCGCCTCGTCGAGACTTCCGCGCTCGCCGCCGAGGTGCAGATTGGTCATGGGGGAGCGGCTGGTCCGTACGACGGCATGGGTCGCACGGCCCGCCACCACCACGACCCGCAGATCCGCCGACCGCCCGCGCTGAGACGCCTTGGGCAGCCAGCGCTCGATGTGCAGCCCGTCCGGCGCCAGCGTGTCGATGACCGCGGCCACCTCGCCCTCCGTCGTACAGCGCCGCACCCGCAGCGAGTTGAAGAGCCGTCCGGCCGCGTCGCGTTCCACCGACGTCGTCGCCCGCACCCGGCCCGGTCCGGCCGTCTCCACGGCCAGCACCCCCGAGGCGGACGATCCGTGCGCGAGCTTCACGAAGGCCCGTGGCATGCGGTGCGCCACCATCAGCGCACGGACATCCGCCCAGCCGCGCACCGGGGGCGCCGCGGCCCCGGAGGTCGCGGACGCGGGTACGGGAACTCCGGCGCCGTTCAGCACGGCATGGCAGAGCCGCTTGTCGAACAGAACCGCGACATCGTCCGGGTCGTCCAGCAACTCGGCGCCGGCCGCCGATGCGGCTCGTGCGACCTCCCGTACGGCTCCGGTGAACCGGTCGTACCAGAGGGCGCTGCCCTCGACCCTCGTCGGATCGTCGACCGCCCGCAGGAGTTGCTCCACCTCGGCGTCCTCACCGGGCGAGTCCATCCGTACGGTCTCGCCCGGCCGGAATGCCGCCCGGCCGCGCAGCACATCCAGCCAGGGCACGACCCGGGCGGCGGGCAGCCCGGCGGCGCGCACCGCGTCCTGGAACAGCGTGACCCGGCGGTTCCCGCGATTGCCGACGACGGCGAAACGCGGCGCCGAGCCGAGCGCGCTACTCGGAGACGGCGACATAGCGCTCGCCGTCCTCGTCCGGATCCCCGTACTCCACCTCGTCCGGTTCGCTGTTCACGCAGTCGGGTCCGACCAGGCGCCGGAGCCGGTCGACCAACGGGTCACTGATGTAGTGATGGTGCAGATCCAGCAACGTCAGATGGGTGAGCGGCTGGCCGGCGAGCAGCGCCTCGGCGCCGATGTCGCTCAGGGTCCCCATCGCAAGGGAGAGCGACTGCAGTTGGGCGACGACCGGGGCGGCGGCCACCGCTGTCGCGATCTCGTCCTGGATCTCACTGTTCTGCAGCCCCAGATGGCGCAGCTTCGGGAACGCGCCACCCGACAGCAGCGGAGCGAGGTCGTCGACCGTCGCATCGCCGCCGTACTCCGGGACGCCCAGCCAGAGTTCGAGACGTTCCAGCGCCGGCAGCTCCGATCCGCCGATCGCCCGCACGACGCCGGCCGGAAGCCCGCCCGACTCGAACCGCAGGGATCGCAGCGCCTGGTGCCGCACCGGCCGCAGAGCGAGGGTCTCCGTGCCTGCGATCGGCTCACCGCACCCGCGGACCGTCAGCTCCTCCAACTGTCCGAACGCCTCGACCACCGGGGTGATGTCCGGCATCTCCAGCCACGAGACCTCGCACTCCTCACTGACGACATCGGCGAGGAAGAGCGCCCTCAGGGCCGGGAAACGGTCCGCGTGAGCACACAGCAGCCCGACGACCGGCGCGAAGGGGCTGTAGTCCTCCTGCCACCAGGGGCCGATCAGCAGGGCACGTACCTGGGTCGTGTCCACCGTGTCGAGGAAGTGCTCCCACAGCGCGGCGAACGTCAGATCACCCTCCCAGGCGGATTCCAGCCGCCAGGCGACCGCATCGGCCGCTGGGAGCGGATCAGCGCCCGGCCGGGCGGGTCCGGGCAGTGTGAGGACCGGCAGGCCGTGGAAGGACTCGGGATGTCCGATGTCGGTCATCGCGCCTCACTCCGCAACCGTGGTGTAGCGGCCTTCGATCCCGCGGCCGCCCCACGGCTCCTCGCGTTCGGAGAGATCGACCTTCACGCCGTGCGGCTCCAGCGCCTCCTTGATCCGGCGCTCCATCGGCTCGGTGAGGAAGTGGTGGTGCAGATCGAGCTGTTCGAGGTGGGTCAGCGGCTGGCCCTCGAGCAACGCGGCCGCGCCCTCGTCGCCCAGCGTGCCGTTCGACAGGCCGAGGGTGCGGAGCTGGGCGACGACCGGGGCGCCCGCGACGGCGACGGCGATCTCGTTCTGCAACTCGCTGTTGCGCAGGCCGAGGTGGTGCAGCCGGGGGAAGCGCGAGCCGGAGAGCAGCGGGGCCAGGTCCGCGACGTCGGCGTCGCCACCGTACTCGGAGACGCCCAGCCAGAGATCGAGCCGCTCCAGCGAGGGCAGCTCGCTGTCCAGGATGCCGCGGATCACCTCGACCGGAAGTCCGCCGGTCTCGATGGTCAGGGAACGCAGCCGCTCGTGCCGCGACGGGGAGAAGGCCAGACACATGCCGCCGCGCACGCCCAGCTCGAGCAGGGCGGGGAACGCGGTGAGCAGCGCGGTGACATCGGACTGCTCGATCCAGGAGATCTCGTCCTGCTCGCGCGTCATGTCACCGACGAAGATCGCCTCCAGCGAGGTCAGCCGGCCGGCCGCGGCGATCACCAGACCGATCGGGTAGGACGACGTCTCCTCGCTCGACTCGCCCCACTGGCCGATGATCAGAGCCCGCACGCCGGCCGGGTCGACGGCCCCGAGGAATGCCTGGAACGCCTCCTCCCAGGTCATCTCGGACTCGTCGTCGTACGGGTCGACCGCGATGCGCCAGGCCACGGCGTCGGCGGCCTGCGCCGGGGCCTCGTTCGTCGTGTGCCGGAAGTCGACGGCCGGAAGGCCGAGCAACTCGTGCAGATGATCCACACCGGACATGGCCCTGAGCTCCTGAGTCTGGAAGACGGCTGATGACCGCAAGGTCTATCAAGCGGCACTGACAACGTGGCAAGCGGGATCGGTCGTGACCGATTGTCAGACCCTGCCCGTAGCGTTTTCCGCACGGTCGGCACAGGGGGTGCCACCGTGGAGGGGAGACGTCTGTGTACCGGCAGGGCGATGTACTGATCGTGGCGTTGGACGAGTCCGCAGTGCCCGCGCACTTCGTGGACGCGCCGGGAGAACCACGTGACGCGCGGGGACGGATGGTGCTCGCGCTGGGCGAGGTCACCGGTCATGCGCATGCGGTCCAGGGGCCCGGCCGGCTGATGCGCGAGGCGGGCGCCTTGGGCCCGATGCTGCTCCATCTCCCCGAGGGCGGGCGGGTGGTGCACGAGGAGCATGCGGCGATCCCGCTGCCCAGGGGCTGGTACCGCGTGGTGCGGCAGCGGGAGTACGCGTCGGGTGCGGTCCGCATCGTCGCCGACTGACGGCACGGCCGGCCCGGGCCACGGGCACCCGACAAGCAGCGAACAGCAGAGACCGACAGCGAACAGGGGACGGGGACAACCGATGCAGTACGTGGACTCATGGCGGGCCGTGGCGGCGGCGACCGGCGCGGCGGACCGGGCCGCGGCCGAGGACGGCGTGCGCCTCGCCTACCGCAGTGCGGGACTTGCGGAGCCGGAGGAATTCGTCTGGGCCGACTCGCCGAAGGCGGCCGTCGAGGCCGTCGAGAAGCTCGTCGGCGCGGGACGCTCGGTGCGCGACGAGGTACGGACCCGCCCGTGGGCGGAGGAGCGGCGTCGGATGTACGACGAGCTGGGGCCGGCCGGTTGGTCCGCCCTCTGGGCGGCCACGGGCGCGCAGCTCTGGGAGACCACTGCGGCGCTCGCCGACCGTATACGGGCAGGTGTCGTCGCGGCCCTCGCCCAGCAGCCCGAGGACGAGTCGGACGTACGGCTGGTGCTGCTCGACGCGGTGCTCGGCCAGCACGACGCCGCGTGGCTCGCCGCGTTCGACGGCCGCGGGGACCGGCTCGAGGGCCTGGCGGAGGTGGCCAGGAACGCGGGCTGGTGGTGGCCGTACGAGCGCACGGTGGTGATCAGCGAACGCCCGGAGGCACTCCACCGCGACGAGGCGGGCCGGCTGGACCGCGGGGACGGCCCGGCCCTCTCGTACCGCGACGGTTTCACGCTCCACGCCTGGCGCGGCATGCCGGTCCCCGCCGAGTTCCTCGCGGAACTGGCGGCCCTGACCCCCGAGCGGATACGCAACGAGGAGAACGCGGAGCTGCGCCGCGTGATGCTGGAGTACTACGGCTACGACCGCTACCTCACCGAGTCGGGTGCCGAGCCGGTGCACCGGGACGAGACGGGGATTCTCTGGCGGATCGCGCTGGAGGGCGACGAGAACGTGGTGATGGTCGAGGTGGTCAACTCCACCCCGGAGCCCGACGGGACGCACCGCACGTACTGGCTGCGGGTGCCCCCGACGACCAGGACCGCCAAGGACGGCGTGGCGTGGACCTTCGGTCTCGACGGCGCGGACTATGCACCGCTGCGCCAGACCTGAGCGGTCGGCAGGACGCAAGGAGAGCGGACCCGGGAAGACGGGCGACGCCGGAAGAGCGCGGACAGCGAGGGCTCGCCGGGTCAGGCCGTGAGTGTCGCCTGGTCGATGCCGAGTTCACGGGCGAGCGCCTCGTCGGTCCACGCCAGCATCGTGGCCCGGGAGAGCGGGGCGGCATACGACGTCATCTGGACGGCCAGACCGTCCAGCAGGGCCGTCAGCCGCCAGGCCACGGACATCGGATCGTCGCAGTGGAACTCCCCCGCGGCGGCGCCCTCTTCGAGGACCTCGGCCAGCTCCGCCTTCCACTGCTGATCGAGATCGCCGGCCACGTTGCGCAGCGCCGGGTCGCGCAGCGAGACCGCCCAGCCCTCGATCCACAGCCGCCAGCCCTTGGCCTGCCCGGTCGGCGCGTACCAGCGGACGGCGGCGCGCAGCCTGCGTACCGCACTGGTGCGGCGGCTGAGCAGCTTGCGCAGGTGGGCCAGGTCGGCTTCGGCCGCATGCGCGAAGGCGGCGGCGACCAGCTTCTCCTTCGTCGAGAAGTGGTAGAGCACCAGTGCGTTGCTCACGCCCAGCACGGCAGCCACATCGGCGATGCGCACCGCTGCAACGCCCCGGACCTCGATCTGTTCCACGGCAGCGCGCAGCAGTTCCTCGCGTCGCTCCGCCACGTTCAACCGCACTCTTGCCACGGCGTCACCCTAGCCAATGCACGGGTTTTGGACAGGCCGGGGGCGGGACCGCAAGTGGCCCCGCCCCCGACCCGCTCCCGGCTGTCAGACCCCGGTCAGCACCAGATGTCGGCGCAGCCCGAGTTGTATGCGTCGATCAGGGTCTCCGTCAGCGACGCACCCGTGGTGTCCGTGACGGTCGTCCGCAGGTCGACCTTCGCGGTGCCCGCCGCGGGCACCGTGACCTTCCACCTGCCGTCGGCGCCGCGCGCCGCCGTGGCCTGCTTCCAGTCGGTGCCGTCCGTCGCGTACCACACCCTCAGCGAGGCGATGGGAAGCGCCCGCTCACTGCCCTGTGCGGTCAGGCCGACCGTGTAGTCCAGCGGCTTCCCCGCGTCGGCCGTGTTCTCGCCGCTCAGCGGCAGCCGGTAGTCGAGGTCCAGCAGCCGGGCCGCAGCAGCGGACTTCTCATGACCGGAGCGGAACCGCCACTCGCTGGTGACCTGCGAGCCGAGCATCCACGTCACCGGATCCGGTGACGTGCGCGTGGCATCGACGGTCAGCCGGTACCAGCTGTCCTTGCGCGGCAGGTCGAACGTGGCGCGACCGGGTGCACCGTTGCGGGCCAGTACCTTCCCGCTGTCGTCCGCCAGCACCGTGCTGCCGGTGTCCGCCACCGGCGCCGTCTCGGCGCGGTGTCCGGCCGCGTCGGAGAACACCGGGAGCGCCACGTTCAGCTTGTCGCCGTCCCTGGTGATCTGCGCGGGCCCGGCCTGCTTGCCGAGCGCGGGGTTGAAGGGAGCGGACATCCAGTCGTCCCGGTAGTTCCCGCCCGCGCGGTACACGGTGGGCGGGCTGACCAGCGTCCCCAAGGGGTAGACCCGCTCGGAGACGTCGTACTGGTAGTGGAAGGTCGCCGTCGTCCACGCGACGTCCGGCGTGTAGTAGAGCGTCTGCTCCGACGGCGGCCGGTAGCGGGTCGACTGCTGGAAGAGCGTCAGCCCGTGCCAGGTCGTCCAGGCGTACATGCCCTTGGGGTCGGACGGGTAGCCGTGCGTGCGCTGCACCGTCTTCACCTCGGCCAGACGGGACCGCCGGTCGAACCAGTCCGCGCCGGCCGGGACCCTGCCGTCGACGGAGTGGTGCAGGAAGTAGGCGTCCGCCGAGGTGCTGACGCCGTCGACCGTCAGCGTCAGGGGGCCTTCGGCCAGCCGTGCCCGCAGGTCGGGCAGACTGGCGGCGTCCAGCCTCAGGATCGGAGTCGGCTTGTAGACCGAGAGTCCGTAGCCGACGTACATGATGGCGGCCGTGCCCGCGTCCGACAGTTTCTGGTAGAGCGCGTTGTTGACCGCGGGCTGGCTGGTGGCGGGGGTCCACAGGACGATTTTGCCCTTGAGGTCCATGGCCGCCGGGTCGATGTCCGCCCCGGTGCCGATGTCGACGACCTCGCCGGTGGCCGTACCCAGCCAGCTGTAGATGCTGTATTGCGAGAGCAGCAGCTTCAGCGCGTCGGCCGATGAGCCGGGCTCGTGCGCGTCGACCTCCCGCTGCTGCCAGCTCAGCTCGCCGAAGAAGTGGAGCCCCTCCATCGTCCCACCGGTGGTGGGCACCGCCTCCACGCGGTACTGACCGGCGGCGCTCGGGGCGACGAGACCGGTGTCCTGGGCGTCCGTACCGGACCCGGTCCGTGACGCGATCGCGGTCGCCGACTGCAGGGACACCCGCGCCGACCCGTCGTCCACGCCGATCCTGACCGGCTTCGCGCCCGCGGTGTCCAGGGTGACGGAGCTGTCCTGGCCGACCGTCACCCGCCGGGCGAAGTGGATCGCCGTGGACCCGATGATCGTGTTGCCCACCGTGTCGTACTCCCAGGTGTGCCCCAGGATCCGGTAGCTGCCGCGCGGCAGCGTCAGCGTCCTCGGCTTGGTGCCGTCCAGCCCGATGAGCTGGGACGTGCCGGTGCTCTCGTTCTGCAGGACCACCCCCGTCGAGGTGCGCTCGGCACCTTCGCGCGGTGCGGGGCCGGTCAGGGTGAGGCCGTACGTCTCCGGGTCGGCCTCGACGGACACGGGCACCGTCGCCCGGCCGCCCCCCGGCCAGGTCGCGGTGACCGCCCCGCTGTACGTCGTCCCCGCCTCGACCCGCGACGGTGCGAGGGTGACGTCCGTGGCCGCTGACGAGCGCGCGGGCACGGTCACCGTCTGCCCGTCCAGCAGGATCGCCCGGCCGGGCCCTGCGGACAGGCGCAGTTTCACGGGCTTGTCCGTGGTGTTCGTCCACGTCACCCGGTGGCTCTGCGGTGCGGCGGCGGTGTTCGGGTAGGTGGTGTGGGCGGCCAGCGTGGCGGGTTCGGCGACCACCTTCGCCGCCAGCGCCGCCGGTACGTCGGTGAGACCGGCTCCTGTGTCGGCGACCGTGGCCCCTGCGACGGGCGCCGCGCTGCCGACCAACGCGGACTTCAACTGCGCCCCCGACCAGTCGGGGTGACGCTGGGCCAGCAGGGCCGCGGCTCCCGCCACATGAGGGCTCGCCATCGACGTACCGGAGAGCGAGGCGTACTGCTCGGTGACGGCGGCGTCGTCCAGGGTGCCGGCGGCGCGGGCGGCCACGATGGCGCTGCCCGGTGCGGAGATCTCCGGCTTGACGGCAGGCCTCGACTTGCGCGGTCCGCGCGAGGAGAACGACGACATCTCACCGGACTTGGTGACCGAGCCGACCGTCAGGGCGGCATCGGCGGCGCCGGGCGCGCTGATCGTCTCGTCGCCGGTGTTGCCCGCAGCGATCACGAAGAGCGTGCCGTGCTCGGCGGAGAGCTTGTCGACCGCGGCGGACAACGGGTCGGTACCGTCGGAGGCCCGGTTCGAACCGAGGCTCATGTTGACGACCCTGGCGTCCTGGTCGACGGCCCACTGCATGCCCGCGAGGATCCAGGAGTCGTAGCCGTAGCCGTCGTTGTCGAGGACCTTGCCCTCGATGAGCTCCGCTCCCGGGGCGACGCCCGCGTACCGGCCGTCGGAGGCCGCACCGGAACCGGCGATGATCGACGACACATGCGTGCCGTGACCCTGCCGGTCCTGGACGTCGCTGTCCTCGGTGAAGTTCTGCGAAGCGGTGACGGCATCCTTCAGGTCGGGATGGCCGCGGTCGTAGCCGGTGTCGAGGACCGCGACTCTGGTGCCCTTCCCGGTGATTCCGGCCCGGTGTGCCTTGTCCGCCCCGATCTGGGGTACGGACGTGTCGAGTGTCGCCTGTACCCTCCCGTCCAGCCAGACCTTCCCGATGCCTTCCGTACGGGCCCGGGAAGCGGTGCTGAGCTGCTTCCACACGGCACCGGCCGACTGCTTGGGCACGGTCAGCGCCGTGGTCCCGGTGGACCGGAAGGCTGCGGCGACGCGGGCGCCCGTCGGCGCGTCGGGGCTGCCGGCGGACGGTGTGGCGCCGTCGACCAGAATCCGGAGCGTGTCGGTGCTGCTGTCCGCGTACCCCGAGGCGACCAGCTCCGTCACGTCGAACAGCCGCTGATCCACCCGGCCCTGGGAGATCTGTCCGACGGCGTCGATCGGCACCGCGTACTCGTGGCCGCCCGCCCGGAACCGGGTGAAGCCCATGCCCTCGCGTCCGGATCCAGGCACGATGCCGCTGATCTGTACGGTGTTCCCGCTGCCGGAGTAGGTCACCACGTCACCGGTCAACAGGGTGACGGTACGCGATGCCCCACTCGCGGCCGGGTCGGCGAACGCGGGGGCGTGCGGGTCGGCGGCGGCAGTGAGTGTTCCACCTGCAAGGGCGGCGGCGAGCGCTGTGGCGCAGGCCGCCGCCCATCTGGTCCGTCTCATTCTCACCTCGTGAACTCGTGTGTTCTCAGGGGGTGGTGAGGTGAGACTGTCAGGAGCATGACGATAACCCGGTGACCGGCGCCGGCGGGAAGCTGCCATGGCGCCTATTCGCCGTACCGCCCCTGGAGCAGGGGCAGTTGGGCGGCCTGCCGGGTCTCGGTGGCGGGCGGGCCCATCGGCAGGGCACGCTCAGCGGCGGGGCGGGATCACCGGTACCAGCCGAACCGCTCGGCCATCACCGGCAGTCGCTCGGCGACAAGGGCATGGGCCGCCGCCCGGGGGGTGGAGCCGTCGGCCTCGGCGCGGGCCAGCATCCGGCCGATCAGGGCGCGCATCGCGCGGCGGGTGTGCCCGAAGGCCTCCTCGGCGTCGGCGCCGATGTCGCCGAACAGCGTCCACCACCACCAGGCGTTCGTGCCGGAGTTGACGACCACATCGGGCAGTACGGTGATCCCTCGCTCGGCGAGCAGCGCCTCCGCCTCGGGCAGCACGGGCATGTTCGCCGCCTCGACGATCCAACGGGCCGTGATCCGGGCCTGGTTCGTGGCATCGATGGCGTACGAGACGGCTGCCGGTACGAGCACCTCCGCCTCCTGGGACAGCCACGCGTCGGCGGGCAGTTCCCGGTCCCCGTCCCGCAGCGCACCGCGGTCCACCGTGCCGTACGGGTCACGGGCGGCGAGCAGCGCCTCGACATCGAGGCCTGCCGGGTTGGCGATCGTCCCCTTGATGTCGGCGATGGCGACGACCTTCAGCCCGGCCCGGGCGAGGAACCGCGCCGTCGCCCCGCCCATGGTGCCGAGCCCTTGTACGGAGACCCTGGCCTGCGCGTACGCGACGCCCGCCCGGTCCAGTGCGGCGAGTGCCGACTCGGCGACCCCGCAGCCGCCGACCAGCTCGTCGAGCCCGATGCCGTCCACCTCGACGGCGAACGCGTCGGCGAGCCGCTGCCGCGCGGTCGCCTCGTCGTCGAGCAGCGGATAGACCGCCTGGATCGAGGAGACGAGCCCGGCCTCGGCGGCCGCCCGGTCGACGATGTCCTGGGTGAGTCCGAGGTCCTCGCCGGTCGTCCAGACGTTCTCGATGTACGGGCGCACGGCGCGCAGGTAACGCACCAGTACGCCGTACGCCTCCGGGTCGCGCGGATCGCAGTCGATGCCGCCCTTGGCGCCGCCGAGCGGAATGTAGCGGGCCTGCGCGTCGTCGGCGTCGAAGTGCAGGGCCTCCTTCATCGTCATGCCCCGGGCGAGACCGGCCACCTCGTCGAGCGTGCAGCCCGGCCGCATCCGCAGCCCACCGCTGGACACCCCGCGTACCAGGCGGTCGACGACCAGGTGGCCCCGGCGTCCGGTGACGTGGTCCGTCCAGGTCAGCGAGATCAGCGGGTCCGGCAGGGCGTTGGCGGACACCGTCGGCGTCGTCGGGGTCGTCATGGGGGCGGCTCCTCGGGGCGGGGTCGGGGCAGGCCCCGGAGCAGTCGGAGCCGGGGACGGGATGCGGGCGGGCAGGGCGGCGGATCGACCGCCGCGGCGGTGCCCGGCTGCCCGGATGCGCCGCCCCCTGCCGACCGTACGATTTACTGAATCGTCAGTCAGTATCGGGACGGTGCGGAGCCCGTGTCAATGTGACCCCGGCCGACCGGTGCCGGCGAGCCGTCCTACACGGCTCGCCGGCTTCGGCCACGGGTGCTGTGGACGGGTGCGACGGATGTGACACGAGCGAGTGGCCGAACGCGGAATCCTGCGACGGTCACGGACGTTGGATTCGGCATGACGGGATTCGACGCACAGCAGGAAGACCTCCTTCGGCTGATCGCAGAGGAGGCGGGCGGGGTGCTCGTGACGCTGAAGCGGGACGGCCGCCCCCAGCTGTCCAATGTCATGCACTTCTACAGCCCCGAGGAGCACGTCATCCGCGTCTCGATCACCGAGGACCGGGCGAAGACGCGGAATCTGCGGCGCGACCCGCGGGCGAGCTACCACGTCACGAGCAAGGACCGCTGGGCCTGGACGGTCGCGGACGGTACGGCGGAGCTGTCAGCGGTCGCCGCCGATCCCGATGACGCCGCCGTCGAGGAGTTGGTCAGGCTCTATCGCGACCTGCAGGGCGAGCACCCCGACTGGGACGACTACCGCAGCGCGATGGTCCGCGACCGGCGGATCGTGCTGCGGCTGCATGTCGAGCACGTGTACGGGCAGCCGCGTGGCTGACGCGGCCGGGCGCGGCCGTCACCATTGGCCGTCGCGTACGCGCACTGCCGAACCCCCTGCTCATAATGAAACGACACCGACTCCCTCAGGAGATGTTGTGACCGGCGCTGACTCCTTGCATACGTTCCGCGGCAGGCTGCGTTCGCTGCGACCCGCCGCATTCGGTGCCGACCCGGACGGCGCGCGCATGGAGCGCATCAGGAACTCGCCCAATTTCGCCGACGGGGTGTTCCGCAATCCGGTGGGGGCGCGGACCAGGCCTTCCGGCTCCACACTGGAGTTCGCGAAGGTCTATTTTCGCAAGGAGGACCGGGTACGCAGGTCGCCGAGAGGCCCCGTACCCGTCCACGCGACCACCCTCGCCGACCTCGCAGCCCCGCCCGCCACGGGGCTGCGGCTCACCTGGATGGGGCATTCGAGCGTGCTCGCCGAGATCGACGGACGCCGAGTGCTCTTCGACCCGGTGTGGGGCGAGCGCTGCTCGCCCTTTGCGTTCGCCGGGCCCAAGCGGCTGCATCCGGTGCCCCTGCCACTCGCGACGCTCGGCCCGCTGGACGCCGTCGTGATCTCCCACGACCACTACGACCACCTCGACCTGCCGACGATCCGCGCCCTCGCCGGCACGGACACGGTCTTCGCGGTGCCGCTCGGCGTCGGGGCCCACCTGGAGCGCTGGGGCGTGTCGCCCGACCGGACGCGTGAGCTCGACTGGAACGAGACCACGGACATCGCCGGGATCAGCCTCACCGCGACCCCGGCCCGGCACTTCTGCGGGCGGGGCCTGCGCAATCAGCAGCACACGCTGTGGGCGTCCTGGGCCGTCGCCGGCCCCGAGCACCGGATCTACCACTCCGGGGACACCGGATACTTCAGCGGCTTCAAGGACATCGGCGCCGAGCACGGCCCGTTCGACGCGACGATGATCCAGATCGGGGCGTATTCCGAGTACTGGCCGGACATCCACATGACACCGGACGAGGGGGTTCGCGCCCACCTGGATCTGCAGGGCGGGCAGCCCAGCGGCCTCATGCTGCCCATCCACTGGGGGACCTTCAACCTCGCCTTCCATCCCTGGGCCGAGCCCGCCGACCGGACGATGATCGCCGCCCACGAGGCGGGCTTCGCCTCTGCCGCGCCCCGGCCGGGTGAGCCGTTCGAGCCGGCCGCCCGTCACGCGGTCGAGCCGTGGTGGCGGGCCGTGGCGGACGAGCCCGCGGACGGGTGGCCCGCGTGGCCTGCGGTGGCATCGGCCACCGAACCGCCCGTGGCGCCGGTCGAGGAAGCCCTCGTGGCCGACGGGTGACGAGGCAGGCGCCCGGGGCGGCCGCCCCGGGCGTCCGAACGGTGAGCATCCCGGCCGGTGCCTGTCCCGAGTGCCGCCGTGATCCTCCCCGCACGGCCGGCGTGCCTCATGTCCGGCGTGCGCCCGGGCCGGAGTCCGAACCCGACTGCCTCGGCCTCCGGTCAGAACATCAGCACGGCTCGGACCGTCCGGCAGCGCCCGGCGGTCCGAGCCGTTTCTGTGGGCTCCGGATGTTCCGGCGGCCCGATCCGCCCGACCGGGCGGGTGTCCGCCGACCGTGTCAATGCGGCGTATTCGGTCGTCCGAGCGAGCGCTCATACCAGAGCGGGACGGATGGCGGGCAAGTTCGACAACTGCCCGCCGAACATCGTCGATCGGCGACTACCGTGTGTGGCCGGTGATCAACGGTGGGCTCATCTCTTTCGAGCCTGTCCGACCGATGACCCGAGCCTGACCGACGACCGTAGGTGTCACCACATGAATGCCGATTCCTGGTGCCCCACGTACCGAGGACGCTGATGTCTCAACTTCGCGCACCCGACGCGCGACCGGAACGCCGAGAGGGTGGGCGGCACGGCCGGCCGGGGGCCCGTGCCCACTCCGCCCCGGCCAGGCCGCGCGCCGCGCAGCTGTCTCCCGAATCGCGCATAAGGCCCCAGATCCTCCGCACCGCCCTGCTGCCGGCCATCGCCGTCGTACTGAGCGGCACCGCAGCCGTCATCTTCACGGTCCGCTCCACGAGCGCCCCGATGACCACCGAACTCTGGACCGCGCTCGGCGGATCCGGGGCGCTGGCGGTGGCCGCGGTGGTCGCCGCGTTCCTCGGCGCCAACCGGGTCTCCACCACCGTCCTCGGCCGGTGTCTGGCGCTGCGCCGGACCAGCGCCCACGGGCAGGCCGAACTGCAGCGGGTCGTGGAACAGCTCCGCAGCGGGGAACCGGTGCCCCCACGGCGGCCCCCGCAGCCCGTCCCACCCGGCAGCGACGCCTTCGATCTGCTCGCGCAGGAACTGGGCCGCTCGCAGGACGCGGCCGTGGCCGCAGTCGTGACGGCGTCCCGGCTCACCCACGACTCGGGCGAGGAACAACGGGTCGAAGTCTTCGTCAATCTCGCCCGCCGCCTCCAGTCGCTCGTGCACCGTGAGATTCAGCTGCTCGACCAGCTGGAGCACGAGGTCGAGGACCCCGATCTGCTCAAGGGCCTCTTCCACGTCGACCATCTCGCCACCCGCATCCGCCGGCACGCCGAGAACCTCGCCGTGCTCGGCGGCGCCATCTCACGGCGGCAGTGGAGCAACCCGGTCACCATGACCGAGGTGCTGCGCTCGGCGATCGCCGAGGTCGAGCACTATCCGCGGGTCAAGCTGGTGCCGCCGATCGACGGCACGCTGCGCGGGCACGCCGTGGCTGATGTGATCCACCTGCTGGCGGAACTCGTCGAGAACGCCACCGTGTTCTCCGCCCCGCACACCCAGGTGCTCCTGCGTGCCCAGCATGTGACCGCCGGGCTCGCCCTGGAGGTCGAGGACCGGGGGCTCGGTCTGCCGGGCAACGAGCAGAACCGGATGAACGCCCTGCTCGCCGACCCGGACCAGGTCAACGTCGCCCACCTGCTGCAGGACGGCCGGATCGGACTGTTCGTCGTCGCCTCGCTGGCCCGCAGGCACGGCATCGCCGTCCGGCTGCAGAGCAACATCTACGGCGGCACCCAGGCCGTACTGGTGCTGCCGCAGTCCCTGCTCGGGGGCGACGGGGACGCACCCACGAGGGGCGACACCGACACCGACGCCGCCCCGGTCCCGCCGCCCGGCCCCGTGCACCGGCCTCCGGCCCAGGCCCAGCCCCAGGTCCCGGCCCCGAACCGGCAGGCGCAGATGCCCAGCCGGTCGCTGCGGCTGCATCAACCGCCCCAGCAGACACGGCGGCTGGGCGAGGGCCCACCGCTGCCGCTGCGCGCCGAGCGGGTCGACCGGCCCACCCCCACCGACGCCCGTCCCGGCGTCCGGCGCCCGGCCGACGCAGCTCCGGTCCCCCCGCCGGAGACCGGAGTCGTGCGCGGCACGATGGGGCGTCCCCAACTCCCCAGGCGCACCCACCAGGAACACCTGGTCCCGCAGCTCAGGGAGGCACCTGCTGCACGTCCCGATGACGAACAACCCGCCCTCCACGACCCCGGCCTGATGGCGTCCTTCCGACGGGGCGTCGAGCTCGCCGAGGCCCGCAGCGCTGCGGACGCCGACACCGAGCCGGACCAGGACGGCATCCCCGAGGCACCGGAACCGCAGGCCTGGCAAGCCCCGGCCCCGCTCGAGCCGCTGCCGGTCCGTGGACCCGGCGCGTCCGCCGGCCCGCTGCCGGTCGGCGGGACCGCCGCGTCCGGCGACCCGCTCCACCCGGACCCGCAGCCTTCCGACTCGCACCACCTCGATCTGGACCCCCTCGAAACGAACACCTTCAAGGAGTAGATGCACCATGGCGACCGAAATGCCGTCCAGTCAGGTCTCGGACCTCGACTGGCTGCTGAGCGGGCTGGTACAGCGAGTGCCGTACACGCGCAGCGCGGTCCTGCTCTCCGCCGACGGGCTGGTGAAATCCCTCCACGGCATGGACGCCGACAGCGCCGACCACATGGCGGCGCTGGCCGCGGGGCTGTACTCGCTCGGCCGCAGCGCCGGGGCGCGCTTCGGCGACAACGGAGAGGTCCGGCAGGTGGTGGTGGAGCTCGACTCGACGCTGCTGTTCGTCTCCACCGCCGGATCCGGCACCTGCCTCGCCGTCCTGGCTGGGCGTGAGGCGGATGCCGCGGTGCTCGGTTATGAGATGACCATGCTGGTCAAGAGCGTCCGGCCGTATCTGATGACCCCGGCGAGGCAAGCGGCCGGGACACCGAGCTCCACGGGGCTGTGAGGGTGTCGGCCCCGCAGGACGGGCCGTTGCTCGACGACGCGGCCGGCCGGCTCATCCGTCCGTACACCGTGAGCAACGGCCGTACCCGTCCGACGACCGTGCTCGATCTGCTCTCGCTGGTGCGGGCCACCGGAGCGGATCCGCAGACGCATCTCGGCCCCGAGCACTTCGTGGCGCTCGGACTGTGCGGCGGACCCACCTCGGTGGCCGAGATCGCCGCGCATCTGCGGCTGCCCGCGGTCGTCACCAAGGTGCTCGTCTCCGACCTGGTCGACTGCGGCGCAGTCACCGCGCATCCGCCCGCCTTCCATGACATGCCCACCGACCGATCTCTGCTGGAGGCAGTGCTCGATGGCTTACGACGACAGCTCTGACGGCTTCGGCGGCTCGGCCGGGGGTGACGGGACCGCGAGCACGGAGTACTTCCCCGTCGCGCTCAAGGTCCTGGTGGCGGGCGGCTTCGGCGTCGGCAAGACCACGTTCGTCGGCGCGGTCAGCGAGATCGCACCGCTGAGCACGGAAGAGCTGCTGACCCAGGTCAGTGCGGCGACCGACAGCCTCGAGGGGATCGAGTCCAAGACCGCCACCACGGTCGCGATGGACTTCGGCCGCATCACCCTCGACGAGCAGCATGTGCTCTATCTGTTCGGCACCCCGGGCCAGGAACGCTTCTGGTTCATGTGGGACGAGCTCTCCCAGGGGGCGCTGGGCGCGGTCGTGCTCGCCGACACCCGCAGACTGGAGGAGTGCTTCCCGGCCGTCGACTTCTTCGAGCGGCGAGGCATCGGATTCATCGTCGCGGTCAACGAGTTCGACGGCGCCTACCGCTACGGCCCCGAGGAGGTACGGGCCGCACTCGACCTCGGACCCGAGGTGCCCGTCGTGCTCTGCGACGCCCGGATCGCCAGCTCGGGCACCGGCGCGCTCGTCACCCTCGTCCAGCACCTGATCAACGCCACCGCCGCGCCGGCCCCGCTGTCCGGCTTCGGAGCCTATTCGTGAGTCCGCCCGAGAACCGGCCCGTTCCCGGCCGGCTGCTGCTGACCCCCGTCGACCACGACTCCGCCGTTCGCACCCGGCGGCTGCGGACACTCGGGCTGGGAGAACGCGCCGATGCCTCCTTCGACAGCTTCGACGCGTTCGCCGACAGAGTGGCCGAAGTGACCGAAGTGCCGTACTCGATGGTCAACTTCATCGACGAGAACCGGCAGTTCTTCGCCGGTCTGCACGCCCCGTCCGGCACGCACGCCGGCTTCGATCTGGGGGCCGCGGCTGCGGGCAGCGGCCGGGGCGTCCGGTACATGGCCCTCGACCACGGCTACTGCCCGCATGTCGTCGCACGCCGCAAGGCACTCGTCCTCGAGGACGTCTGCGACTACCCCAGGTTCGCCGGCAATCCGGTGGTCGACGAGATAGGGATCCGTTCCTATCTGGGGGCGCCGCTCATCGACCGTACCGGCGTCGCGCTGGGCGCGGTCTGTGCCGTCGACACCGTGCCCCGCCCCTGGGGGCGGGCCGGCCTCGACACCATCAAGTCCCTGGCGCAGGAACTCATCGGGCACATCCACCGACGGGAGGACACCAGAGGCATCAGGCCCTGATCCGGCGCCCCTCGCTCAGACCTCGACCGTGGTGCCGTCCAGGAAGGTCAGCACCACGGCATCCGCACCGACGGCACGCACTCCCACCGATGTGCGCAGCGCCTGCGGATGCACGGTGTCGCGGGAGAGCGCGATCAGGGAGACATGGAGGCTCCGCCCGCCCGGATGACGACTGCCGCGCAGATAGGGGATCGCGGAGTGCGGCCCGTACGCATTGGACTGCACATCGCGCGCGACACCGGATCCGTGTGCCGTCGCCCGGGCCTCCGTCATCCCACTGTCCGCGCTCGCCCCACCGGCTTCCGTGGTGTCCGCGGCCGACGGGGTCCTGCCCGCCGCCGCGCGGGTCTCGCTGTCCCAGCCGTGAAGTGCGACCACGGCACTCGTCAGACCGTCGGCCGTGCGGGCCAGCGCCCAGCCCGGGCCCGAGGCGGCGAACGGCCGCTCGTCGTGCGCCACCGCATGGCCGCCCTCCCGCACCAGCACGCCCTCCGGCGCCTCGACGCGGTGCACCCGGATCTCCCACGGGCCGTGCAGCACACTCGTGGTCTCGATGCGGTACGTACGGTCGTCACCGGGCAGCTCGGCCGCGTACCAGGACGAGGCGAGGTTGCCCTCGCAGCGCAGCGGGTGGATCCTGCGCCGCCGTGACGGGGTGCCGTCCGGTGCCAGGAGCGCCAGATGGTTGTCGACGGTGCGTGCCGTGGCGTGCGGTGCGGACTCGGGGGCCGTGGCCGTCGAATAGCCGAGCCTTGCGTAGTGCGGATCCTCCTCGCCCGCCTGCGGCGCGTCGTCGGCCGCGGCCGGCGGGTTGTGGTCGCTGCCGTGGTTGACCAGCCGGACGATGCCGTCGTGCCGGGTGCCGTGCAGCAGCCAGCCGGGCGCGGGCAGCGCGGTGTACTGGTCGGACTCCTCGATGGGCAGCGGGAGTTCGCGCTGCGCCCACACCGGGTGGTCCGCCGGGAGCAGCAGCCCGAGGAAGCCCTTGCTCGCCCAGTACGGGGACGCGGGGCCGGAGTACGGCTGGGTGCTCGGCAGGAACGTGTCGTACCAGCCGAGGGTCAGGAGCCCCCGCTCGTCCGGGGCGCCGCGCTCCACGAAGTGCCGCAGCGTGCCCGAGGCGAGCCGGCGTGTCAGCCCCGGAGCGAGTGGCGTGCAGTCGGCCAGTGCCCCCATCCAGACCGGCGCGAGCGCCGCGAACCGGTAGGTCAGCGACCGTCCCTGGTGCACCGGTGCGCCGTCGGAGCCGAAGAACTGCGGGTAGTCCTGCAGAAACCGGGAAAGCCGCTGCCGGTAGACCTCGGTCCTGCCCCCGTCCTCCTCCGGGCCCGCCATCCGCGACCAGAGCAGCGGGTACAGATGCATGGCCCAGCCGACGTAGTAGTCGAAGTTTCGGCCGTCCCCGTCGGTGTACCAGCCGTCCCCGACGTACCAGTCCTCGATCCTGTCCAGTCCGCTTTCGATGTCCGAGCGGCTGTGCGGGGCACCCACCGAGGCGAGGAACTGCTCGGACACCACCTGGAAGAGGCGCCAGTTGTTGTCCCAGGTGCGGCCGCCGACGAAGCCGGAGAACCAGTCGACGACCCGCTCCTGGACCTTGGTGTCCAGCCTGTCCCAGATCCAGGGGCGGGTCTCGTGCAGCCCGACGGCGATCGAGGCCGCTTCGACCATCTGCTGCGAGCAGTCGGTCAGCCGGGGCCAGGCCTCGTCCGACGCCGGGTCGGTGCCCGTCGCCAGACCCCTCGCATAGCGCTCGACCAGCTCGGGGTCCACCTCTCCCCGGGCACCGGCGATCCGGCAGGAGGCCATCAGGAAGGAGCGTGCGTATCCCTCGAGTCCGTCCGACACCACCCCCGACCAACTGGCCCTGCCGGGCAGCCGGTACTGCGCGAAGCCCGGTGTCGCGTACGGGACGAGTGCATCGAGCAACCGGTCGGCGGTCGCCTCCCAGTGGGCGCGCGTCCAGCCGGTGCGCGAGGACAGCACCCGGTCGGTCGGGGGAAGGTGCAGGAAAGGCGGGGTCATGCGGGCGGTGCTCCTCAGTCCGTCAGGGTCGACGGGTCTACGGGCGGTGTGGGCAGGTTGAGCGCGGCGAGGGTGGCCCTGCCGTCGGCGTCGAACGGGTACGCCCACTTGTCGACGTAGAAGTCGGTGAGATCGTAACCAGTGATCCGGCTCGTGTATGTGGCGAAGTTCGTCCAGCGCAGCGCGTCCTGCGTCCGCCAGTCGGACTGCGGGTTCTCCTCGCGGATCAGCTTGTGCAGCGATCGAGGAAGGAATCGGGGAACCGGCGGCCGGTGCTGACGTGGCCGGCCGCCGGTGGCCGGTCAGGAGAGCGTGGCGGTGTGCGTGTGGCCGCGCGATCCACCGACCGCGATGGTGAGTACGGGGCGCCGACCGGTCGTGACGGACACGGAGTCGTCGGCGGTGACCACCCGGTCCGCGGGGAAGGGCAGTTCGACCGTGAGCGAGGTCAGGGTGCGGCTCGGCTCGGCGACGGCGACGGTGAGTTCCGGACCCCGGCGCTGCACCAGGACCGAGGCCGGCCCGGACGCGGTGATCCCGGCGGCGGTACCCGCGCCCCAGAAGTTCACTGCCGTCAGCCCGTGCCTGCGGGCCTCCACGGCCTGCGCCGTGGTGTCGTTGGCGACGATCCGGACCGGTCGGGAGTACGACCAGACGGCCGTGGCGGCCGCGCTCGCGCCGGGCAGCAGTACATACGCGTACCCCGCGTCGGTGGGCGAGACGCCGTGGTCGAGCCAGAGCGTGAGATAGCGGCGGCTGACCGGATCGGTGCTGCCGCCGGTGTCGGCACCGGTGTTGACCGCCCGCCAGGTTCCGGTCCGCTCCTCGCGCAGCGCGCGCAGATTAGTGGTGTCGGGGAAGACGTAGCCGCCGACGCCTTCGACATGGGCCCACCCGGCGCGGTCGAAGTCCTGGGTCCAGCCCAGCTCGTCCGGTCGACGGGCGCCGTCGACCAGCAGCCGCTGTGTTCCGCCCGCGCCGAGGTTGCGGTTCTCGACAACCGTCTCGACCGTGCGTCCGTCGCTCGACGTGATGCCCGCACCGAGCGCGATCACGGCGTTGTCGAGCAGAAACCATGACTTCCTGGCCCGTAGGGTGGTGCCCGCGGGGCCGATCAGCTCCATCGCGGAAGCGCCGTACCGGTCGTGGAGGACCACTCCGCCCGCGATCGCGTTCGTCGGCCGGAAGGTGGAGGTGCCCGCGCCGGTGCCGAGATCGGTCCGCTGCCGGGTGTCGACCGTGGTGCCGGGCAGGCGGTACGGGTCGACGGTCGGCCAGAAGCCGTCGTTGTACTGGCCCAGGTCGTCGCCGTCGTAGAGATACGTCATGCCATCGCCGGTGTACCAGCCGTGCAGATTCTCGCCGTTGCCCGCCTCGTACGCCGAGATCCGTTTCGACGAGAGTGACAGCGCGCAGGCCCAGCCGGGCTGACGGTGCACCACCCGGTCCATGTCGGCAAAGACGAAGTGTCCGGTCGTGCGCTCCCCGGCCGGTATGCCGGAGTCGTTCAGTACGGCTTTGGCGAGGGCGAGTTGGGGGAGCGTGGCAAGCGCAGCGAACGGTGTGGTGCGGTTGCGGGTCAGCCAGCCCTTGACCAGCTCGCGCCATCGGTCGGCGTACGCGGCGGGTGCGCCCGTCGCCAGGAGCAGGATCGCTGCGACCGCCGCCGCGCCGTCCCGGTGGTCACCGGCACGCTCCCGGGACACCGCCCGGCCGCGTACCGCATCCATCATCAGCCCGTCGAAGACAACCGGCGCGAAGGTCCGCTCGACGGCCTCGTACATCACGGACACCTTGGCGTCCGTGACCGCCCACTCCGAGCCCGCGAGCAGGGACAGCAGATAGGCGGCGCCGCCGAGCAGTATGACGCCGTACGTACCGGTGTAGGCGACCACGTCGTGCTGGACGAACGACCCGTCCTCGTAGAATCCGTCACCCGAACCCACGTACCGGAAGAGGCTGTTGCGCCCCGAGTCGCGCACGTCGGAGAGGGCGTCGCGGACCGATGCGAGCTTGGACGCGTCCTGACCCAACAACCCGCGCAGCGCGACGACGACGGCTTTGTCCGTGCGGTTGGCGCCCGTCTCGCCGAGCGTGGGGGAGTTGGTGCGCCGGTCCGCATTCGGGCAGAAGCGGTCGACGACCGCCAGATAGTCCGTCAGATCGGCGACCGGAAGGCGGTCGCGCAGCAGGACGGAGCAGTCCATCAGCGCCCGCGGGGCGCCGATCTCCCAGAACCACCAGTTGCCGGTCTCGCGTTTGGCCGGGTTGTACGCGGTGTCGTGAGCGAAGCGCAGCGCGGCGACGAGGGCGTCCGCCGCCTCCGTACTGCCGGCCAGAGAGGTGCCGGGGGTGGCCCAGGCGGTGGCGAGCGCGCGCAGCCGGGTGTAGCTCTGGCCGAAGTTGCCGGGGTCGGTGACGGGGGAGAGGTCCGGCCAGAGGGCGGTGCGTCCGGCGCTGCGGTCCAGGGTGTCCCAGAGCCCCTTGGCCGTGGTGTCCAGGGTGGTGACGGCGGCGGCGAAATCGGCGTCGGAAGCGTCGAACACGCCCCCGGTCAGGAGGGTTTCTGCGCGCTGCAGGAGCGCGTCGATACCCACGGTGCCGACGGTGCCGTCAGCCGCCGCGGGCTGTGCCTGCGCGGCGCCGGCCGTGGCCACGAGCGCAGTGGCGGAGGTCGCCGCGACGGCCGCGGTGGCGCCGGTCGCCGAGAGCAGAGTGCGTCTGCTGAGGTGCATGGTGTCTCCTCTCGCGTGCGGTCAGTCCGTGAGCGTGCTGGGGTCGACGGGCGGCTTCGGCAGGTTCAACGCGGCCAGCTCGGTCCTGCCGGCGGCGTCGATCGGGAACGCCCAGGTACCGACGAAGAAGTCCGTGAGGTCGTACCCGGCGACTCGGCTTGCGTACCTGGCCAGTGCTCGGTAGCGCTTGGCGGTCTCGGTGTAGTCCGACTGCGGGTTCTCCTCGCGGACCAGCTTGTGCAGGCGCGGCCAGAAGTCGTCGCCGAAGGCGAGCTCCAGCTGACGCAGCGGGACGAGCTTCTCGTACGCACCGAAGGACTTCTCGTACGTCAGCCCCGCCGTGCCGAACTTCAGCCGCGCCGACTGGAAGTAGGTGAGTCCGGTCTTCGGGTCGACCGTGAGGAGGTTGGACGACTGCTTCAGGGTGCGCTGCGCGGCGAGAGAGTAGATGTTGACGGTCACCTCGGTGAGCCCGGTGGGCTTGTACGCCATCTGCTGGTGCAGGTGGCCGAGTTCGTGGTACAGCCCCCAGCCGCGGGTCCGCAGCCCCTCCACCGTGGTGGCCCGGTCGAGGTAGGCGCGGGGGAAGCCGTTGTAGCCGTGCGTGGCGTAGGCGCCGACGCCGCTGGGCACTTTGCTGACCTCGGTGAAGTGGTACGGCCCCGCCTTGCGTCGGTGGACCGGCTTCGACCCGTCGAGACCACTGATCCGGGCGTGCGAGTCGATGATCGTCTCGACCAGTTCGAGCAGGGCGGCATGGTCCTCGCCGCGATAGAGGAGTGCGCCGTCGCGGGTGAGCGTCATGATCGTGTTCGGTGCGTGGAGCTCGACGTAGGGCGAGGCGGTCAGCGTGTCGAGCTGGTGCTGGTACTCGGCCTCGGAGGTGCAGCCCAGCGTGAAGACCGGCATCGGGACGGCGCCGGAGCGGAACACCACGCCGGCCCGCTCGCCGTTCCCCGTCAGGGTCAGGTAGACCGGACCGCCGTGCGGGTCGGTCACGGTGTTCGCGCCCGCGGTCAGCGGGTAGCTGCGGGGCTCGGTGACCTCGCCGTAGTAGTCCCAGGTGCCGATCCAGAGCGTGGGAACCACGTTGTCGTTCGGCTGCACGGTGAACGAGAGCGGGGTGCCGGCCGGGATGTACAGGCTGGTGGGCTGGAACTCCGAGCCGCGCAGGGCCTGTCCGAGCCGCAGGCGCTCAGCCTCGGCCGCGGGCCGTGCGGTCACGGTCATCTTCACGTGACGGCCGGCCGGGGTGTTCGCCGCCGCCCGTGCGGAGGGGGCGGTGGCGCCGAGCGCCAGTGCTGCGCCGGTGCCGGCTGCGGCGGCGAGGAACGAACGGCGCCCCACCGTGGAGGAGCTCGACGCCGGGCTCGAGGTGGAGGAACTGACCGCGGAGGAAAGGGGTTTACGCATGCGGAACTCTCCCTGCAGAAACAAATGAGGGGCGGAGGCGTGCGGAACGGGTGAAGCTCGCCGTCAGCATGTAAGCGGTTGCTATCGAGCCGCAAGAGGGGTGGGGAAGTTACTGCTATTTACTGTGGCCAACTGCGGGCAGTGACGCAGTAACCGGTCACATCCGGGTGGTGCGCCCGGACCGCGGCGCGACAGAATCGCGGACCACGATGTGGGTACCGAGCCGCAGCGCGCCCGCGATCGGCTCGCGCCAGTCGTCCTCGTCCCCGCCGCCGACGGCCAGCCGCACGGCCTGCCGCCCCATCTCCTCCAGCGGCACATGGACGGTGGTCAGCCGCGGACGCAGCTCCTGGGCGACGGGGATGTCGTCGTACCCCACCAGTGAGATGTCCTCCGGTACCCGCACCCCGGCTTCCTCCAGCGCCTGGGCCGCACCCGCCGCCACGATGTCGTTGGCGGCGAAAACTGCGGTGAACTCCGGTCCGTTCCGCAGTAGTTCGGCCATCCGCCGATAACCGAAGTTCCGGCTGAAGGTACCGGTCTGGGTCAGCTCCGGGTCCGGTGTCACCCCGCGCAGCTCCAGGGCCCGGCGGTGCCCGGCCAGTCGGTCGCGGGTGGTGGAGAGCTTGGGCGGCCCGCCCAGGTAGAGAATCCGCTCATGCCCCTGCATCAGCAGATGGTCGGTGATCGCGAAGGCCCCGCCCTCGTTGTCGTACTCGACCGCGGCCGTCGGGGCTCGCTCGTCCAACTGCGGTCTGCCGCACAGCACGAGCTTCGATCCGCCGGCGTCCAGCTCACGGGCCCGCCGGGCCAGCTCCGAGGTGTAGGCACGGTCGGCGACGCTGCCGCCGACCACGATCACCGCATCCGCCCTGCGCTCGTGCATCAGCTCGACGAAGGCCAGCTCGCGCTGAGGGTCTCCCTGGGCGCAGCAGACCAGGCAGAGCCGCCCGCCGGCCGCGGCCTCGCGCTCCACGCCCCGGGCGATGTACGCGTAGAACGGGTCGATCAGTTCGCTGACGATGATGCCGACGGTGCGGCCGGACGCCCCGGCCAGGGCGCGGGCATGCGCGTTGACGACATAGCCGAGCTCGCGCATCGCCGCCTCGACCCGCTCCCGGGTCGCTTCCGCGACCGGGTAGTTGCGGTTCATCACGCGCGAGACCGTGGCGGTCGAGACGCCGGCCCGTCGGGCCACATCGGTGACGGTGGCCCTGCGCTGCCCGTCCGCGGCCGTGTTCTGCCGGCGCATCCGGCCCACCCCCTCGTGACTGTTGTGTGACGTCGAGACTAGAGCCTGTGCCGGGGCGTGGTTCATGCGATCCTCCCCAGATCGGCCCGGTGGACCGGGTGGGCGAACGGTGCACCTTGCGCGTACCGCACCAGCTCGTCGACGGCGAGGGCTCCGAGCCGCCCCACCTCATTGCCCTGGGCGCCCGCCAGATGCGGGGTGAGGAAGACGTTCGGCAGGTCCCACAAGGGGTGTCCGTCCGGCAGGGGTTCGGGCGAGGTCACGTCGAGAACTGCGTCCAGTCGCCCGCTGACCAGGTGCCCTGTCAGTGCCTGGGTGTCCACCAAGGAGCCGCGTGCGGTGTTGACGAGCAGGGTGCCGGGGCGCATCAGGGCGATCCTGCGTGCGTCGAGCAGCCGGCGGGTCTCGGGTGTGTCCGGGGCGTGCACGGTGACCACGTCGCTGGTCGCCACCAAGGTGTCCAGATCGGTCCGGGTCACCCCGAGCCGTTCCGCCTCGTCGGCCCCGACGTACGGGTCGTAGAGCAGCACCTCGGCATCGAGGATCCGCAGGAGTTCGATGACCCGGCGGCCGATGCGGGAGGCGCCGATGACACCGATGGTCAGTCCGTGCGTACCGAGCCAGTGCTGGCGGTCCAGGTCGGCGCCGGTGCGGTGGGTCCGCCGGGTGCGGAACTGGTCGGCCAGCGGGAACACCCGCTTCGCACCCATGATGATCGCGGCCAGGGTGTACTCGGCCACTGGTAGGGCGTTGGCCGCCGCGGCGGAGGAGACGACGATGCCGCGGTCGAACGCGGTCGGCGACAGAAATGTTTTCACCGTGCCGGCCGCATGGATCACGGCGCGCAGCCCGGGCGCCCGGTCCAGCAGGGCCGCGTCGAGGGGTGGGCAGCCCCAGCCGGTGAGCATGACCTCCGCCGAGGCGAGCGCCACGCCCGCTTCCGGCGACTCGAACTCGCTGATCGCGGCCGGGGTGAGGAGTTCGGCGGACTCCTCCAGCCGGGCCCGCACGGACGGCGGGAATACGTCGTCGAGCAGTCCGGGGCTCATGACCAGGACCGTGCGCGGCCGCCTGGGAGGCGTCTCCGCGCGGCCGGTACCGGCATGAGCCGGTGCCTCTTCGGTGGTTCGCACCCTGCCTCCGGACAGTAAGCGTGTTCTGTGGATTGACGGCACGCTAGGGAGGGTGGCGGTCAGCCGTCAAGCGATCCACTTGGTCAACTGCCATGTATTCGCCCGTTTTTGACGGTTCATCCCAAGGGATTTCACTGTGCGGGACCCGTGTAACCCAGCCGTAGCTCCAGATCTCTTGACGGTGAGGTTAACCGCTTACTAACTTGCCGCCGCAGAAGCTCACCATGCGCCACCCGCCGAACAGGACGCACCATGGCTGAAACAGCACCACCGCTGCCCCGGGCGAGGTCGAAACGGCAACAGAGGGCCGGAGCGCCGTCGCCGTCCTCCGCCCCGGCCGGTCTCCTGCCCCAGCAGAACAGGCTGACCCTCCGGCAGCGGCTCAAGCGGGACCGGGTCATGCTGCTGCTGACCCTGCCGGGCCTGCTGTACTTCGTCGTCTTCCACTACGTGCCACTGCTCGGCTATGTCGTGGCGTTCCAGGACTACCAGCCGTACCTCGGCTACATGCACAGCGTCTGGGTGGGATTCGCCAACTTCACCACGGCGTTCGGTGAGCCCGCCTTCTGGTCCGCGACGTTCAACACCCTCGAGATCGCGGTCATCCAGCTGGTGTTCTTCTTCCCCGTTCCGATCGCCCTGGCCCTGCTGCTCAACAGCATCGCCAACGACCGGATCCGGCGCTTCGTGCAGAGCGTCGTCTATCTGCCGCACTTCATCGGCTGGGTCATCATCGTCTCGATCTTCCAGCAGATCCTGGGCGGCGCCGGGCTGTTGCCCGATGTCCTCGGCGGCATGGGGCTGCCGCGCTACGACATGATGAGCGACCCCGACGCCTTCCCCTGGCTGCTAACCCTCCAGGTGGCCTGGAAGGACGCCGGCTGGGGCACGATCATCATCCTCGCGGCGCTGCTCGGCATCGACAGGGGCTTGTACGAGGCCGCCGCGATAGACGGCGCGGGGCCCCGGCGTCGCTTCTGGCACGTCACCCTGCCCGGCCTCGCACCTGTCCTGATCCTCCTGCTGATCCTGAACCTCGGGCAGATCCTCTCCGTCGGCTTCGAGCAGATCCTGCTCCAGCGCGACGCGGTCGGCCCGGACGCAGGCGAGGTTCTCGACACGTACGTCTACTACCACGGCATCAAGGACAACGACTGGGGCGTCGCCGCCGCCGTCGGACTCGTCAAGGCGGTCATCGGCACCGCACTCGTCCTGGGCGCGAACAAGTTCGCCCACCGCCTCGGCCACGAAGGGGTGTACCGCGGTGCTGACCGTTGAGAATCCGCCCGCCGCATCCGTACCCACGGTGCCGGCGAAGAGGACCACGCGTACCGGGAAGCAGTCCGACGGCCGGCCGCCGTGGATGGAGAGGCCGACCCGGGTCGGCCAGGGTGCCAAGGCCCTCGCGGTCGTCGTCGTGGTCGCCGCCGTCGCCTACCCGCTGCTCGGAGTGATCGGTACGAGCTTCGCCTCGCAGACCGACATCATCCGCAGCTCGGGGCTGGTCCTGTGGCCCGAACACCCCACCGTCGACGCCTACCGCACCATCTTCACCGGCGGAGTCGTCACCCGCGCGCTCGTGGTCAGTCTCGGCATCACGGTGTTCGGCACGCTCGCCAGCCTGCTCGTCACCGTCGGCATGGCGTACGGACTGTCCCGCCGGGAGGTCACCGGATCGCGCCTCATCCTGATGACCGCCCTGTTCACCATGCTGTTCCACGCGGGCATCATCCCCAACTTCCTTCTGGTCAAGGGACTCGGGCTGTACGACACCTACGCTGCGCTCGTCCTGCCGTCCCTGGTCAGCGCCTTCAACCTGGTCGTCCTGCGGTCGTTCTTCATGAACCTGCCCGAGGAGCTGTACGACGCGGCGAAGGTCGACGGGGCCGGCGACTTCCGCATCCTCGTACGGATCGTTCTGCCGCTCTCCAAGGCCGTCCTCGCCGTCATCAGCCTCTTCTACGCAGTGACGTACTGGAACGCCTTCTTCAACTCGCTGCTTTACCTGGGTGACTCCGACAAGTGGCCGCTGCCCATGGTGCTGCGCACCTACGTACTCCAGGGGCAGAGCCTGAACGCCGCTTCCGCCGGTGAGGTGCTCGCCCCGCAGCAGGCCGTCCAGATGGCGGTCCTGGTGATCGCCGTCGTACCGATCCTCTCCGTCTACCCGTTCCTCCAGCGCTACTTCACCAAGGGCGTGCTCACCGGCGCCATCAAGGGCTGACCTCCACCCCCCGCACCTCCGTTCCCTTCGTTCCCAAGGAGATTCCAGGTGTCGAGCTCCACCCCCATCAACCGCAGGTCACTGTTCCGCATGGGTGCGGGCGTCGGTCTCGGTCTGGTCGCCGCCCCGTTGCTCGCCGCCTGCGGCGACGGAGGCACGGCCGCCAAGGCGGAGGCCAAGAGCGCCTCCCTGCTGCCGAACACCGCCGTCCGCAACATCGGCCTCGAGCCCGACCTCCAGGGCACCGCCGCCGGAGTCCCGCAGGGCTTCTTCAGCTACCCGGCCAAGCCGCTGCGGGCCACGAAGGGCGCTCCGCTCAAGGGTGCGAAGCCGATCAGCGCGGCCATGGAGACGTTCGCCCCGCCGCCGCCCGCGCGTGGCAAGAACGCCGCTTGGCAGCAGATCGAGAAGCTCCTCGGCGGCCAGGTGGACATCACCGCCGTCCCGGCCGACGACTACGGCACCAAGTTCTCCACGATGGTGGCCAGCGACAGCCTGCCGGATGTCTTCATGTACCCGGAGTCCGGAGGTGTCGACAACAAGGCGGCCTTCCTCCAGGCCAAGTGCGCCGACCTCACCCCGTTCCTCGCCGGGGACAGGATCAAGGACTACCCGAACCTGGCCGCGATCCCGAAGGGCGCCTGGCAGGGCGCCATCTTCGGCGGGAAGCTGTACGGTCTGCCGATCGCCCGCACCGGCACCGGCGGCGCCGGCTTCTACCGCCACGATCTGTTCGAGGAGGTCGGTGTCAGCAGTCTCGACCAGATCACCGACCTGGACAGGTTCGTCGAGCTCTGCAAGGAACTGACCCGCCCCAAGCAGGACCAGTACGCGATCATCGCGGGTGCCACCACGATGCTCGCCATGTCCGCGGGCGCGCCGAGCAGCTGGCGGCTCGACGCTGAGACGGGCAAGTTCACCTCGAACCTGGAGACTCCCGAGTACCGGCAGGCCATCGAGATCGCCCGGGACCTGTACAAGGCGGGCTGCTACTACCCGGGCACCCTCCAGATGTCCGGGGCGCAGAAGGCCCAGTACACGGACATGTTCAAGAACGGCAAGGGAGCGTACGTCTACGACGGGATGCCGGGCTACCTCGCACCCGGCACCGGCTATGTCGCCACGATGAAGGCGATCGACACGGCGTACGACCCGCGCCCGTTCGTCCCGGTCGGCAAGGACGCCGTCACGTGGATGGACAACGTCGCCCTGCAGAACACGCACATCAAGAAGGCGTCCGGCGACCGCGTCAAGCAGATCCTCGCCTTTGCCGACTTCGCCGCCTCGCCGTTCGGCAGCGAGGAGTACACACTGATCAACTACGGCGTCGAGGGAACCGACTTCACCCGCGACGACAAGGGCAACCCGGCCCTGACCAAGCAGGGTGCCCAGGACGTCACCGTTCCGTGGAAGTTCGCCGCCTCCGCTGTGCCGGCGATCTTCAGCGCCGATTCCGAGCAGGGCGTGCGCCACGTCCACGAGGCGTTCACCAAGATGATCCCGATGATCGAGCCGGACCCGACCCTTCAGTACTCCTCGCCCACCTGGGACTCCAAGGGCTCCGGCAGCCTCGCCACGTTGAGGGGGGACGCCCTGAAGGACATCATCGCCGGCCGCAAGCCGATGTCGGCCTACGACCAGCTCGTCAAGGACTACCTGGCCCAGGGCGGCGAGCAGGCCCGAGGCGAATTCGAAGAGGCCGTCCAGAAGGGCAAGAAGTGATGACCGCTCCCACCAGCAGACGCTCCGCACTGAGGCTCGGCGGCGCGGCCGTCGTGGCAGCCGTCGCCGTACCCGTCCTCGGCTCGCCGGCCTTTGCCGGCAGCCGTGGATTCGACCCGGCCCCCGGCTCCGACGGCGTCGGTGACCCGCTCTTCCCGACCCTCGGCAACGGCGGTTACCAGGTCGTCCACTACGACCTGACCTTTGACTTCACCCCGGTGACCTACGACTTCACCGCCGTCGTGAAGATCCACGCCAAGGCCACCCAGGATCTGTCCACGTTCAACCTCGACACCGACGGCCACACCATCGACGCCGTCACCGTCGCGGGCCGCACCGCACAGTGGGTGCTCTCGGCCGGCAAGAGCGGCCAGGAACTCACCGTCACCCCGGACCGCCCGCTGCACGACAGGCAGGCGTTCACCGTGGAGATCCGCTACCACGGCAACGGCAAGGCGCCCCGACTCGGCCTCACCGGATGGAAGTTCGGCACCGACGGCGGCTTCGCCTCGGCCGCCCAGTCCTCCCGGGCCGACACCTTCCTGCCCTGCAACGACACCCCGTCCGACAAGGCCACCTGGACCTTCCACATCAGCGCGCCACAGGGCTACGTCGCCACCGCCAACGGCGAACTGCTCGACAGGACCCCGCGCGCCGACGGCTCCACGGTCTGGCACTTCGCCCTGCGCGAGCGGATGGCGACTGAACTCATTGGCATCGCCGTCGTCAAGGGCACCTACCTGTACGGCACCAGCCACCGCGGACTTCCTCTGCGGCACATCGTCCCGCAGGGTCAGGAGGACAAGTACGGCCCGATCGTCGCCCGTACCGCCGACCATCTGGCCTGGCTGGAGGCGAAGTTCGGCCGCTACCCGTTCTCCGTCTACGGCCTCCACATCTACGACGGGTACACCGACGCCCTGGAGAACCAGACTCTTTCCCTCTTCTCCACCAACTGGTTCAAGCTCAACGCCAACGGCCAGCCGGGCTACGAGACGACCATGGTCCACGAGCTCACCCACCAGTGGTTCGGCGACTCGGTCACCCCCGACAACTGGCAGCAGGCCTGGCTCAACGAAGGGCCAGCGGTGTACTACGCCGGACTGTACGGCGAGGAGCGCGGCTGGTCGGTCTTCGCGGACAAGATGAAGACCACGTACGAGAAGCTCGACAAGGTCCGCGCCGCCGACGGCCCGCCCGGACTGCCCAAGGCGCTCGGCGGAACCAACATCTACGACGGCGGCGCGCTCGTCCTGTACGCCCTGACCCTGCAGATCGGCCAGCCGACGTTCGACAAGGTCATGCGGGAGTGGGTGAAGCGCTTCAAGGACTCCACCTACACCAGCGAGGAGTTCATCGCCCATACCGTCCAGGTCACCGGCGATACGTCCCTCGACGCGTTCCTGCGCGACTGGCTCTTCGGCGCCGTCAACCCGCCCATGCCCGGTCACCCCGACTGGAAGGCCACAGCGTGAACCAGCCGATGAACGTTCTACGGAGAACCGCTGCCGCCGTCGCCGCGGCTGCCCTGGCTGCCCTTGTCGCCGCTCCGAGCGCACAGGCCGCACCCGGCGCACGCACCTTGTACGCGGCACCGGACGGCCACGGCACCACCTGTACGGTCGCGCGCCCGTGTTCCTTGGAAGGCGCCCGCGACCGCGCCCGCACCGACACCGGCCGTGACATCCGCGTCCTGCTCAAGGGCGGTACGTACCACCTCGACGCACCCCTGCGACTCGGCGCCGAGGACTCCGGGACGGACGGGCACCCCGTCACCTGGACCGCTGCTCCGGGCGCCCGGCCGGTCCTCTCCGGCAGCCGGAACATCACCGGCTGGGCGCAGAACGCCGACGGTACCTGGACCGCCGCCGTCCCGGCCGGGGTCACCCCACGCCAGCTCTTCGTCGACGGCAGGCGCGCAACCCGCGCCCGCGGCACATCCTGCGCGGCGAGCGTCTGCGACGCCACCAGGACCGGCATGACCGGGGCGACGTCCACCGGCATCGCCGCCTGGCAGCGGCCCACCGACGCCGAGGCCGTCGTCCGGGTCCGCTGGCGCAACTACCACTGCCGGATCGCCGGCGTCAGCGGCGACCTCCTCACCTTCGCCCAGCCCTGCTGGACCAACTCCGCGGGCGGCACCAACCGCACCGGACCCGCGTGGGACACCACGGCGGTCGACTCCACCCGATACAGCGGCGTCGCCTTCTTCGAGAACGCCCCCGAACTGCTTGATCAGCCGGGTGAGTTCGTCTGGAACTCGGGGGAGCGCACCGTCACCTACCTGCCGCGCGAGGGCGAGAACATGCGCCGTGCGCAGGCCCTCACTCCGCACACCGAACAGCTGCTCGTCGTCGACGGTGCCCACGACGTCACCGTCAGCGGGATCGGCTTCGCGTATGCGGCGTATCGCCAGCCCGACACCGACGAGGGCTACGCGGGCATGCAGGCCGGTCTCACCCTGACCGGCGCCACCGGGCCCGTCGACCACGCGGGCCGCTTCTACACCAAGCCGTCCGCCGCGGTCACCGTCCGCGGCGGGCAGCACATCTCCATCGAGAACGCCCGGTTCAGCCACCTCGGCGGAGCGGGCGCGATACTCGAGGCGGGCACCAAGGACAGCTCCCTGACCCGCTCTACGTTCACCGACCTGTCCTCGGGCGCGGTCTACGTGGGCGACACCGAACCGCAGCCCGACGCGTCGCTCGCGGGGGAGCGGAACATGATCGCGTACAACACGATCACCCGCTCCGGCGTCGAGTACACCGACTCGGTCGGTATCTGGGCCGGTTACGAGGCGGAGCTGACGGTTGATCACAACAGCCTCGACCACCTTCCGTACTCCGGCATCTCGGTCGGCTGGGGCTGGAACCAGCCCGAAGCCCGGCAGTCAGTGCTGCGCGACAACAAGGTGACCGGCAACCGGATCACGAACGTCATGGAGGTCGCCCAGCAGCAGCACGACGGCGGCGCGATCTACACCCAGGGCGCCCAGCCCGGCACGGTCGTCTCCGGCAACTACATCAACCGTTCCGCCTTCGGCAACACCGAACGGGACGGCAACGGCATCTACCTCGACGAGCAGTCCTCGCACATCACCGTCGAGAACAACGTGATCACCCGCATCGGCTACAAGTGGGTCTCCAACTGGGCGGACTACGGCATCCAGAACACGGCCCGTGCCAACTGGACCGACACCGCCGCGCCCGCGCTCGCCGGGACCGGATCCGTGATGACGGACAACCACACCGGCCTGGACAGGCTGCCGGCCGAAGCCCTCGCCGTCGCCGCACGGGCCGGCGCCCACGGCGGCCCGGTCGAGCAGCTGCGCACCGACCTGGCACGCACGGGCACAGCGACCCAGTCCTCCACCGAGGGTGCCGCGGCTCCCGTGCTCGCCCTCGACGCCGACACCAACACGGACACCCGCACGCTGTCCGAGGCGGGCGCCTGGTGGCAGGTCGACCTGGGCGCCACGCAGCGGGTCCGAGAGATCGAGATCTGGAACAACTCGTCATCCACGACGGCGGACTTCGACGTCATCACGGACGACGGCACCGTCCATGTGAGCGGCAAGGCGCTGCGCCCGACCGTGCTGAACCTGGACAGCAGGACCCGTACGGTGAAGATCGCCGTGTCTGGGACAGGTCGGGTAGCCCTCTCCCAGGTCCTGATCCACCCGTAGGCCCCGTGCGCACGTGATCCACTTCCGCCGGACGGGCCGCACACAGCCCGTCCGGCGGTTGAGGACACAGCAAGCCCCGGTCGCCGGTCGCCCGGGACAACGCCCCCGAGCACCGAATCCCACCCCCGGCGCCCCTGTACCGATCGGCCGCAGGCCGGTCAGGGCCGGTCTGGCCCCCGCGCCGATCAGCGGCCGCTCCCGGATGCCCCGGCATGGGAGACGAGGTCCGGATGGGCGCGTGGCGCAGACGAGACCGTCCCGGCTGATCCCGGCCGGCCAGGAATCGTCGTCCAGCAGCGCGATCCGGTGGTGACGGATAGGTCACGCACAGTGTCCATGAGGGGCGGATCCCCATCGTTCCCTGGCCGGGGCGGCGGTGTCGCCGAGGAGGGAAGCCGGTCCGTGGGCGGTCACGCGGGTGACCGCGGCCGCCCCGGATGGTGCGCCGCAAGCTCTGTGTGCAGCGCCTCGTGATCGCGTCCGTTCACGGTCTCGGTCGATCAGCCGACCGCCTCGAATCCCGATCGTCGACAGTGCCGGGTGTGACGCGCCGTACACGGCTGTACGGCACCCGGAGTGCACCGAGGAGCGAGGTGGCAGCGGGACCGTGCTTCTCGTCGCCCGTCATCGAGCCCCTCAGCCGGTTGCTCGCCGCACCAGCAGGCCGGTGTGTCGGTTGCGCAGGGCGCGGACGGCAGTGATCGACCTCGAGCATGGTCGAGGTCAACGATCACAAGTGGTTCGTGAGCACCCGCTCGAGTGCGGTATTGTTCTCATGCGCGTTCGGCCAGGGGGAAAGCCCAGGTCAGACGAGCAGACAACGGGACGTGGCGCAGCTTGGTAGCGCACTTGACTGGGGGTCAAGGGGTCGCAGGTTCAAATCCTGTCGTCCCGACTCGTAAGAGTCGCAGGTGAAGGACCGCATCCGAGAGATTGGATGCGGTCCTTTCCGCATGTCCGGGGAGTTTTTGGGGACGCGGTCGACAAGAGCCCTCGCGGGGGACTCCGGCCGCCGCAATACACCGGCGATGCCTGGCCGTGAGGTCACCCCCCCGCGGGCACCTCGCGTGACGACCGGCGGATGGCCAGGCGGGTGCTGAGCGACTCACCCGGGAGGTGGAGCGACATGCGGTCGGGGGGACGTAGCGCGCCGGCTCGTGGTGATCGAACCAGGTTCGGCGATCTTCTGCAGGACGTGGAGCGGGTCGCCATCGTGGGCCATCCAGGCCGGTCCGGGGCGGCGCGGGTGCTCGCGACCGGGCCCGGTGACGAATGAGTCCCGGTGGGTCGCATCCCGTGGGACGGCCGCGCCGATCGTGCCCCTGCGAGGTCTGCAGCGAGGACGAGAGCAGCCGTGGCCGAGGCGGGCTGCGCGGGGGCAGCTCAGGTGGAGGCGGGTTGCTGCCGAGCCCGCCTCCGGGACGGCAGTGCTACTTGCTGAGCCAGAGATCGGGGCCGAAGACCTCGTAGTGAATCATCGCGGGGCTGAGTCCCTGAGAGAGCAGGTCACCGCGGACGGCCTGCATGAAGGGCAAGGGGCCGCACAGGAAGGCGGTGAGGTTTGCCGGAAGGGACAGACCTTTCACGTCTGCCCAGCCTTCGTACACATGTGTCTGGGGCTGGTCCGGCTCCCCTGCCCCACCCTCGTACCACAGGTGCAACGACGAGTTGGGCAGGCGACCGATCAGTCCGGCCAGCTCCAGACGGTGCGCGTGGTGGGCGGGGGAGCGGTCGGCGTGGGCGACCACGACAGGGCGGTCGGGGGACTCGTCGGCGAGGTGATCCAGCATGGAGAGCATCGGTGTGACGCCGATGCCGGCGGAGGCGAACAGCAGGGGGCTGTCGCCCTGCGGAAGAACGAGGTCGCCGACGGGCAGGGAGACCTTCAGGACCTGGCCGGGGTGGGCATGGGCGTGCAGCCAGGACGACACCTCCCCCTCGGGGACCTGTCCGTCGGCTGAGCGCTCTCGCTTGACGGTGATACGCCATGTGTCGCGGCCAGGGGCCGTGGAAAGGCTGTACTGGCGTATCTGCTTGCCCCCGTCGGGGAGTTCGGCCTGGACGCTGACGTACTGCCCCGGGAGGAACGGGTCGGTGGGCAGGCCGTCGGGGCGGCGCAGGACGAACGAGGCGGTGTCGGGGGATTCTTCGGTGCGCTCGGCGATCTCCATGTCACGCCAGACGGCGCCGTCCGTGACTCCGGCCTCGGCGTACAGCCGGGCCTCCATGGCGATGAGGGCGTTGGCCATCAGCCAGTACACCTCGTCCCACGCCGCGGCCACGGCCGCGGTCACGGCGTCGCCGAGGACGTCCCCGACGGCACCCAGCAGGTGGCGCCCGACGAGGGTGTACTGGTCGGACGTGATGCCCAGCGAAACATGCTTGTGGGCAATGCGGCCGAGGATGGCGTCGGGACGTTCGCCGGGGTGTTCGACCAGCATGGTGGCGAAGGCCGCGACGGCACCGGCAAGGGCTTCACGCTGAGTGCCGTTGGCTTGATTCGCGCGGTTGAACAGGTTGCGCAGCAGTTCCGGCCGCTCCTCGAACATGTTCCGGTAGAACACCTCTGAGATGGTGCCGAGGTTGGCACCAACGGCAGGGAGCGTGGCACGGACTACGGGTGCCGACTGGGAGGAGAGCATGTTGACCCCTATCTTGCATGGGAAATGCCAATTTATTGACGAGGGCTGGTGCGCGTACGCAGAGGGTGGGTGACGTCATCCGGGCGGGTGAGACGCTCCTCTCGATGCCGCTGCGATGCCCGAATCGGCCTGCCTGTGAGGGCGATCCGATCCTGTTCGGCCCGGGTCGGGCCGTTGGTGAGGTACCGCGTGACCTCACAACCTCATGATTGTTAATTGGTATATGAGATGTCAATTAAAGACGGTGTGATCTGTGACGCTCCGAGGAGGTGGAGCGCGCCGATGGCACGGTCGCCCGCCCTCGACGCAGGTCCGGACGGCTTTGCTGACCACGTGGCGTCGACGCCCGGCCGCCAGTGGCCTGCCGCGCCGGACGCCGCCCACTGGCGTGCCGTCAACAGTGCGGCCGGGCACAAGGGGTGGATGGAAGATCGGCTCCGCCCTGCCGGCCCCCGCATCCGACCTCGACACCACCACCACGGGTGTCGAGGCGCTGCCGGTCGCTACAGGTGGACCGAACCGTGTTCTTGCCCGCACTCCGCCGTTGGCAGCAAGCTGCGCCCGTCGACGGCTTCCGTGCGTGCTCGAGTCGCCCCGGGGTGCACTGCCCGCTTGCCCTTCCAGCTGACGGCGCGTCCTCGCGCTGTGCTGAGAGGAACCCGGCCACTGCGGCACAGAAGTCCATAGCGCTGTTCGACGTGGGAGGACCCGTGCTGGACGACGATCGTGTGAGTGCCGGGGGACAGGGGAGACGCAGGGCCTTCGGCGGGGTACGGAAGAACGGGAGGTTGATACGGAGCGCTCACACTTCCCAGATGTTGCGTCAGGAGGTCGACGGCGATCAAGGCGCGCTGGGGGGCATGTCATCACACTGTTACGCAACATGACGGGCGGCATGCGCCGGCGGTCTGCGCCTTCCTTCATCGCCCCGCGCGGAGTCCGCCGGAAGGAAATTCCGGCATGCGTAGCGCAAAGTCGCTGGTCGTTGGCGCCGGCCGAGTGCCGGGTCGTGGGGCGGCGAGGTGGGGCAGCGCCTGTCGGGAGGCGCCGGGGATGTCGAGCGTCCGTACACACAGTGGCATCGCTTGCTGGGGAAAGTGTGGAATCGTCGTGGGCCCTGGTACGCTGATCACATCGTTGTGGGCGTCGCGTCGGACACGGCTTCCGTGGAGCATGCTCGAACGTGTTGGCACCTGCGACCAGAGCCGCTCAGGTGTCGTGTTCCGGGTTTGTCCTCCTGTCCCCCGTAGGTGGCGCCTGGGCTGTTTCCCCGCTGGGCCGACGCCGGCGGGGGATAAAGCCCGAATCCTCGCGGCGACACCACGGTCAGCGGGCAGGACGGCATATGTGGGGCACCTCGCCGCGCAGAAGCGCGGGCAGGAGACGCTGGGGCCGTGGCAGCCTGGAGCGCATTGAGAGCCGCCCCGCGCACCAGGAACGTTTGTCGGCCCGATGCGCAGGGCGCGCGTGCGTGGTCAGTGCCGGGTTGTTCGTCTGCTTGTGGCACCGTCTCGTTGCGGCGGATCCTCAGGACTTCTTGGCGCGGTAGAGGCCTCGTCCGGTTCGGCGGATTCGGGAGGCGCCGACCAGGCGGTCCAGGGTGCTTCTGACGGTGTTGATGCTGCCGCTGTCGGTGTCGCGGCCGAGAACCGCCGCGACGTCGCGGGCGCGCACGTCGACGTTGCCGACTCCGGCGAAGTACTCCAGGATCTGCTCGGTCAGTCTGCCGTAGTTCGTGTCCCCGTCGGTGGCGGTCCGGGAATCGGTTGTCGCGCCGGAGCGGGCGGCCGGGGGAGCGGGCTTCTGGGTCTCGGGCCGGCGCTCCGGCCGCCGGGTCCGGTGTACGGGCGCGGCTGTGGCGTCCGCCCGGTCCGGGGGCAGTGTCTCCGCGTGGGGTTGCGCGGGTGAGGGAGCCGTGCCGTGGTCGGCCTCTGCGGTGCCGGTGATGTCGGACGACACCGTGTCACCCGTCTCGGACATCAGCGCCTGGAGGGCACCGAGGGCGCGCTGGACGGAACCGAGATGGGCGACGACCGCGGTCAGTTCCCTTTCCAGCGCCTGCCTTTGGACTTCCAGGCGGGCCAGGTCCTCTTGAAGGCTCTCGGTGGTGATCTCGATGTGATGTGCCGTGCGGGCTGCGGAGACCATGTGTTCCTCTCGTCCTCAACCTTTCGTGTCGCGTTCCCGCCTGGCTCACCTGCGATGTCACTCGAGCCGAACGCCGGGACGGGTCCCCGGGACATCATATGCAGGAGCATGCTCGGCCTGGACCAGGCTGAGCACCTGTGGCTTCCAGGCTTGCCGGCGAATGCGCTTCGGCGATTCTTGGGACGATGAACAATGAAGCTGTGTCTCATCCATTCTTGCCACTGTTTCTTCGGAAACGCAACGGGTTCGAGCCGAGGCCGTGGACAGGAGGGGATCCTTCTGCCGTGTGGCACCCGGACACCTGCAAGGAGGCGTTGCCGACGGCTTACAGAGCCAGGAACCGGTCCACCTCTTGCTTCAGGTCCGGCGCCGGATCACTGAGCTCCGAGACGATCAGACGAAGCTCACGACCGAGTTCGGCAGATGTGCTCCAGACCTCTGAACTCCTGGTGAGTACGGCCGCCAGCAGATCGCCCTCATACATGTGGCCTTCCGCCATCGGGTCCGACCGCAGGACCTCCAGCGCCAGCGGCAGGAGGTGGGTAAGGCCCTCGTTCTGCCTGATCAGCAGCCGCAGATCCTCGACGGTCAGCTCGCCGATCGGCTTACGCCGCAGCTCATGCGCGGTCATCACAAGCCGGGTTGCATCGCCCGACGGGGCCGGCCAACGGTCGCGCTCGAGCTCCTCGAGCGAGCGGTCGCGGTTCACGAGTCGCATCACCGATGGATCGTCCCATGCCGGCGCGGTCAGCGCTGCCCTGAATGTCCACGCGTTTCTCGACGGCACCGGGCGGCGCGACCGAGCGCGTCAGGCGGGCAGTGGGGCTCTGACCTCCGCGCGTCGGACCACGGTGAGAGTCGCACCGATCAGGAGCCCCGCGATGACACCGGTGCCGAGTACGGGAATCGGGGTGAACGTGGTGGCGAGGACGGCGAGCGCAGCGACCGGATGGAGGACATTGGCCAGGGTGGGCAACTGCGCTGCCCGCCGGTGCAGAAGCCATACGCAGGCTATGAAGACGGCGACGGGCACTGTGTAGGAGGCTGCCGCCTGGTGATCGGTGAGCGGGCCGTGGCCGGTGGCGTGGCCGACGTTGAGGGCGAGGCCTGCGCCGACGGCAGCCGCGGCGCTGAAGACGGCGTAGTGGCCGTATCCCCACAGCATCGCCGTGGTCTGGTTGCTGAGTCGGCGTGGTGCGTCCTGGGTGAAGTAGAGCCACCACAGGGCGAAGACAGTGAGCAACCCACCCAGCGCGATCACGAGGACGGACCCGAGTTCCGCGTCGGTGTCCAGCGCGGTCCGGACGGCAAGTGTGGCAGCCGTGATGGACTCCCCGAGCACGATCAGTGTGAAAAGGCCGTAGCGCTCGGCTATGTGGTGCGGGTGCCACGTGGTACCGGCCGCACGCTCGGCCCACACGGGCACCGCGAGTTCGCCGAGGGCAAGGATGCCGAACGATGCGACACCACCCTCGTCGGGCAGGGCCAGGCGGGCCAGCCAGCCCAACTGCAGGACGAAGATGCCCTGGGCGTAGCGCAGGCAGGAAGCGCGGCGTTCCCGGTCCGTGTGTGCGGCACGCAGCCATTGAGTGACCATGGCCAGCCGCATGACGACATAGCCCCAGGTCATGATCGTGAAATTCCCGTGCGTGAGCGCCTGTGCGGTGCCGGCGGCCAGGACGAGAGCCCCGCAGATCTGGACCAGGGTGAGCAGCCGGTACGGGACGTCGTCGGTGTCGTAGGCGGAGGCGAACCAGGTGAAGTTCATCCAGGCCCACCAGATCGCGAAGAACACGAGCGCATAGCCGAGTAGTGCGCGACCCAGGTGCCCCGCGGCGAACTCGTGCTCGAAGGCTGAGGCTGCCTGAGCAACGGCGGCAACGAAACAGAGATCGAAGAACAACTCCAGCGCGGTGGCGGTGCGGTGATCCTCGCCGGAGTGGCGGGCGAGCATCGGCCGGTACCAGGCACTGTCTGCATAGGGTGAGTGACTCATGGTGGCGTGATCCCTGCGGAAGCGGCAACGTCGTTGAGGATGTGCGCCGAACACCGTCCGCCACACGTGACAGGCGGGGCAATGCGACGCTGCACCCTGCCCGCGTGCAACGTGGGTCGTGCGGGTGACAGATGGTCTTGTCCGGGCCGAAACATTGTGTGACGTCACCGCCGACCGGGACACACCACTGCCACCATACCCGTGAGAGGACGACCATCCGTCGTGGCATGTCACATCTTCGGGCCCGGCCGGTCATAAGGGCGTCGGCAGTTCGGGAATCCTGCCCCAGGAGCACAGCGGCGGTTCGCGGTCACGATCCCCCAGTGATCGATCACCACATGTCACATCTTTGGTCGATGACTGGTCATAAGGGTGAAAGCTTCATGTGGGATTGCTACCCCTGAGGAGAACGAAGTCGTGAACAAGCCAGTACTTGAGTCTGCGGCTCGGGAGCTCGCGCAGGCGACGGCGAGTCCGCCGTTCTTGTACGAGTTGGGTCCGGAGGGCGCCCGGAAGGTCCTCGATGATCTGCAGGCGGCGCCTGTCGAGAAGCCCGAGGTGTGGGAGAAGTGGGTCACGGTGCCGGCGGAGGTCGGTGAGGTGGCGGTGCGGATCGTCAAGCCCGCCGGTACCCGGGGTGTGCTGCCGGTCGTGCTGTACGTCCATGGCGGTGGCTGGGTGATCGGGAACGCGGGTACCCACGACCGTCTGGTGTGTGAGCTGGCGGTCGGTGCGGACACGGCGGTGGTGTTCGTCGAGTACGACCGCTCCCCGGAGGCCAGGTACCCGGTGGCCATCGAGCAGGCGTACGCGACCGCCCGGTGGATCACGGAGCACGGTGCCGAGGAAGGGCTGGACGTGTCCCGTCTGGCCGTGGCCGGTGATTCGGTGGGCGGCAACATGACGGCGGCGCTGACCTTGATGGCCAAGGAGCGCGGTGATGTGTCCTTCGTGCACCAGTCGCTGTACTACCCCGTCACGGACGCGGCCCAGGACACCGCGAGCTACCGGGAGTTCGCCGACGGCCCGTACCTCACCGCGAAGGCCATGGCCTGGTTCTGGGACTGCTACACCACGGACCCGGCCCAGCGGGCCGAGATCACCGCGTCGCCGCTTCGGGCCGGTCTGCAGGACCTGGCAGGTCTGCCGCCCGCGCTCGTCCTCGTCGACGAGAACGACGTCCTGCGCGACGAGGGCGAGGCATACGCCCGCAAGCTCACCGAAGCCGGCGTCCCGACCACCAGCATCCGCTACAACGGCACCCTGCACGACTTCATGATGCTCAACCCCATCCGGCCCACGAACGCGGCCACAGCCGCGATGCACCAGGCCATCACCACCCTGCGCAGCGCCCTGCACACCGACTGAGACAGAACCGGCCCGACTGAGATCGGGCCGGCGGGGCGTCGCGCTGCGCACAACCCCTGCGCCCGCCGCTCCGACACACGCGTCCGACCACCGGAACAGGACGAGTCACACGGAACGCGCCAACCGCGCCGCACCCCCGACCGCGCCCACGGGCGGCGCGTCCCCACCTGACTCGAGACGCGACAGCGTGCTGCCGCACAACCTCTGCCGTTCCGTCCTTGTGGACCCGGCTGTATCAATTCGCCTCGAAAGGCCCTGACATGAAACGACCTTCGTTCCTCCGGCGTGCCCGTACGCCGCTGTCCCTGATGGCCACGGTGGGTGTCGCCGGTGCGCTGCTGGCCGTGTCGGTCGCTCCGGCATCCGCCGGCAAGGGACCATCCTCGTCCGGCCCCAAGCCGACGGTGGTCCTCGTCCACGGCGCGTTCGCCGACTCCACCAGCTGGAACGGCGTCGTGAAGCGGCTCAAGCGGGACGGCTACCCGGTGGTGGCCGCGGCCAACCCGCTGCGCGGGCTGAGCAGCGACGCCGCCTATCTCAAGGACCTTCTGGCGGGCATCGACGGGCCCGTCGTGCTCGCCGGCCACTCCTACGGCGGATCGGTCATCAGCAACGCCGCCACCGGTACCGAGAACGTCAAGGCACTGGTGTACATCGCCGCCTTCCTGCCCGACAAGGGGGAGAGCGCGATCGAGCTGTCCGGCAAGTTCCCCGGCAGCACACTCGGCGAGGCCCTGCGCCCGGTCCCGATCACCCTGCCCGACGGTTCCCAGGATGCCGACCTCTACATCGAACAGGCCAAGTTCCACCACCAGTTCGCCGCCGATGTCCCGAAGGACACCACCGACCTCATGGCGGTCACACAGCGGCCGGTGACCAACTCCGCTCTGCAGGAAGGTGCCTCCGAGCCCGCCTGGAAGACCATTCCGGCGTGGTGCCTCGTGGCCACCCAGGACCTCAACATCCCGCCGGAGGTCCAGAAGTTCATGGCCGAGCGCGCCCACGCGCACACGGTCGAAGTCCGCGCATCGCACGCCGTGAGCGTCTCCCGCCCCAACGACGTCGCCCACATCATCGAGGAAGCCGCGCGGACGGTCCACTGACCGACCGGCAACTCGTGAGGGCGGGGTGGCTCCTATTGCCACCCCGCCCTCGACGCGTTCGTCGGCAGATATGCCGGCATCGAGCCATCGACGACGGAGCCGGTGCCGACGGGAGCTGCCCGCCTCCATCGTGCGGTCCAGTGAACAGGTATGCCCCGCCAGGCGTGGGAGCCCGCGCCATGGACGTGCCCTGCCCGGACCGCACGGCGCAAGCACGTGTTCAGCCGGCGGCAGCAGGCCCGTGGGAGTGGTGCGGCGGATGTCCTCAGGCACTGCGCCCGGCATCGCATGCGCGCCCCGGCGCAGGGGTCAGGGAGTGCGGCGGCCGGCGCCGTCGCCGGCCGTCTCCGGCCGGATCGCGGTCGGTGTCGCAGGCCAGGACATTTTCCAGGCCGGTGAGATTGCCGTACTGCGCTGCGGTGACGAACGCGTTCACGAGTCGCTTGTGTTCCACCGTGCGCGCCGGTTTGCGTCCTTCCGCCACCAGGCGCTTGCGGGCCCGACTGACGATCTGGCGGGTGTTGATCGGGCTGAGCTGAAGATTGTCGGCGATCTCGCTGTAGGGGTAGTCGAAGGCTACGCGGAGAATGTAGGCAGCCCGTTCCCTGGGATTCAGCTTTTCGAGGAGGAGATCCAGGGCCTGGTCCAGTGCTTCCGCTCGCTCGGCCCTGCTAGGGAGGTCCGGGCCGGTGTCGCCCATGTCGGGCAGCCTGGGGCCGGCGCTGCTCTCATAACGAGAACGGGCGGACTGGACGACGTTGAGGGCCAGACGAACGGTGATTTGTGCCAGATAGGCCGGAGGATCCAGCACCTGGGTGCGGTCGGTGTGCTGCCAGCGCAGCCACGCGTCCTGGACGACGTCCTCGACATCGGCCGCGCTTCCCAGTATGTGGTGTGCGATACGGAAGAGCCGTGGACGGAATGCGATGAATACGGAAACGGCTTCCTCCATCGATTCGGTGGAAGACATCTGTGCGGAGTTCAAATCGTCCCCTGCTTCCTGCTTGTTGCCGCGATGCTCACTCGTCATCCCGGACGGCGGTGGGCAACGTCCGGAACGGATTAATTGACAGGCTGGCCTGTACGCCGAGCCCGAGCATCTGTCATTCGACTGCCCACCCCGCAGGTGGAAGGAGGGCGTGAATTCGCCGGTGCGCCCGGCCGGGTTCCTATGGTCCGTCGCCCCGGTCGGGCCTGCTCATGGCCCGAACGGGCAGAGCGGGCGCGGGAGCGCCGTGAGGGCCGGCGGGAACCGTTCCGAGTGAGCAGCGGTTTCCAGGCGCCTGGTGCTGTGACAGTGCCTGGTGGGTGCACGGCCGCAGCGGCGTCGCGGGTCAGGTGAGCCGGGGCGGGCCATCCAGGTGCCCCCCGGTCACCGGGGAGGGCCTTGGCAGTTCGCGCGTCACCGGGCCTGAGGCGCGGGCCGCGGCGGCCGGGAAGCGATCGGCTTGCCCAGACGGTCTCCGAAGGGATCGCCGTCCTGCGGGTACCCGGGCGCGTCAAGACGGCTGAGGAGGCGGCGCCTGCCGGTGCGGGATCGTGCCTCGCCTGGCAGGGCGGCACAGCCGTCGGCGGGCGGGCGGGACCCCCACCGCCCGCCCACCGCCCCCTGACCGCGCCACCGGCTTGGCTCGACGGCTCGTCCCGCGTCACAAGGAGCCGATGACGGCCTTGCTGCGCATCAGGAAATCCGACAGATAGCTGTCGTGGGGCACGCCCGGTGCCATCCAGTAGGTCGGGTGGTCCCCGATGTGGAGATTGGCGATGGAGGGTTCCGCGAGCAGGGCGTCCAGCAGCGCGCCGTCGTGTGTCAGTGCCGACAACACGAGCGTGTCGCGCAACGGAGCGACGCCGTCCGTTCGGCTCCAGGGCGCCACCCACACACAGGGAAAGGGGAGTTCGGTCCGCAGCTGTACGGCGTCGGCGCTGTCGACCTGGTGGACGGACGGGCGAAGGACGGCGCTGCCGTCACCCAGATCGTCGACGATGCCGTTCCCGCCGAGCCAGGTCCGTGTCCCCGCCGCCACCCACCCCAGATGGGAGCTGAGGGCGCGTGCCCGGTCCAGCGGGCACACCGGAAGTACCGCATGCTCGTCCTGCGGCGGCAGGCTGGGCAGGACGGACAGGCGTGCCGCGACGGCCTCGGCGACCGGCGCGGGATCGCCCTCGACGAGGATGGCGGTGGCGTTGACGCACGCGGTACCCCCCTCGTCACCGACGGACCCGACGATCGTGTCCAGATGGTCACGCCAGTCCGTGTCCGCGGTGACGAGGATCTTCGTCCGGCCCGGCCCCTGCGGCAGGACCCGGGAGTCGTGTGCGTAGCGGGCGACCACCTCGTCGCCGCCGTAGACCACGGCGCGGTCGGCGCCGCGCACCATCGTGTCGGCGGCCCGGTGGTCGGTGGGCAGCAGCACCAGCCGGTCTTCGCCGACGCCGGCCTGACGCAGTGCCCCGACGAGCCGGTACGGGGTGAACGGCTCACGCCTGGACGGGCGTACGGCAACGCGGTAGCCCAACGCCAGTGCCTCCAGCCACAGTCGGTGCACGCCGGGATGGTTGCCGGAGGCGTTGACGGCGAACACCTCACCCCGGCGCGCCCAGACGGCATGCCCCTGACGGACGGCCGGATCCCGCCAACCGGAGACCGTGCCCCGGGGCCTGCCCCGCTCGGCCGACGAGCGGGCCTGCCTCACGAACCGTGCCGTGCCCTGCGTGGCGGCGCGCACCACGGTGAGGGGAGTCCCCGAGGTCCGGCTCACGAGATGCTCGTACTCCAGCACGCCCAGGCCGCCGATCGTGCCGGAGGCGAAGGCGTCGCCCGCCGTCGCCAGCAGGGCATCGAGGTCCCGCGCCGGCACCGGTTCGGCCTTCCGCAGGGCGGCCATCGCCCGCGTGACGTAGACCGGGGGAACAAGACTCAGACGCGCCACCTCCGCCCCGGACACGTCCTTCACCACACTCGGGTCACGCGTCCGGTAGGGCCCACGGGGACCCAGCGCGTCCAGGTGGACCGAGTCGGTCGTCCGATCGGCCGCCATCAGTAGACGCCCTCGATCACGGCTTCGCCCTTGACGGTGCGAACAGGAGCGACATCCGCGACGGCGTCGCCTGCCTGGCCGGCGACCGGGCGTATCCGCAGCGCGGTGTCCCGTTCCGCGTTGTTGGGGATCAGCATGGACTTGCTGACGTGGCTGACCACCACCTGGCCCCGCTCGCCGACCTCCACCCGTTCTCCGGTGCCGCGATCGACGACCGAGAGGAAGACGTAGGGGGACACGGGGTCGAACACACAGGGCTCCGACGCCGTCAGGCCGACGCGTTCCATGAGTGCGGTGAGCATCATGGTGTTGCCGTACATGCCGATGACCGGTACGTCGGGGAAGACGTCGGTGCTCAGCAGGTGCCGTGTGTCGGGATCCATGTGGGTGCCACCCCAGATGATCGCCTTGACGTTTGCGTTGATCACTTCGAGGAGGTCGTCCTCGCGCGCGAACCGCTCCAGGAGCGGGGTGGTGGCCGCGAGGACGCCGATGTCCTGACTGAGCAGGATGCGCCTGCACTGATCGACGAGATGGTCGGTGTACGCATCGACCTCGTCGACCCGGCCGGCGGCGACCAGCTTCTTCACCCACCGGGGGTCCATGTCGACGCTCAGGCCGGGGCCACCGAGCCTGGCGGCAGCCCGCTGCAGTACGTCTCCCACGAGGTGCGGACCGGTGGGGGCCACGGTCAGCCACAGGGCATTGACGGGCAGGCCGTGTGCCCTGAGGCGGCTGTCGACCTGCGTCGTGCTGTGCCGCATCCAGTCGTCGAGCTGGACGACACGCTTGGGTGCCCCGGTCGTTCCACCGCTGTCGAAGACGTTCAGCAGCCGGGCGTGGGCTCCATAGCCCTGGGGGACGAGATCGGTCACCCGCACGTCCCTGAGCTCGTCCGTGATGTCGGGGAAGAGCGTCAGGTCCTCCACCCCCTTGACGTCCGTGCGGGGGTCGAAGCCGAGCCGTTCGGCCCGGCTGAGCCAGTACCGGGAACCGGTCGCAGGGTCGAAGTGCCACTGCATGGCGGCCCTGACGAATTGATCCGGATCGACGCCGTCCGACGGGCCGGCATCCAGAACGGTCAGCGAATCGTATGGCATGGGGATGTCCCTTCTCAGAGCTGCGAGGGCCGGTGGCGCACCGGATGCCGGGCCAGCAGGCCCGACGGTCCCGGTGCACCGACTACGACTGGGCCGGCAGCCCTTCTGTCGCACCCCTGCGCGACCGTGCGCCGCACCACCTCCGGGCTGAACACGGAACCGGGAAGGGAAGGACAACCGCCCGTTGTTTCACTGCTCCACGAAATACGAGTCGTGCTTGTCGAAGAATCTGGCGCGCTCTTCGTCCGTGGCATCCGCCAGTTGCGACACCTGCTCGAAGTACTCCTCACGCGGCGCACCCGGCGTGAAGAGAAGCAGCATGTCGGCCGGCGCGTCGGAGTCGTTGCGGAAGGCGTGCAGCCCGCCCTGCGGCACATGCAGGAAGTCGCCCTTGTGCGCATCGATCCACTGGGCGCCGTCGAAAAGACGGACGGTGCCGTCGAGGATGTAGAAGGACTCCGAAATCGACTTGTGGAAGTGGGTCTTGGGCCCGCCCGCCTTCGCCTTCATCTCGACTCGGTAGAGCCCGAACTCGCCTCGGGTGGTCTCTGTGGTCGCCAGGTAGTGAATGGCGTCCTCTCCGGCCTCACCGGTACCGGGTGGCGTGTTCACCGGACGGAATACAGCGCTGACTTCACCACTGTCTCCCCGATATACCTGTTCCGGGTACGACATGTTCACCATCTCTCAGTCATGGATGTCTACGTGTACATGTGTGCTCTCCTGCAGAAGACCGGGGATCGCGGACGTCTGTGACGTCCGAGGCCGGTCAGGAGAAGCGATCGTGCTTTTCTCCGGCCCCGTCACCGGTTGAACAGTTCGAAGACGACCGCTGGTTGCCCGTCGAACCGCGCACTCTGCGCACGCGTGCTGTCGGTCAGAAATCGGCGTACGTACGTCTCGGGATCCTCGACCGTCAATGCCTCGATGTACGCGTGGTGCCGCAACAGAGACTGCACCGCCTGCTCGAAGCCACGGTCCGCAGCCAGCGCGTGAGTGGGAAAAGGCGAATTGGCGACGGCCACCCACCGGACACCGCTCCAGGGCCGCAGCCCCTGTTCAGCCAGTTCCGGAAAGATCCAGCGGTTGCCGGCATCCGCCGCCGCGTCGAGGACGGCCCGTCCCACGGCTACGTGGTCCGGGGTGTTCCAGGCACCCGAACCCCAGGTCGCATGGTGGTTCAGGGTGATCAGCAGATCAGGCCGGTGACGGCGTATGGCGGCGGCGATGTCGCGGCGCAGGGGGAGGCCGTACTCGATCACACCGTCATGGTGGTCGAGGAACTCCACCGTGCCGACACCGACGGCCGCGGCACCGGCACGTTGCTCCGCCTCCCGCAGCGCCCCGGCCTGGGCCGGCGCCAGTGTGTCGATACCGGCCTCCCCGCGCGTGGCAAGGACGTAGGCGATGTCGCGGCCGTCCTGAATCCAGGAGGCGACGGCGGCCGAGCATCCGTACTCGAGGTCGTCGGGATGGGCCACCACGGCAAGGGCGCGCTGCCAGTCGTCCGGCATCGGATGCAGAGGGGGGAGAGGCGAATCGGTCACCGTACCTGCTTTCGTCGGTAGTTCCAGTGCTGGTGCGAAAACCGTGGCGGGGGAGGTCCGGCCGAGGCCCGTTCCCGCCCCTGTGACGATGGCGACGCGGTCCGGGAAGCGCGGGGCGGAAAGCTGGGCATCGCATCCCTGTGCGCGCGACGTTCATCGGATGTCGGACTACGCAGCATGCACGCGGGTGGCTTCGTGACAGTGGAACTCGTCCCACCGTGTGCGGTCACTCGAAACAGTGTGTTCTCCGCCGGGCGGACCGCCGCCGTCGAAGACCTGCGGCCCCACCGCCCCCCCGTGGCGGTGGGGCCGCAGGCACGGAAAGAATCACGGCGCGCACGTCAGTGGTGCGGCCGAGGAGAGTGTCGCCGACAGCGGACCGGCTGGGGCCGGAGGTCCGTCTCCCCGTCGTTGGTCGGGGCGACGCGGAGACGGACGGCAGATGTCCGGTGTCGGTGCCGGTGTCTCAGCCGAACTGGCCGGGCTGGTAGGCGCCGGCGGGCTGCTGGTTGAGGACGTTGATGCGGTTGTAGGCGTTGATGATGGCGAGGAGGGAGATGAGCGCGACGAGCTGGTCCTCGTCGTAGTACTTGGCGGCGTTCGCCCAGGCCTCGTCCGTGACGCCACCGGCCGCGTCGGCGATGCGGGTGGCCTGCTCGGCGACTTCGAGCGCGGCGCGCTCGGCGTCGGTGAAGACCGTGGCCTCCCGCCAGGCCGCCACCAGGTTCAGGCGCTGCTGGGTCTCTCCCGCATGAGCGGCGTCCTTGGTGTGCATGTCGGTGCAGAAGCCGCAGCCGTTGATCTGGCTGGCGCGGATCTTCACCAGCTCCTGTGTCGCGTGCGGCAGCGTCGAGTCCGACGCCACCTTGGTGGCGGAATTGATGTGCTTCAGCACCTTGGCCCCGAGCGCATTGCCGAAGTAGTCGAGTCGCGCATCCATGGTGTGATCTCCTTGCAATAGTGCGGATACACACTACTGACCGGGCGGGTCGGCGACCTGTGACAGGTCGGGGAGTGTGACGTGCTTCTCGCTCGGCGCGCTCGCGCCGATCGAGACGCGTCGGGACGGCACTCGCTGCTTCGTGACGTTGCGCCGCGCAGGCCCGAGAGCCCGTTCCTGTCTTCGTCAGGTCCTCGCCCTCGACGAGGCGGCCGACAGCGGAGACCTGGCGAGCGCGCAGAAGGTCCTGGACTCGCTCCCCTGCGAGTGAGCAACCCCTCCTGCTGCGATGTTCCCTGGGGGTGGGATCCCGGTCGGCCAGGCACCGAACTCCCGCGGCATCTCCCGCCACGCCCATGTCTGCCCGTCCTGAACTGTTCCGCTCCGTCCTCCATGACCCTGGCCCGGTCGTTCGATGGGGGCCCTGAGACCGCCCGGCTCCCTCAGACTGCCGCGAACGTGACGCCGGTGAGACGCTCGGAGACCTGCCAGAGCCGGGCTGCGTCGGCCTCGCTCCCGGCCGACTTGTAGACCGTCAGTTCCTTGGGACTGCCGGTGAACTCGCCCCAGCCGTCCGGGCCGTACAGACGTCCGCCCTTTGCCTGAGGGCTGGTGGCCGCGTACAGCAACGGGAGCAGCCCCGCGTCGACGGACTGCACGAGAACGCCCAGGCGTGCGAGCCGCTTCATCACCGCCGCGTAGTGGCTCGGGCGCGTACGGCCGAGGTTGGGCCCGGAGGCGTACAGATTGGTCAGTGTCGTACCGGGATGGGCGGCGTTGCTGATGATGCCCCAGCCGCCCGCTGTGCTGAGACGGTCCAGCTCCCGCGCGAACAGCAGGTTGGCCAGCTTGGACAGACCATACGCACGCACCGGCGAATAACGCTCCTCGCTCTGCAGGTCGTCCCAGCTGATTCGGCCGCCGCGCGCGGCACTGCTGGTCGCGGTGGTCACCCGAGCCTGACCGACACGCAGCAACGGCAGCAGACGCGCGGTGAGCGCGAAATGACCGAGGTGGTTGGTCCCGAACTGCAGCTCGTAACCGTCCTCCGTGGTGTGCCGGACAGGGGGCGCCATCACTCCCGCGTTGTTGATCAGAAGGTTGATCGGCCGCCCTTCCCTGTTGAGCGTGTCGGCCAGGCTTTCGACCGACGCCAGCGAAGCCAGGTCCAGGACGCGAGTGGAGACCTGCGCTCCCGGCACGTGCGCACTGATGCGCTCGAGAGCGTTGGTTCCTTTGGCCGCGTTGCGTACCGGGAGCACCAGTTCGGCGCCGGCGCGGGCGAGCCGTTCAGCCAGCCCGAGGCCGACGCCGTCGCTCGCCCCGGTCACCACGGCAAGCTTTCCCCGTAGGTCGGGCAGGACTACTTCCTTTTCCTTCATCACAAGCTCCTGATCGTACGGATCACTGCTCGGACGTCAGCGTCCACGCACGGCGCGGCCTGATCCAGGTCACGCTGGGCCACGGAGCAGCCGGTCGGGGCAGGGCCCGGCGGCATCGTCCGCGAGGTCCGACGAGAACGCGACATCGAGTGAACAGCGTGTGACATGATGTTGTTCCCGGCGGTGTGGTCATGGCGTACGTCCATCACGGTTGCATGAGTCCGCGGTCCACGCGCTGGAGCCGACCGGATCCTGAACGCCGGAAGCGGGTAGGCCACTTACGTCAGATCTGCTCGGAGGATGCAATCGGGAGATCTGCCGGACTTTTTGCCGTGACGGGCACCTGAGATCAGGGGCTTGCGCCTCGGAGGGAAGATGTTGTCATGGAGAGCGTGGTGGTTGGTCCCGACCGCCACCTGCGCCGTGGCCGCGTTGCCCGTCCCGCCGGGCCCCGTTTCTCCGCTACCGCCGTCATCGCCGTCGTCGCCGTCGTCGCCGTCGTCCTGCGCCGGCGCCCGCCGACGCAGTTCACATGCCGCGGCAAGCAGTCCCTCACGCCACGGGAACGGCACGCGGAACCCCCCGACGACCGCCGACCCTGGCTCGAACATTGCCGACCCCACCACGCCTCACGGAGGACATCCATGTTCCACACCATCCTTGTTGCTGTCGATCCGAGTCCCGCCCGCCACTCCGCGATACGCATGGCGGCCGAGATGGCCCGCCTGACCGGCGCCAAGGTTCATGTCGTGCACATCGCGGCAACCATGCTCGCCTGGGACACCGTCGTGCCTGTCGAGGAGCAATCAGAGGCCGAGGAGGTGCTCCGCGAGGCACTCGCCACGCTCCGGGAAGAGGGAGTCGGTGCGCAAGGTGAGGTCATCAACGCCCTGACCGGCCGGATTCCCGCCGCGATCTTGCAGGCGGCACGTGAGCAGCAGGCCGATCTCCTGGTTCTCAGCCCCCACCACCGGGGCGCGGTCGCGGCCTTCTTCAACCCGCGCGTCAGCGACGCCGTCGCCCACGCCGGCCAGTTGGCCGTTCTCCTCGCTCCGGAAGGACCTGTGCCCTCCGAGGGCTGAGCACTCCACTCCTCCTCCCGCCCGTCCTTCCGCAGGACGACGTCGGCCCGGCACCGCCCATGGTGGGGCCGGGCCGATCGATTGCGGCACCGCGGGCCAAGCCTTCGACACGCTTCGAGGCAGCCAGTCGTTCGACCGATGCCTGCCGGGCGCCGCCACCACACCATGTGAGGTATCCGCCGGCCGGGAAGGGAGCAATGACATGGCCGACAAGCAGCCGCACATCACCGCCTGGGAAGGGGTTCCCGAACTCCTCACGGACATCCGCCCGTTGTTCACACTCGGGGAACGCAAGACGATCAGCTGCCGTTTCCGCTACAGCCTCGACGATCCGTTCGCGGTGGGGATCGATCTCATCCTGGAAACCGGGATCTGCATCACCTGGGTGGTGTCGCGGGACCTCTTGTTCGCCGGCACAAAGGCGGCGAGCGGTGAGGGGGACTTCAAGGTGTGGCCTTCTTGCCGTCGCCACAGTCCGCGTCCCTACGTGTATTTCAGTCTCGAACGACCGGATGGTCATGCCACGTTCGAGGCGGGCCTGCCGGAGATACGGCGGTGGCTCGAGAGTACCTACGTGCTGGTTCCCCAAGGCAGCGAGAGCGCGCTGCTCGACTGGGATGCCCTCGCCGACAGTCTCCTGGAGCGTTGACCGATGCCTGCCCGGCCCGTGCCGGGCAGGCATGCGGAGCCGGAGACCGTACGCATTCCTCCGGCAGCCTCAGACAGATCTCGCTCGTGGTGGGAAACGCGGGTACGGCGTTGCCACGGGTGTTCCGGTGGCACCTCAGCCGCCATCGCGACGGTGCCCGCATGCATCAGCCCGCCTGCGCCGGGCCCCCAAGGGTGCAGCCCAGCAGGCCATATGAGTCTTCGTCGGCCACGGGCTCGGTGATCACCCGGTAGCCGTCGCCCAGCGCGCCGACGGGAACGGCCTGTTCATGGCTTCTCTCGTCTGCCGCGCGAGCCGGGCACGGCGGCGGAGGGCCGGCCGACGGATGTTCCGACGGCTCGGCCGGCTGTCCGTCCGCCTGTGATGGGTGCCGTGCCGGCCGTACTCGCCCGCCTGCAACGCTTGGTCCGGTGGCCCGGCCCGGCTCAAGCCAGGGGCCGGGCCACCTCGGCAGGACGAGCGGCACCCCGACCCGGGATGACGACCGGTTCCACCACCCACGGGAGCTCGTCTCCCGCCCCGGCCGCGGGGGCACCGGGAGAGGAAGGCGGACGAACGTCCTCGGGGACGAGCCCGCGTGCGTGGTGACCCGCGGACAGGTCTCCGTGGGTTCCTCACCAGAGGTGAGGGGTGGCTGCCCTGCCGCTTCAAGAGTTCCCCGTTCGCGGGCGCTCGGCATCTGTCACATGACTGCTCGGCCAGAACCCGGACCGCGAACGGGCACTGCTCGACCGCCCGGCAACGACGGGATCCGACTGCTCTGCGACCACCCGGTCGACGTGGAGCCGTACCCCGACGTGCACGAGTGCCTACGTACCGGAAGCGCCACCTCGACGCTCGCACCGGGTACATCCGGCGCTTCCCGGGACATGTGCTCACGTGGCCCGGGCGTGCTGGCCGACGGCTGTCGACCAGGACGGGTGCCTGTCATCCGGCCGGGCCGGTGCGGTCGTCGTCCTCCAGCTCCGCGAAGACACGCGCAAGCTCCACGCGGGAGTTGACACCGAGCTTGGCGAAGGCGTGCCGCAGGTGGGAACTCACGGTGTGCGGCGAGAGGAAGAGCGCCTCGGCGGCTGCCCGGTTCGTGGCGCCCTGCGCGATCAGCCGTACGACCTTCAGTTCGGACGCGGTGAGGCCGAAACGCCTCTCGCCCTCCGAAGAACCACGCCGCACGCCGATGTCCCGCAGACGGCGCCGAACCCGGTCCACGTCCCGGTCCGCTCCCGCCTCGGCATACAGCTCCAGGGCCTGGTCGAGGCGGCCGACGGCATCCGCGTCCCCCGCAGCGGCCAGCGCGACCCCCAGGTCCTCCAGCACGGAGGCTCGTGCGATCCGGTGCGAGCCTCCCTCCAGCAGGTCGGCCGTTCGCCGCAGCAGCGGGACGTCACCGGTGAGAAGTGCCCGGGCGTGCGCGGCCGCGGCGGCGAGGACGGGATACCGCGGGCCGGCGGCCGCGCGCCGCTCCGCGGTGCGGGTCGCCGCTTCCGCCCGGTCCCGCAGACCGGCCCGCAGAGTGATCCGCACGTACAGGGCGTGGTCCGTCGGATCCTCGGGGCCGGCCAGGGAGGGACCGAGGTGCTCGAAGGACTCGGCCGCGTACCGTGTGCAGTGCTCGACGGCCTCGCGATCACCGGCGGCGTCCGCCGACAGGGCTCCCAGCCAGGCGCCGGTGTTCCGCATCAGGACCGAGTCGTCAGCCAGCATCCGTCGCGCCTGTTCGGCCGCCGCGCGCACGCCCGCCGGGTCTCCCCGATGCCGGGCGACACGGCCGAGGGTGTACCGGGCCGTGGCGTCCACCAAGTCACCGGGCCCGAGCTCGTCGACCATGGACAGGACGGCCTCGGCCTCGGCCCGGGCGTCCGACAGCCGGCCCGCGTCGAGGAGGAGCCGGCAGCGGGTCATGAGCAGCGTGCGCGTGAGGTCGGCCTCGCCGTCCGTCAACGCCTGCCGCAGTTGCGTGTCGACCAGTTCGACAGCTCTGTCGGCCTCGCCGACGGCGCTGAGGAGCATGCTCCGCCACAGGTGGGGCAGTGACAGCGTCGGCCCGTCCAGACGGCTCGCGATCTCGAGGGATTCCTCGATCCTGCGCAGGGCCAGGTCCATGTCGAAATGGTAGAAGCGCACCACGGACTCGATGGACAGGACCGATGCCTCCGCCGAGAGGTCCTGCGTCTCCCGCGCGGCGTGCAGGGCGGGCCGGAGCGTGCGCTCGGCCTCCTGGACCTCGCCGCTGCTGGCGAGGGCGACGCACAGCACGGCGAGGAGCCGGGCTCGCAGACCGGGGGAGAGCGCCGGCAGGGAAAGTCCGTCACGGCACTGGCGCACCGCCTCCGTGAACGAGTGCTGGCTGGAGGCCATGGCCAGTCCGAGGCGGATGCGGCCCTCGGCCTCCGGATCCAGCAGACCTTCGAGGGCCTCGCCGCCCATGGTTCGCGCCTCGGCGGCCCGTCCGCTCTGCCAGAGCAGATGGACCGTCTCGGCCAGCAGCAGCCCACGCTCGGCGGTTCCGTCATGTGTCAGGTCCAGGGCGCTGCGGCTGATCTCGGCCGCCATGTGCGGCTCGACGGACGAGAGTTCGGCGGCTGCGCGGCGCAGTACGTCGATGGCCCAGCGGTCACCCGGTTCCGCGTTCTCCGCGACGAGCAGGGCCACCTCCACCTCGGGTACGCCGTGGCGGAGCTGAAGTTCCGCGGCTCTGCGGCGCAGCAGCCGCCGGACCGTCGTGGGAATGCTCGCCTTCACGGCCTCCCTGATCAGGTCGTGCCGGAAGCGCAGGTGCACCCCGTCACCCGTCATCAGGTCCGAAGCGAGCGCTTCCCGCACGGCGGGGTGGAGCTCGGCGGGCTTCCGGTCCATCATCTCGGCCAGTTGGCCGATCGGAGTCTCACGGCCGAGCGCGGATGCGACCCGTACCAGTTCCTGGGCGGTGGGGGACACCTGCTGGAGCCGCTGGTCGACGGACTCACGGAAGCGCAGAGGGATGCGCCCGCCGAGGAGCCGGGCCCTGTCGCCCTCCATGACGATCAAGCCCTCTTCCCGCAGGCCCCGCACGAGCTCGACGAGGAGCAGTGGGCGGCCCTCGGCACCTCGTGCGGCCGACAGGACATCGGGTCCAGGGGTGGCCGACAGCAGGTCGGCCACCACGTCCGCCACGGCACCGCTGTCCAAGGGGGGCAACGCGACCGTTCTCGCCCCTGCCTCCTTCAACCGGCCGAGTGTCCGCTCGACGTGGTCCGGCGCCTCGCCCCGCGATGCCAGAACCCACATCACGGCATGGCCCGACAGCCGCTCCGGAAGCGCGCGCAGCGCCGCGAGCGTGGCCTCGTCGCACCATTGGACGTCGTCGACGACGATGACCAGCGGCTGCTCCAACGCCGCCCGCTCCAGCCGGTCCTGGATCTCGCGCAGGAGCCAGAAGCGCTGGTCGGCCACCGTGGCCCCGGCCCGCAGGGCCGAGCGGTCCAGGACGGGCGCATCGGTGGCCAGCAACGCGTCGAGCAGCGGCGCCATGGGGACGAGCTGCCCCTCCGGGTCACCGCCGCCCTTGAAGGCGCGCATGCCCGCTGTGCGGGCCAGCACGCACACCTCCTCCAGCAGGCGCGTCTTGCCCGAGCCGGGCACTCCCTCGATGACGATGACTTCTGGGCCGTGCCGGCTCTCCAGCCGTCGCAGCGACTTCTGTACGAGCGCGAGGACGTCGTCGCGGCCGCGGATGCGCGGAGGTTCCCACCCGTCGGCAGCGCGCGGGCGCCGGTCTCCGGCGTCTTCTCCCTTGTCGGGCCTTCCCCCATCGGAACCCGCATCGCGCACGGACCGCCGCCTCTCCACCCCCGGTGCGGGCATCCTAACCGAGGGTGATCCGACCAGAAGCGTGGGGTTTGGAATATGCCACCGTGCTTTCCGTGCGGGTCGGCGGCCTGCGTGAGGCAGGGACGGTCCGTGCGAACCGCCGCCGATATACCGTCAGACGGACAGGCCCGCCGGGTCGCACCGGAGCGGGCCCTCGGCGCATACCGCGGGAGTGGCTATCCCCGGTTCTCCGCCTGGAACATCCAGTGCTCCTTCTCCAGTTCGGCCGTGAGCCCGATGAGCAGATCCTGGGAGACCGCGTCGGCCTTCTCCGTGGCCTCGATGCGTGAGCGCATCCGATTGACCAGCATGCCGTAGGCCTCGACGAGCACCGCCACCACCTGCTGGTCCGAGATCCAGCCCTCGGGAAAGCCGGGAAGACCACTGGTCCTGGCGACGGTCGCCGCACGGCCGTCCGGGCTCACGCCGATGGCCGCCGCCCGCTCCGCCACGGTGTCCGCGTAGGTGCGAGCAGCGGTCACGACCTCGTCCAGTTGCAGGTGTATCGACCGGAAGCGAGGGCCGTACACGTTCCAGTGGGCCTGTTTGGCCACCAGCGACAGGTCGAGCAGATCGATCAGGGCACCTTGCAGTGCGTCGCCCGCGATCCGTCGGTTCTCCTCCGAGAGCGGGCTCTTTACTACGGACATGGAGAGTGCGCCTTTCAGTGCGGCGACATGCCGGGTCGTCATGGAGCGAGTACTCCGGAACCACCTGACCACAAACTGGTTGTTTCGCCCCAGAATTCACGCCACGCCTTCCCCTTCGGGCAAGAGACCCTCCCTTTGGGGCAGATAATCCGGTGCGCGGGGCTATTGGGCCGGCGGACTCGTGGAGATGACGAACTCCACGGAGTCGTCGGTCTCGTTGAGATAGCGGTGGGGTATTCCCGAGTCGAAGGTGACGGCCTCGCCCGCGTGCACCGTTTGCGTGACTCCCTCGATATCCGCCGTCAGGGACCCCGTTATGACATAGGCGCACTCGACCGAGGAATGGCTCCAGGGTTCCGGGCTGGTCACGTCGCCGGGCTCGAGCACCGCTCGCAGGACCTCCAGGGCGCCGTTGCTGGGAGTGATCCGCTCGTAGCGGACTGTTCCCCGTGGGCTGAGCAGCACCGGCCTCTCGCCGGGCCGACTCACCTCGGTGGGCATCTTCTTGTCGGGTGAGAACAGGTCGGCGACGGAGACGGCGTACACGTCGGCGAGTCTGCGAAGTGTGGAGAGACTGGGCTCTGTCACGCCACGCTCGACCTGGCTCAGGAGGGTCGGGGACACCCCGACCGCCGTGGCCAGTGCGCGGAGACTGAGCCCCTTGGTCATGCGTAGCGCCCGGAGTTGACTGCCGATCATCGCCATCCATCGTGTTCATTACTGAATTCCCGGCGCAATGACCGGCTCGCCACGCAAGGATAGGGAATTTACATCCGTGCACCGTCACTGCACAGGCAAGCGGCCATCGGGGCACGAATTGACCCCGTTCGTCTCACACCACCCCCCTCTTGATCGCATAGGCCACCGCATGGGTGCGATTCCGCAGTCCGAGGCGCGTTATCATTTCGTGCAGCACGTTTTTGATGGTGCGCTCCGAGTAGTTGAGCCGAGCGGCGACGTCCGCCGTGCTGAGCCCCTGGGCGAGCAGGCGCAGAACGTCGACCTCCCGTCCGGACAGGTCGGTTCCGTGCTGCTGCACGGCTGAGGCGAGCGAACGCATGCTCTCGACCAGCGACCGGACCAGCCGGGCCGGCATGGGTGCGCTGCCCTCGAGGCTGCTTCGAGCGGCCTCCAGTACACGGGCGTAACCCACTTCGCGACGGAGCAGAATACCGACGAGGCCGTAGCGGACCGCTCGCACGAGATCGCGTTCACTGATCTCGTCGGCCACCAGCAGGATCGGCAGCCCGCCGCGCGCCTCTGTCTCCTGGCAGACGCGCTCCATCCACCCGATGGTCCTGTCCGTCACCCGGTGAACCAGGACCAGCGCGATGTCGGCGCCGTCCCACGCTCCCCAGTCGACCACGCGCACCCCCTCGGCCCCTCGCAGGTACGCCTCGGCCCCTTCGGCCGTGATGGTGTCCCCCGCGGTCACCGCGACGGTGAGAGGAGCCGGCTCCCGTCCGCTCCCCGGGAACGTCATCGGGTCGTTCGTGTGGCCGCCTTCGGCGCGGACCGGCACCGCGGTGAGGCGCGTGCGCCCCGCGGAACCGGGGCGAGCCGGTACGGGCAGGGTCGCCGCGGAACCGGTCGTCATGTGAGATCACCGAACTTTCCCAGGGCGTGCATGAGTTCCCGCCGCGAACTGACGCCCAGTCGCGGATAGACCTTGTACAGGTGGGAGCCCACGGTCCTGGGCGAGATGAACAGGCGGTCGGCGATCTGCCGATTGGAGAGGCCCTGGGCGGCGAGGCGGGCGATCCTCCGCTCCTGTGCGGACAGGAAGGCGGCGCCGGGACTCTGGACGGTGCCCGCGGCCGTGTCCCGCGCGCTGACGCTGATCGCACGCAGCTCGGCCAGGGCCATGTCCCGCCACGGCACCGCTCCGAGGCGCACGAAGACGTCCTGGCTCGCGCGCAGTTGGGTGCGTGCCGCCGCCGTCTCCCGTTGCCGGCGCAGCCACCTCCCGTAGTCCAGGGCGAGACGTGCCCGGGCGAAGGGCCGCGTCGACGAGGAAGCGGCTTCGAGCGCACGACGGAACCGCTCGTCGGCGTCTGCCGCGTCCTCGTATGCGGCGAGGAGGGCGGCTCCGTGCCGTACCGCCAAGGACGTCTCGGCGGAGACGTCCTCCAGCCGGCGGGCCGACGCACGCGCGTGCAGGTCGCGCGCCGCCCCGGTATCCCCCTGCGCCAGGGCGGCCCGCATCACGTCGACGTACGCGCGGCGCGCCTCGGCACTGGTCACCGGGTCGCCGCCCCCCGGCAGGGGCGCAGGGATGCCCTGACGGGCCGGCGCGTCGTCTCCGCGGGCCAGCGCCAGCAGGAGGGCGGCGTGTTCGGCGAGATGGAGGTGGTGGGCCGATCCGTGCTCGGCGCCCCACCGGCACACCTCGTGCAGAAGCGTCTCGGCCTGCTCGTAGCGGCCCTGGCAGGCGTACACCAGGAGCAGCCGGGAGGTTACGTCGATGTCATGACGGCCGCCGCCGTCCCGTCTCGTCCTCTCCCGCCGGGACGCCGCGAAGTCGCGCAGCTCCGTCCACCGGCCGGCGCTCAGCATCAGGTCCGCCTGCAACGCCTCGCAGTGCCGGATCCGGCTGTGGTCGTTCGGATCCAGTCGTCTGAGCGCGGTGGTCACAAGGAGGTCGGCGAGGCCTGCTTCGTCGATGCGCAGGGCGGCGTCCGCCATCCAGACCAGCTCGCGAGGATCGGACAGGCCGGAATTCTCGTGGAACCTGCCGACCGCGGCGAACAGGCGCTCGCGGATCTCCGCCGCGCGCGTCACCGGGGCCAGGTGGGCGGTGACGGCAATACGGAGTGGCTCACCACCCACGCCGTCGTGCTGCTCCAGCCAGTCCAGCGCGATCCTCGCGGGCTCGGGGGAGAGCCTGAGCGAGCCGGTCTCCGCCAGGCGCAGAGCCGCCTCGTCCCGCACCTCGGAGCCGATCACGGTCCCGGAGGACAGCGCGCCCGCCAGCTCTCCGCTGCTGCGCCCGACACGGCACACCGTGTCGAACTCGGCACACGTGCGTACGAGTTCGAAGGAGCCGTCGGCGCCGCCAGGGCCGTCCACGGCAGGCCTGTCCCGGATGACGGCAAGTGCCTCGTCCGGGCGCCCGGCCCTGAGGGCCGCCTCTCCGGCGGCCGCGTACCGCCGGCTGCGCTGTTCCGGATGTGTACTGGCGTCCCCCGCACGCTGCAGGGCCCGGAACCCCGCGCCCCAGTCCCTCCGGCCGAGGGCGGCCCGCGCCAAGGCGTCGAAGCGCTTCATGGCAGGTTCCCCGGACGCGGCCGACGCCTGTCCGTCCCGCGTCTGCCCGAGTTGGGTGTACCCGTAGTCGGCCCACGCCGACCGCGCCAGACGTCGGACGGCTGCGGGCGCCGTGGCCTCGGCCAGACACCGGTAGGCCGGTGTGCTGAAGCGAAGCACCTGCTCGCCGGTCACCAGGCCGGTCCTCTCCGCGGGGACGAGAGCATCCGCATCGATGCCGAGAGCCTCGGCGGCCGACACCACGTCCTTCCTCGTCGCCTCGCCGTCCACGGTGGCGAGGAGCGACAACATCACACGGGTGTCGACGGAGAGATCGCGGAACGGGCCGCCCAGAGCCCGCTCCACGGTCACCCCCACGGGCAGCGGATCGGGCAGCGCCGCCTCTCCTCGGCGCTGCGCGGGCGTGAGCGCGGAGGGCAGGTCGATCAGTACCAGCGGATTGCCCTGGGCCGTGGCCGTGACGGCGGTCCGGACACCGGGGGCGAGGTCGGGATGGTGATCCGTGAGGAGCAGGTCGGCGGCGCGGTCGTCGAGGCCGGTCAGCACGAGCTCCAGGGTGCCGTTGCCGTCGAGCGGGCCGGGGATGTCGAGGGGTGAGGCCGCCATCAGTGCCAGGCGGCTCCCGGAGAGACGATGCGCCAGGAACGCCAGCGCCTTGGCTGATCCGAGATCGAGCCACTGACCGTCGTCCACGATCACCATGGTGGGACGACGGCGTGCGACGGCGAGCAGGAGCTGGCGCAGACCGGAGTAGGCGAGCAGCGCGTCGGTGGCCCCCACACCGCCGGCCACGGTGTCGAGCAGGGCGGTGCGCAACGCTGCGGGCAGGTCACGGGAGGCGTTCAGCACCGGATAGGCCAGTGACCGGAGCGCGGAGAAGGGCGGCCCCGCCCCGCCGGGGACGCCGGAGATCTGAAAGACCTGCCACCCCTCGGCCACCGCGACGTCCGCCGTCCGCCGCAGCAGCGTGCTCTTACCGCTTCCGGGCCCCCCTCGGATGACGACCGCCGATCCGCGGCCGTCCCGGGCGCCGTCCAGAGCCGAGCCCAACTCGCCCAGAACATCGCGGTACCCGCGCAGGCCCGAAGCCCGCACCAGCGCCTCGGCCATGGCCGTGCGTGCTCGGGTGCCCGAAGGCTCGGCCCCGGCTGACGGTGCCGGCCCGGGAGAAGTCGTCGTCTGCATGGCTGCCGCCCCTCGTTGTGACATGCCACCGGACGAGATCCGATTCCGGTGTCACACACACCGTGGCATCAAGAGCAAGCGACGCGCATCGCATGGTCGTGCGACAAACACCGTTCACCGTTGTGCGGCTCCACAGGTGATGTTCCTGCTGGTCGTGGTGGTGAACGAGTCGTCGACAAGCCGTTCGGCTGGTGCCACCGCGCGTGCCACCCGCACAGACAGGCATTCCGCTCAGGCCGCACGCAACCGGACCATGAGGAGTGCTCGCCCTGTCCTCCACCCGACCAGCTGTGGCGCGAACCGGGCCCCCGGCACCCGGCCGGCCCGAGCGGCCGGGGAACCGATCCGCGACACCACGACCGATCCGGATCACCACCACGGCCGCCGTGTCCACCGGTTCGGAACGCCCCGTCGCCCGCCACCGGCGCGAGAACGTCGTCGACATCATCGGGAACTCGGCCCGGCCCGAGGAGTGGACCCACCGGCAGCCACCCAGGCCGGTGGACGATTCCCGCCGCACTCGGGACGAGGCGGCGGGAGCCTTCCGTCGCTCGGCGGCCACCGGCCGGCCGGTTCGCGCTCTTGCCCCTTCGTTCCCCTTTTCGCTGCCCTTTTCACCGGCAGGGGTTGTGTTTCGGCAGGTCAAGCCCCCTGGGTGAGCGGCTTGCCGCCGGTCGGGCGCCGCCCGGCCGAAGCGCTCGGCGTAACACGTTGTGTAGTGTGACTGCACGCTACGACCTGATGACTACTCACGGTAGCCCGCGCCCCCCTGTACATGTCCTATGCCGCAGGGCGCGGCGGACGGCTGGGCCAGGCCGCACCACACCACGAGGGCCGCCCTGCCCACTGATGCCCCATCACCGCTCGCAAGAGAACTCCCCCACCCGTCGGGGTCCTTGCCTCAGCGCCCGGCACAGCCATATTCGGAGGAAGCGGACGAGTGCACGCACCCCATGACAACAACCTGTCCGAACGCTGGGTCCGGGAAGACCGGGAAGACCGGGAAGACCGGGAAGACCGGGAAGACCGGGAAGACCGGGAAGACCGGGAAGACCGGGAAGACCGGGAAGACCGGGAAGACCGGGAAGACCGGGAAGTCCGGGAAGTCCACGGCCCGCCTGTCGTTGACGACTTGATAGGCCGCGACACCGAACTGCGGGAAGTGGAGCGGTTTCTCTCCCGCGCGACGAGCTCCGGAGAGGTCCTCGTGGTCACCGGCCCCATCGGCATCGGGAAGACCGCCGTGCTGCGGGAGGCAGCCGCACTCGCCCGCCGTGCGGGGTTCACGGTCGTCGAGGTCAGCGGCCACCGGGCCGAGGCAGACGTGGCCGGAGCAGGTCTGACGCAGCTCCTGCTCCGTCTGCCCGCCTTCGAGCGGGAGCCGGCGGCGGCCCCCGAGATCGGTGACCTCTTCGCCACCCAGCTCGTCGCCGCCGTCGAGGATCCCCTCACGGCGGGAACGGCGCTGGTCGAAGCCCTGGTCAGGAGTACCGACGCGACGGCCGCCGTTCCGCTGATGATCGCCCTCGACGACGCCCAATGGTTTGACGCGCAGTCACTTGAAGCGTTGACCTCGGCGGTACGAGGGATGCGCCGCGGGCCGGTGGCGCTCCTGGTCGCCACTCAGCGCGGCGACGGAAGGGCGTTCACCCGTCGGTTTCCCCGGCTGGTTCTGAGTCCGCTGGAACCCGCGAACGGCGAGCGGCTGTTGGACACCCATGTCCGCTTCCTGCCGCCCCCCTTGCGCTCGCGTGCACTCGCGGAGGCGGGCGGCAACCCGGCGGGCATCATCGGCATCGCCCGTACCCTGCGGGACCCGGGCATGCCGGAGACATCGCTCCTCGCACCGTGGCTGCCCCTGGGCGAGTCCCTCCAGCGGGACGTGAGCTCGCTCCTGAACGGGCTGCCCTCGGCGGCGCACGATTTCCTCCTGCTGGCTGCCGTGGCACACACCGACCGTGTCGACGTCCTGCTGGAGGCGGCGGAAGCGAGCGGTATCGAAGCGGGCGGGCTGATCGCCGCTGAACGGGCCGGTCTGGTGTCGGTCGTCGAAGGGCGGTTGTGCTTCACCCACCCCCTGCTCCCGTCCGCCCTCCACTGGGGCTCCTCCCACGGCCAACGGCGGCCCGTGCACCTGGCGCTGGCCGATGTCCTGGCCGACATGCCCTACCTGCGCGCCCTTCACGTCGCCGCCGTATCCACCGACCCCGACGAGGCCACGGCTGCGGCACTGGAGGAGGGCACCACGGCGGACCTGCCCCAGGCCGCGGTCGTCCTGGAGCGGGCCGCCGACCTCAGTCCCACCGCCGAGGGCCGGGCCGCACGGCTGGCCGAGGCCGCCCATGCCGCCGGCGTGCGAGGACAGGTACGGACCTTGCGACGCCTCGTCGGCCGGCTCATGGCCGCCCCCATGCCCGCGTCACTGACCGCGGAGGTCTGCGCGCTGGAGGCGCGTGTCGCCTACAGCACCGACGGAACTCCGGAACACGCCGTCTCCCTGCTGCGGCGCTCGGCAGCCGCACCGAGTACGCACTGGCCCCCGCCGTTCGTACCCGTCGCCTGCTCGATCGCCCCGGCACTGTGCGCACCCGCATGGAGCAGGACATTGCGGCCGACGCTGGAGGCGAAACTCGGCGAGCCGGAGCGGGAGAACGATCCCGATCTCCTGGCGGCCCTGTGCTGGACTGACCGCGCGGCCTACGGCGCACGGGCGCGCACGCTGCTCGACGCGGCCGCGGCCGAGCACGGTGCCGGAGCGCGGCCGCAGAGCCTCCGGCACGCCGTCGCCCACGTGGTCACTGCGACCGCCCTCGACGATCCGGTCACCGCGGATCTCATCGGCAGCCACATCCTGCGTCCCCTCGCGAAGCTGGGACACTTCGGGACCGCCATCACCGTGCTCATCCACCTGCAGATCGCCCACGTCCTCCTGGGCCGCAGGGCCGCGGTGGAGCAGGATGCGGACCTCGGCATCTACTGGGCCCAGGTGGCCGAGGACACCTGCGCGCACCTGGCGTTCCGGACCGGGGTGGCCCAGACACAGGCGTGGACGGGCGACGAGGAGGGCCACCAGGTGCTCACGGACGAGATCCTTTCCTACGCCCTGCCCCGCCGCCTGCAGATGCTGGCCGCCCGAGCCCGGTGGGCGCGCGGTCTGATGTCGCTCACCCATGGCCGGCCGGAGGACGCCTTCGAGGAACTGCGCATGCTCTCGACCGACTCCGGTGACGCCTGGCACCCGGTCGCCGCCGGCTGGGCACTGGGGGACTACGTCGCCGCCGCCGTCGCCGCCGGCCGCGCGGACGAGGTCCGCGACCAGGTGCGGCGGGTGGCGGAGGTCAACCGCGGCGTCGGATCACCACTGGTGGGGCACCTCGTGGCCCGGTCACGTGCGCTGCTGAGCGAGGGGGACGAGGCAGAGCGCCACTTCATGGACGCTCTGACGGCCCGAAGCGCACCGCTGCGTTACGAACTGGCCCGCACCGAGCTCGCTTTCGGGCAGTGGCTCCGTCGGCAGCGGCGGGTGCTGGAAGCCCGCACGCATCTTCAGAAGGCACGCGACTCCTTCACCGCCCTGGGCGCGGACGCGTGGGCGCGTGGCGCAGCGTCCGAGCTGATCGCCGCCGGTGAGGCGACGGCGTCGGCGCACCCGGACTGGGCGGCGCGGTTCCGTCTCACCCCCAGGGAGGCGGAGGTGGCCCGCCTGGCGGCAGCCGGTCTGACCAATCAGATGATCGGGTGGCAATTGGCGCTGACGCACCGCACGGTGGCCAGCCACCTCTCGCGTGTCTTCATGAAGGTCGGGGTCGCGTCGCGCGGACAGCTTCCGTCGGTACTGGAGCCGCAGTGACCGCCCGACGGGGCTGTTCCGAGGACCGGCACGCACGGACACGGCACAGCCCGGCTCCGGTGCACCGGCGTCGGAGGCAGGCCTCGGTCGGGCGACAGCGGCTCGCGCACGGCCGCACGAAGCACGCCAGGAGCGAAGCCGCGCGATGGGCTGGAGCCCGCCTCGCCGAGAGGGTCACGGCGGCCGGCCGCTGACCGGCACAGCGATCACGCACACCACGAAGGAGTCCCGTGGCGGCGTGCCACGGACTGCCCCGTTCCGACGTGCCGAAGCAGAGCGATCCACCACCCGGCTGCTCCATGGGGCACAACTCCGGAGTCGCTGGGGCAGGTTCGCCGGCCCGGCGGCGAACTCCGCGCGGAAGACGTCCTACGATCCGGACACCGACATCCGGCACATCAAGCCGGCGGCGATCGTTTCGGGAGCACCCTTGGGCCAGCACTACTCGTACCGCGGTGTGTCACCTCAGGTGGCGCCCTCGGTCCTGGTGGCCGACAGCGCGGAACTCGTGGGCGACGTGGTCGTCGGCGAGCACACGATCATCGCGGGCGGGGTGCGTGTCGTCGGCGGTTCGCGGGGCGCCATACGGATCGGTGCACGCGTCACGATTCTCGAGAACACCGTGCTGCGCCCACTGCCCGGCAGTGACCTGGTCATCGAGGACGACGTGGTGATCGGGCCCGGCACGATTCTCCAGGGCTGTCATGTGGAGAACGGCACCGTGGTGGAAGCGGGCGCGCTCATCGACGGCTGGAGCCGTATCGGCGCCGAGTCCCTGGTCGGCACGGGCGCGTGCGTCAAACAGCGCAGCGTGTTCCCCGCCCGCTCCGTCATCGACGGCTCGCCCGCGGAGGTCATGGGCAGGCTGCGCGGTCCGCTGCGCCGTCCCTGCTGGGCGCCCGAGGGCGGCGACATGCCCGTTCGCCAGGATCGGGACCCCGGCGCCCGCGCGGACCGGGAGGGCGATCCCGGCCATCGGTGAGCGGCCTCCGCGCACCGTCCGGCGCCGGCAGGCCGTTGCCGTCCTCGCCCGGCCTCCTTGCCGACTCCGGGCTCAGGACGGGTAGTTCTCCGCCTGCGAGGCCGGTCGCACGTGGGTTTTGTCCGGATCCTCGTCGGCCACCATCCGTGCCCGCCGCTGCCGTCGCAGGTCCCGGCACCGGTCGAGTGGCGGCCCGACGCGGGCTGCCGGGCGTGGCGGGCCGAGCACCGGAAGGGCCCGGCCCGCATCCCCGTGGCCGGCGGGCACGAGCCCTTCGCCCGGCCGCCTCTCAGGCGGCCAGCCCCGCCTTCAGCGCGCCCGCGATCCGCACGACACGCTCGGCCTGGTGTCGGGCGGCGTCGCGCGTCTGCGGCCCGACCGGGTTGTTGCCCTGACCGTCCACGTGGGAGGTGCCGTACGGGTTGCCGTCGATGTACTTGACCGGGTCGGTGTAGCCGGGAGCGACCACGAGGCCGCCGAAGTGGTGGATGGAGTTGTACAGCGCGAGGAGCGTCGACTCCTGACCGCCGTGCGTGGTGGCGGTGGTGACGAATCCGCTGTAGACCTTGTCGGCCAGTCTGCCCTGTGCCCACAGGCCGCCCAGCGTGTCCAGGAACTGCTTGAGCTGTGAGGAGACGTTGCCGAAACGGGTCGGCGTACCGAAGATCACGGCATCGGCCCACTCCACGTCCTGCGGCGTGGCCACGGGGACGCCTGCGCTGGCCGCCGCATGCGCGGCCCACGCCTCGTTCGACGCGATGGCGGCCTCCGGCGCCAACTCGGCGGCCTTCCGCAGCCGGACCTCGGCTCCCGCCTTCTCGGCGGCCTCGGCGATCTCCTTCGCTATCTCGGCGCTGAAGCCGGTGGACGAGTAGTAGATGACGGAGACCTTCACGGTGGAGCTCATGGGGGACTTCCTCTCGGGACGGCATCGGGGTACGGCCACGAACGGGCCGGACCTCCCGCCTCCGATCATCACCGGGACCGGGAGACCCTCACATCCGTCAATCGACTCACCGGAGTTCGCCCGACCCGGCCGATCTTGCCGTCAGGCCCCGGTCGAGTCGTCAGTCATGCGACGGATGCGGCGGTCTCCGGCCGGCGCCAGGCTCCATGACGTACCGATACGAACGAGCGTGAGGAGGGCTCATGCAACGAACCAGCCACCTGACCTGGCTCAAGCCCATGGGCGACCTGTGGGACTGGCAGCGCCTCGCTGCCTGCCGGGGCATGGACAGCTCCATCTTCTACTCGCCCTCCGGGGAGCGCGGTCGTCGGCGCCGTGAGCGGGAGGAGCGCGCCCGCCGTATCTGCGGCGGCTGCCCGGTACGCCAGGAATGCGCCCGCATGGCCCTCGGAATCAAGGAGACGTACGGCGTCTGGGGAGGCCTGTCGGAGGCGGAGCGCAGCCGTCAGGGATGAGGGCCGGCGCGACCGCGCCTGCCCGCCCGGCATCCGGTGCGGCGGGCCACCCACGAGTGCTACCACCGCCCGCCGCACCGGATGCCGGGCCGCATGGGTTCAGGCGGCGCCCGCGACTTCCTGGTCGTGCTCCATCGCGATCTTCACCAGTTCGATCCGGGAAGTGATGCCCAACTTCTTGAAGGACCGCCGGACATACGTGTTCACCGTGTGCGGCGAGACGAAGAGCCGCTCGGCCACTTCGCGGTTGGTCGCTCCGGCCGCCACCAGCCGCACCACCTGCAGCTCCCCTCGCGAGAGGCCGGCCCAGCCTGTGGAACGGTTCCGGGCGTGTGCCGCCGGCTTCGTCCGGCTGCCCGCCGCCGCGAGGTGGCGCCTGACACGCGCGGCGTGCCATTCCGCGCCGCACTCCTCGTACAGGCGCAGTGCCCTCTCCAGGTACGGAGCGGCCCGAACCGGCGACGTCGTCAGCAGGACGCGCCCTGCGTCCTCGCACGCCGAGGCGACGGCGATCGGTCGTTGGCTGCCCCGGTACAGCTCCACCGCCTCGGCCAGCAGTTCCGCGTCCTCCTCCAGAAGTCCGCGTGCGTGCGCGGCCGCCGCCGCGAGGCTTGCGAACTCCGGATTGGCCTCGGCCCTCTGCCGGGCCACCGCGACCGCCTGTGCGGCGCGCTGCCGGTCACCGGCGCGCAGCGCGATGCGTACGAAGACCGGCTGGTCCGTCGGGTCGAACGGCAGGCAGAACTCGGGATGCACGGTGTCGAAGAACTCCGTCTCGGGGGGCATCAGCTCCAGGGCCCGCCTGCTGTCCCCCTCCCACTCGGCCGCCTGGGCGGCCAGCCAGGCGCCGAAGCGGCTCACGAACACCGATTCGTCGCGCATCATCTCGGCGGCGTCACGTGCCGCTCTGCGCACTCCCTGCCGTTCGCCGGTGTGCATGGCGACGAGGCCGACGGGATAGCGGACGGAGGTGTCGGTGAAGTCGGCGGAACCGAGGTCCTCGGCCATGGCCACCACGCCCTCGGCTTCGGCACGTGCCTCCTCCAGGCGTCCCGCGTCCAGCAGGAAGCGTGCACGCCCCATGGCCCAGAAGTGCATCGACGCCGCTTGGCCGTGCCGTCTGGCCAGCCGGACTCCCGCGTCCGCTTCGTCCACCGCCTGCTGCGCGAGCCCGCAGCTGCTGAGCAGATAGATCCGCCACATTCCCGGTTTGTAAGGGATCTCCGCCGGGTCCACTTCCTGTGCGAGCAGGACCGCCTGGTCCGACGCGGCGCGGGCACGCCCCCAGTCGGCGCGGGCGAAGGCGACGATCGATTCCGCGATGAGCGCCGTGACCTCGGCGGCCGTCCGCCCCGCGCTCCGCGCCAGTGCCCGTGCGCGCAGAGCTGTCCGGTGAGCGTCGTCCAGGGAGCCGCCCCTGGTCAGATTCAGCGCCAGGAGGGCCAGCGAGTAGGCCTTGAGGCCGGTGGACGCACCCTCGACCGCCGTGCCCAGCCGTCCCTGGCGGACGGCCTCGACGAAGGACTGCTGGCTCGTGAGGCCGGCGAGATCCAGGCGCAGTCGGGCCTCGCTCTCGGGGTCCAGCGCACCCGGCTCCCGAAACGCCGACTCGGCGAGCTCCAGCGCCCGGCCGTGGTCACCGCCGAGCCACAGGAACGACACGGTTTCCGCGATCATCCGAGGCCGCGCCGGGTCGTCCTCGGGCAGCAGCCTCAGGGCGTGGGCACTCAGATCGGCGGCGGCCGCGGGCGCCCGAGGAGCCAGTTCGGCAGCCGCGTGCGTGAGGAGAGTCACGGCCTCACGGTCTCCCGGCTCCGCGCTCTCGCAGAGCATCGCCGCGACGTCCGTCACCGGCACCCCCCGGGCCAACTGCAAGTCGACGGAGCGGCGTTGGAGCCACCGTCGGCGGGGGGCGGGCGCCAGGCCCGCGATGGCCTCCCGTACCAGGTCATGGCGGAAGGCCACGCGCCCGTCGACCTCCACCATGAGTTCGGCCGCGAGTACCTTTTGCAGCGGCTCCACGAGGGAACCCAGCGGTACTTCGAGCAGCTCGACCATCAGGTCGACCGAGCAGGAGCGGCCCAGCACCGAGGCCACCTCGGCGAAGTGACGTGCCGTTTCCGACAAGTGGGACAGACGGTACCGGATGGATTCCTTGAAGCGCTTGGGTGTCCGCGTGCCCGTCAGGCGTGCCCGGCCGGAACGTACCGTCACGGCGCCTTCGTCCCGCAGGCCCTCGAACAACTCCCTCAGCAGCAGCGGCTTGCCCTCGGCCGGTGACGCCAGGTCCAGGATGGCCTCGTCCGGAACGGCGCCGAGGGCGTCACGCGCGAGCTCCCTGATCGCCTCGCCGCCCAGAGGGCCCAGGCGTATGCGCCGGCCGCCTTCTCTCGCCAGCCGGGAAACCGTCGTGCGGGCGCACCCCGACAGCCCTGCGGTGCGCGCTGCGAGAAGCCAGACGACGGGATTCCCTGCCAGCGACTCGGGCAGGCTCCTCAGCGCGAGGAGGCTGGTCTCGTCACACCACTGCACATCGTCGACGAGAACGACCAGGGGGGTGGCCATCGCCGCCCGCTCCAGACGTTCGCGGATCTCCTGCAGGATCCAGAACCCCTGGTTCGGCAACTGCGTGGCATCGCTCAGCTGCCGCGCGTCGAACAGCGGATCGCTCCCGGAGGAAAAGGCTTGCAGGATCGGACCCAGCGCAACGGTGTGCCCCTCGGGATCGCCGCCACCGTGGAAGACGCGCAGTCCCCGGCGCCCGGCCGCGAGCCGGGCCTCTTCGAGCAACCGCGTCTTCCCGGAGCCCGGCGCCCCCTCGATGAGGAGCAGACCCCCCTTTCCGCGTTCCGCGTCCTCCAGCAGACCGGTCAGCGCGGCGAACTCCTGCTCCCTGCCGCGCAGCACCGGCACCGCGCGACACGGGTCGGCCGGCATGCCGAGCCCCTCACGGACCGGCGCCGGTCCGCTCACGCGTGGGTGCAGAAGCGTGAGAGTGACTTTGGAGTCTGTGCGATCTCCGGCGTTCCGGGCGTTCCCCACACGGCGCGTCGGGTCGAAGGCCGTTCCTCCTCCTTGAAGCGCCGCCGCGCGGTCCGTACGCGTGCCGAGTGCGAGGTCGGCCGGTCGGGTAAGGGACAGGTCCTGAACCACGGTGCCTCCTCGGGGCGCGGTGAGCGGGCTGCAGCGTCCGGGGAGGGGCGTGCTGTGCTCGGGTACGGTGGCGGCCGATGTGGCCACACGCTGCGGCGCTGCGTCAGCAGTTTCTTCCGGCGGGCCTCCGCCACTCCAGGAAGTTCGCAGGAAGTTTGATGCGGCCGTGAACATCCGCCACTCGTACTGGGGCGACGACTGCGCGGAAACTCAGGCGTGAAGTGATGCCCGGAGGTGGGGCTCCTCCTGCCCTCACAAAGGTGAGCAATGACGCTGGTCGCGTTGGGCGGATGCTCGTCCGTCCCGCCGAGGTCGGCGAAGTGCACTCCGTCGGGGAACGCGTCACGCAGCTGCTCGGCCAGGCGCAGATAGCGCGTGGTCCTGCCCGCGCCCGGCGGACGGTACAGGGCCACCGCCGCCGGAGGCCCTCCGGTGTCCTCCCGCAGAACGGCGGGCAGGGCCCGTACCTCGTCCTCGCGTCCCACGAACGGGACCGTGCCGGGCGTGACCAGGCGGTGCCGTCGATGTGGCCCGGGCAGTGGCCGGCGATGTTGACGCGATCTAAGCGACCGCTTAGTCTCTCGGAATCCGTATCCTTCCGATCACCGCTTCCTGGAGCCACCGTGACCTCGCTGTTCTCCGTTTCCGGTAAAACCGCCCTGGTCACCGGGGGGTCCCGCGGCATCGGCCTGATGATCGCCCGAGGTCTCGTCGGAGCCGGTGCCAAGGTCTACGTCAGCTCCCGCAATGCCGCGGCATGCGAGGAAGCCGTGCGTGAACTCTCCGCACTCGGCGAGGCGATCGCCCTGCCCGCGGACCTGTCACAGGCCGAGGAGTGCCACCGGCTCGCCGCGGAGATCACCGAACGGGAGGAGCGGCTCCACATCCTCGTCAACAACGCCGGCGCGACGTGGGGCGCACCACTGGACGAGTTTCCGGTCGGCGGCTGGGACAAGGTCATGGACCTCAACCTGCGCAGCCCCTTCCTGCTGACCCAGGCACTTCTGCCGCTGCTGCGCGAGGGCGGCTCCCATGACGACCCGGCGCGTGTGATCAACGTCGGTTCCATCGACGGTCTCCACGTGAGCTCGCTGCCGGCCTACTCCTACGCGGCGAGCAAGGCCGGACTGCACCACCTGACCCGCGTACTGGCGAGGGAACTCGGCCCGCAGGGCATCACGGTCAACGCGATCGCCCCCGGTCCGTTCGAGTCCAAGATGATGGCCGCCACGCTGAGGGCCCACGGGGACGCCGTGGCCGAGGCCGCCCCGCTGCGCCGGATCGGCCGCCCCGACGACATGGCCGGGGTGGCGGTCTACCTGTGCAGCCGAGCCGGAGCGTACGTCACCGGCGCGGTGATCCCCGTCGACGGCGGCATCGGTACCACTGTCTGAAGCGCCGCCCACGTCCCCACCCACCCTCCCCGATCGGACCCCCGACCATGGACTCCCTCCTGCTTTCGCGCCGCGACCTGGACTTCCTGCTCCACGACTGGCTGGACGTCACGGCCCTGACCCGGCGCCCCCGCTACGCCGACCACGACCGGGACACCTTCGACGCGGTGCTGGACCTCAGCGAGTCCATCGCGAACCGGCACTTCGCCACGCACAACAAGAAGAACGACGCCGAGGAGCCCCGCTTCGACGGCGAGCGGGTGCACATCATCCCGGAGGTCAAGGAGGCCCTGCGGGTCTTCGCCGAGGCAGGCCTGACCGGCGCCGCCATGGACTACGAGGTCGGCGGACAGCAGCTGCCCACCGTGGTCGCCAATGCCTGCACAGCGTGGTTCCAGGCGGCCAACGTCGGCACCGCCGCGTATCCGTTCCTCACCATCGGCAACGCCAACCTGCTTCTGGCGCACGGCAGCAAGGAGCAGGTCGACACCTATGTGCGGCCCATGGTCGAGGGCCGCTTCTTCGGCACCATGTGCCTCTCGGAGCCACAGGCCGGCTCCTCGCTGGCCGACATCACCACCCGGGCGGTGCCGGAGGCAGACGGGACGTACCGGCTCACCGGCACCAAGATGTGGATTTCCGGGGGCGATCACGAACTCAGCGAGAACATCGTCCACCTGGTGCTGGCCAAGATCCCCGGCGGGCCGGCGGGCGTGAAGGGCATCTCGCTGTTCATCGTGCCCAAGTTCCTGGTCGAGCCGGACGGCAGCCCGGGCGAGCGCAACGACGTGGTGCTCGCCGGTCTCAACCACAAGATGGGTTACCGCGGCACCACCAACACGCTGCTCAACTTCGGCGAGGGCCGGCACACCCCGGGCGGCGCCCCGGGCGCGGTCGGCTACCTGGTGGGCGAGGCCCACCACGGGCTCGCGTACATGTTCCACATGATGAACGAGGCCCGCATCGGCGTCGGACTCGGATCCACGGCGCTCGGCTACACCGGCTATCTCCACGCCGTCGACTACGCCCGCACCCGCCCGCAGGGCCGCCCGCTGACGGGCAGGGACGCGAACGCCCCGCAGGTCCCCATCATCGAGCACACCGACGTGCGCAGGATGCTGCTGGCGCAGAAGAGCTACGTGGAGGGCGCCCTCGCGCTCAGCCTCTACTGCAGCCGCCTGCTCGACGAGGAGCGCACCGCCGAGCACGAGCCCGAGCGCGCTCGCGCCCGACTGCTGCTGGACGTCCTGACTCCCCTCGCCAAGAGCTGGCCCTCCCAGTGGTGCCTGGCCGCCAACGACCTCGCCATTCAGGTGCACGGCGGCTACGGCTACACCCGCGAGTACAACGTCGAGCAGTTCTACCGGGACAACCGCCTCAACCCCATCCACGAGGGGACTCACGGCATCCACGGACTGGATCTGCTCGGCCGCAAGGTTGTCATGGACGGCGGCGCAGGGCTGCGGCTGCTGCTGGAGACCGTCTCGGCGACCATCGCCCGGGCCACGGCGGCGGACGGCGAGGCGGCTGCGCTGGCCGCCCGGCTGGAGCAGGCCGCGGCCCGCGTCGAGCGGACCACGGCCAGGTTGTGGTCGACCGGAGATCCGTCGACAGCCCTGGCCAACGCCTCCGTCTACCTGGAAGCCGTCGGCCACGTGGTGCTGGCCTGGATCTGGCTGGAGCAGTTCCTCGCGCTCAAGGACGGCGCGGACGACTTCCACGAGGGCAAGCGGCAGGCGGCCCGGTACTTCTTCCGCGCGGAACTCCCGCGAACGGAGCCCCAGTTCGACCTGCTCGACAGCCTGGACCGCACCGCGGCGGACAGCCGGGCCGAGTGGTTCTGACCCACACGCCCGGCGGTGCCTGGTTTCCCGACCAGGATTCCAGGCACGCCTCCGCGCCGGCATCGCCCGACGGGGGCGGTTTCGCCGGAACCAGCGTCAGGTGCGCCCGTCGCCGCGGCCACGGCGCCAGGGCCTTTCGTCAGGCGGCCCTCGTGTCCCACCGTAAGGCCCGCTGACTCCGACAGGCCGGCTGCGTCTGGCCCGGTGCGCCGTGGAAGACGGCTGGCCACTGCGGCGGGCCGCAGAACGTTTCCAGGTCAGCCGCACCACCGCGGCCCGGTGGGCCGGCCGCTACCGCGCGCACGGCCTGGCAGGAACGGAACACCGCTCCAGCCGCCCACACCACCAGCCCCTGCGCGCACCCGTCACCGTCGAGGAACAGGTCATCCGTCTGCGGCGCGCACACCGCATCGGCCCGCTGCGGCCGGCGGCCCGTGCCGGCGTCGCCGCCTCCACCGCCCACCGGATCCTGCGACGTCATGGCCTGCCCGTTCTCGCCGTACTGGACCGGGCCACCGGTGAGCCCTCAGGAACGCGCTCGGCCCGGCGAACTGGCCCACATCGACGTCAAGAAGCTCGGTCGCATCCCCGACGGCGGCGGCCACAAAGCCCTTTCGGGCGGCCGGCAGCCCGAACCCGGAATCAGCACGGGATGCCCCACATCTGCGAGGCCGTCAACTGCCTTGGGCTGCACGGTCACGGCAACGTATCGCCGAGCCGTCGCATCGGCGCGGGACGTGAGAGCCAGAAAGAAGGCGTGCAGCCTCTAGACACAGGGGTGGCCCGTCTCCAGAATACGGTCTACTCCATACCGTATGCAAAATTTCCGCGAGTGGAGTGGATCACTTTCCCATCGTCGTTGAAGGGGGCCGCTCATGTGGTGATGCGAAGTCGGGACTCGTGAACGCACGCGCGCTCGAAGTCCGGCCGGGGCGCAGGGAGCCCGGGCCGAATGCAGGGCAGGTGGCGGGGCGGACGGGGCCTGACGGTACGTGAGAAC